>NZ_JBWKZF010000004.1:91318-287958 GCF_059424195.1 Caulobacter sp. GW456-12-1-14-TSB4
CCCCCCCCCCCCCCCCCGGAGCGCTCGTGCGGATCACGCGCGCGGCTTGACCGTTTGGCTCACGAAGGAGCCGCCATGGCGCAGAACAAGCTCAAGCAATATCAGGCGATGCGCGATTTCACCCAGACGGCCGAGCCGTCCGGGCGCGGCAAGGTGGCCGCCTCCAAGGCCTTGCGCTTCGTGATCCAGAAACACGCCGCCAGCCACCTGCATTTCGACCTTCGCCTCGAGCACGACGGGACCTTTCGCTCCTGGGCGGTGCCCAAGGGGCCCTCGTTGGATCCGTCCGACCGGCGCCTGGCCATGGAGGTCGAGGACCATCCCCTCGACTATGGCGACTTCGAGGGCACGATCCCCAAGGGCCAGTACGGCGGCGGCACGGTGATGCTGTGGGACCGCGGCTACTGGGCCCCGGAAAAGGGCTTTGAGAACATCGCCGCGGCGTTGGCCAAGGGCGAGTTGAAGTTCGTCATGGAAGGCGGGCGCATGCACGGCTCCTGGGTGATCGTACGCACCAAGCGCGATGGCAAGGGCCGGGCGAGTTGGATTCTGATCAAGCACCGCGATGAAGGCGCGAAGGCGGGAAACCCCGATGGTCCCACCGACGCGGACCGGTCGATCGCCTCTGGGCGGACCATGGCCGAGATCGCCAGCGGCAAGGGCAAGGCCGCCACGCCGTTCATGACGGCGCAGGGCGCCGACGCCGGCGCCGTCTGGCAAAGCGATCGCGACGGCAGCGCGCCCGCGGGACTCGTGAAGCCGGTCAAGGCTAGCGCGGCCAAGGCCAAGGCCGCCAAGGTCCTGCCAGACTTCATCGAGCCGCAGCTGACCAAGCCCGTCGACAAGCCTTCGTCCGGACCGGGCTGGGCGCACGAGATCAAGTTCGACGGCTATCGCATGCAGCTTCGCACCCAGGGCGGCAAGGCGGCCTTGCGCACCCGCAAGGGCCTTGACTGGTCGGCGAAGTTTCCCGAGATCACCGCCGCCGGCGCCAAGCTCGGGGACGGCGTCATCGATGGCGAGATCGTCGCGCTCGACCACACCGGCGCGCCCGATTTCGCCGCGCTGCAGGCGGCGATTTCGGAGCGGGATACCGCCGACCTGGTGTTCTTCGTCTTCGACCAGATGTTCGACGGCCTGGAAGACCTGCGCGAGCTGCCGCTCTCTCAGCGCAAGGATCGTCTGGCCGCCAACCTCAAGGGCGCGCCGCCCGTCCTGCGCTTCGTCGACCACTTCATCACCGCCGGCGACGCGGTGCTGCTGTCGGCCTGTCGCATGGATCTGGAAGGCATCGTCTCCAAGCGGCTGGACGCGCCGTATCGGTCCGGGCGGGGCGAGACCTGGACCAAGTCCAAGTGCAGGGCCGGGCACGAGGTGGTGATCGGCGGCTACACCACAACCGGCGGCGCCTTCCGTTCGCTGATCGCCGGGGTGTATCGCGACGGCAAGCTCTTCCACATCGGCCGCGTCGGCACGGGCTTTGGCCGTGACAAGGTCGCGGTGATCCTGCCCAAGCTGAAAGCCCTGGAGACTGAAAAGTCCCCGTTCCAGGGTAAGGAAGGCCCCAGCCGCGCGGGGCGCCTGGGTGAGGTCCACTGGGTCAAGCCCCAGCTGGTGGCCGAGATCGAGTACGAAGGCTTCACCGCCGAAGGACAGCTTCGCCAGGCGTCCTTCAAGGGTCTGCGCGAGGACAAACCCGCCGCCGAGGTCGAGGCCGAGACGCCCGCGCCCGCCGCGACCAAACTCGCCGAGCCCAAGGCCCAGAAGGCTGGAGCCACGACTGTTCGCTCCGCGACCGTCAGTCCCAAGGGTTCGATCGTGGTCATGGGCCAGACCATTTCCAACGCCAGCAAGATTCTATGGCCGCAAGCGGGCGATGGTCAGCCGGTGACCAAGGGCGAGCTGGCGCGATATTACGAGGCGGTCGGCGCTTGGATGATCGAGCATGTCCGCGGCCGGCCCTGTTCGATGATCCGCATGCCCGACGGCATCGGGGGCGAGCAGAAGTTCTTCCAGCGCCATTCGGGCCAGGGCCAGTCGGCCTTGATCACCGAGGTGGAGGTGTGGGGCGACCGCAAACCCTACCTCCAATTCGACAAGGTCGAGGCCCTGGTCGCCGCCGCCCAGGTCGGCGCGCTGGAACTGCATCCCTGGAACAGCGAGCCGTTCCTGCCCGAACAGCCAGGGCGGCTGGTCTTCGACCTCGATCCCGCGCCCGACGTGCCGTTCGAGCGGGTCATCGAGGGCGCGCGTGAAGTGCGCGACCGACTGGCTGACCTTGGCCTGGTGTCGTTTTGCAAGACCACGGGCGGCAAGGGCCTGCACGTCGTTACCCCGTTGTCGGCCGAGGGGATCGGCTGGGACATCGCCAAGGCGTTCGCCCGCGACGTCTGCAAGGCCATGGCGGCCGATGATCCCGACCGCTACCTGATCAGTATGGCCAAGAAGGATCGGACAGGACGCATCTTCCTGGACTATCTGCGCAACGATCGCATGGCCACGGCGGTAGCGCCGCTGTCGCCGCGCGGCCGACCCGGCGCGCCGGTGTCGATGCCGATCGGCTGGGGGCAGGTGAAGAAGGGCCTGGACCCGGCCAAGTACACCGTGCGCACCGTGCCGGGCCTGGTGCGCAAGCTGACGGCCTGGGAAGGCTATTGCGAGGGCGAACGCTCTCTCGCCAAGGCGATCGAGCGCCTGGGCAAGGTCTGAGCCGATGGCCAAGGCGCCGCGCCGTCTGAAGGTCTATCAGGCCCAGTTCGGCTTCCACGACAGCGTCGTGGCCGCGCCGAACCAGGCCGCGGCCCTGGCCGCCTGGGGCATGCGCCAGAACCTGTTCGCCGAGGGCCGCGCCAAGCTCGCCGAAGACCCGGCGGCGGTGGAGGCGGCCCTGGGCCATCCCGAAACGCCTTTGCGCCGCGCGATAGGCTCCAACGATCCCTTCAGCGTCTTGCCGAACCTGCCGCGGGTCCCCGATCCGCCAAAACGGCCCAAGCCGGCGCTGAAGGTCGTCCCCAAGGTCAAGGCGCCCCAGCCCGCGGCGGCGGCGCCGGATCGCTCCGAGGTCGATGCGGCGGAAAAAGCGCTGACGGCGATCAATAGGCGCCGCCTCGAAGACGAAGCCGATTTCCAAAGGCGGCGCGAGACGCTCGAGGCTGAGGAGGCCGCGTCGCGTCGGCGTTGGACGGCCGATCGCAAGACCGCCGAGGCGCGACTGGACAAGGCCCGGAGGGCCTACCGGGCCGAGGGCGGCGAGATCTAGCTGGCCTTGCGCGTCCTGGCCGACGCGGTCTTGGCGGGCGCCTTGGCCTTGCTCTTGGCCGCGGGTTTCTTGGCGGCGGCCTTGGCCGGAGCCTTGGCGTCCTTGCCGCCCAGGCTGGCGCGCAAGGCGGCCATCAGGTCGACGACATTGGTGTCCTCGGGTTCTTCGACCTTGGCGATCTTGTGGCCCTTCTGCTTGGCCTTGATCAGGTCCTTCAGCGCCTCTTCATAACGATCGACGAACTGGCTGGGATCGAACGGGCCTTCCTGCTGCTCGATGATCTTCTGGGCGATGGCGATCATCTGCGGATCGGCGGCCTTGTCGCTGATCGATCCGAAAACCTCGTCTTCCTTGCGCACCTCGGCGTCGGTGCGCAGCGTGTAGGCCAAGATGCCCTTGCCGCGCGGCTCCAAGGCCAGCAGCCGCTCGCGGGTCGACATCACCACGCGGCCCAGCGCGATCTGGCCCGAGCGTTCCATCGACTCGCGGATCACGGCGAAGGCCTCCTGGGCCAGCTTGCCATCGGGCGCGAGGTAGTAGGGATTGTCCCAATAGATGCGGTCGATGTCCTCGGCCGGCACGAACCGCTCGATGTCGATGGTCTTGGTGCTCTCGAGTTTGACGTCGTTGATCTCGTCCTGGCTCAGCAGGATGTATTCGCCCTTGGACACCTCGTAGCCCTTGACCAGCTTGCTGCGCTCGATCGGCCCGGTGTCGGGGTCAGTAGTGACCATCTTAATCCGGTTGTTGGTCTCCGGATTGATCAGGTTGAAGTGCACCTCGCCGCCGCTGTTGGTGGCCGTGTAGAGGGCCACCGGGCAGGTCACGAGCGAAAGCCGAAGATGTCCTTGCCAGGTCGGGCGATATGCCATGTCGAAGATCCTTGCCCGCCTGCGCGGCGTCCTGGATTCAACGACGGGCGCGGTGATTCGTTCTCAGGCGCCGCAGGGCGCGGTCTCGCCGGTGTCGACGTCTATGCGGAAGCAGTGCTCGCCGCCGGTGTCGAGATCGCGAACCACGACGCTGATCTCGCCGTCGTCCTCGGGCGCGATGGCCAGGTCCTCGACATAGGCCACGGCCGCGGCCTCGAACGACGGCTCGTGGACAACCCGGGCATGGTGAGGCCCCGCGTGGCGGGCGTGGACGCTGAAGCGCCGGTCGTCGTTGGCGGCCTTGGTCATCGTGGATCTCCTTGGGGCATCAACGCGCCAATCCCGCGAAGGGATTCATCTTCACCCCAGGGCCGCGAGGATTGGCCTAACGCGTCTGGGCGGCGCTCTCGAAATAGGCGGTCGAACTGCCTTCGGTGTGGGCCACGATCGCGATCTCCAAGTTCTTGCCATCGTCGAGCGACAAGCGCGCCCGCCCGGCCCGGAACGCCTCACGCATGGCCTCGGCGTCGCCGGTCAGACCGCCCTTGGCCACCCGCAGGCCCTGGGAGTCGATGTAGCGAAGCTCAAAGCTAACCGGATAACTCTGGCGTCCCAGCAACATCGCCCCCTGACCAACTTGAGGAGGCTTGGGAGATCTTGGCATGCGGGGCGGATCCGGGCTTGGGCGGGGTCAGAGCTTCGACGAAGAGGAGAGGGTGCGGCCCGGCGATCGTCGGGGGGCGTATGCCGGGCCGCTGGCGTCCCCAGGGCCAAGAAGGCGCTGTCCGGACCTTGAGAGAAATCCTGGCGCGCCTTGTCGTTCCTGCGGCGAGGACGAAAAGCTCGCCAGGTCGTGGCCGCCCATGACCCGGCGCGCGCCAGGCCATGGGCGGACGATCAGAAGACCTTGCGGACCAACGGCTCACGGGCCCAGATCCGGCCCGCTTCGGCGGCGCTGACGAAATCGGCGATCGCCTTGGTCGGCAGGTTGATGAGGCCCGCGTCGGCGTCGGGATTGGCGTCGGAGAGCCCGCCCTTGACGAAGAGCGGCGCGGCGGCCGGCACATAGGCGATGACCTTCAGATGCCCGAAAGCGTCGCGCACGAAGTTGACGGCCGCGGCTTCCAGCGCCAAGGCCGCGCCGCCCTCGTCCGACGCCAGCACCGCCACCGCGTCGAACAGCACCGACGGGCCGCCGTCGACGCGGAAGTCGGCGGGGATCAGCTGGCCGCCGGCGGTGGTCACACCGGTAATGGTCGGCGCGATGATCGCAAGCTTGGCGCCGGCCGCCTCGACCGCGGCCCTGAGGTCATTGAGAAGCCCATCGTCGACGCCATCGGTGACCAGGGCCCCGACCTTGCGACCGACGAGGCCCGGAGCGGCCTTGGCCAGGATGCTGAGGGCGGGTGAAAGGGGCAGGTCCTGAGCCGGGACCGCCGCGGGCGCCGGCGCGATCGGATCCTTGATTCCAAGGCCCGCGGCGACCCGCGCGGCGAGGCTCTCGTCGATGTTGACCAGGCGCGAGAGCACCGCGTCGCGCACGCGCGACACGTTGCACTTGGAGAGCTCGAAGATCAGGGCCGAGACGATGTGGTCGCGTTCCGGCTCGGTCTGGCTCAGGAAGAACAGGCGCGCCTGGCTGTAGTGGTCGGCGAAGGTCTCGGGTCGCACGCGCAGCTGCTCGCCGGTTTCGGAAGCGGGGAAGGTGCGGTAGCCGCTGGCCTGGCTCTCGCGCTTTATGTCCTCGCCCAGGCTCGACGGCTCATAGTTCACCTGGCCCTTGGGCACGCTCATCTGCATGTGGCCATCGCGCTGCAGATTGTGGAACGGGCACTTGGGCTGATTGATCGGGATCTGGTGGAAGTTGGCCGATCCCAGGCGCTTGAGCTGGGTGTCCTGGTAGGAGAAAAGCCGGCCTTGCAGCAGCGGGTCGTTGGTGAAGTCGATGCCGGGCACGACGTGCGAGGCGCAGTAGGCGACCTGTTCGGTCTCGGCGAAGAAGTTGTCGGGGTTGCGGTCCAGGACCATGCGGCCGACCACCCGCAGCGGGATGACCTCCTCGGGGATGATCTTGGTCGGATCGAGCACGTCGAAGGGCAGGGCGTCGGCCTCGTCCTGGGTGAAGGTCTGCAGGCAGAACTCCCACTCGGGGAAGTCGCCGGTGTCGATCGCTTCCCAGAGGTCACGACGGTGGAAATCGGGATCGGCGCCGTTGATCTTGATGGCCTCGTCCCACACCACCGACTGGGAATTGAGCTTGGGACGCCAGTGGAACTTGACGAAGGTGCTCTGGCCGGCGGCGTTGACCAGCCGGAAGGTATGGACGCCAAAGCCTTCCATCATCCGGTAGGAGCGCGGGATGGTGCGGTCAGACATGATCCACATGACCATGTGCATGCTCTCGGGGGTGAGCGAGATGTAGTCCCAGAAGGTGTCGTGGGCGGTCTGGGCTTGCGGGAACTCGCGGTCGGGGTCCTGCTTGGCCGCGTGGATCAGGTCGGGGAACTTGATGGCGTCCTGGATGAAGAACACCGGGATGTTGTTGCCGACCAGATCGAAGTTGCCCGCTTGCGTGTAGAACTTGACGGCGAAGCCGCGCACGTCTCGGGCCAGGTCCATCGAGCCCTTGTTGCCGGCTACGGTCGAAAAGCGCGTGAACACCGGGGTGCGCTCGCCCGGCCGCTGCAGGAAGTCGGCGGCGGTGATCGCCGAAAGGTCTTCCAGGCACTCGAAGAAGCCGTGCGCGGCCGAGCCGCGGGCGTGAACCACGCGCTCGGGAATCCGCTCGTGGTCGAAGTGCATGATCTTTTCGCGCAGGATGAAGTCCTGCAGCAGAACCGGTCCGCGCGCGCCGGCCTTCAGCGAGTTCTGGTTGTCGCCGATCGGCACGCCCTGATTGGTCGTCAATTGGGTCGGCTCGCCGCTGGCCTGCTGATGCAGTTCACCGCCGGGGGCGGTGAGCGTCTCGACGCCGATCGTGGTGTCGGGCGCGGTCGGCGCGGTTGTGGGCGGCTTGGGCTTGGTCGGCATGATCGGTCCTGACTTCGAAAAGGGGTATGCGCACGAGCGCGAAACATCGCGTGGCTAGGCGAGGGCGGGCGGCGCGAGCTGCGCCATCAACTCGGCCTTGCGGGCCGCCAGCTTGGCGCCCAGGGCGTCGAGATCGAGGTTGGTCGCCCGCACCTCGGGGAAGAGCTCGCTTTCCTCTTCCTCGACATGGTGACGCACCTGTTCGCCAAGCACCTTGACCTTGGCGTCGTAGAGCGGCTGGCCTGGAAGGCCCGCCTCGATCTGGGCGATCAGGGTCTTGGCGCCCATGTGCTCGACGATGGCCTCGTCGATCAGGTCGCCATCGCCGGTCTTCTCGCGCGCAGGCGGGTAGAAGAACTCTTCTTCGATCTGGGCATGGACCTTCAGGGCCAGGCAGATCTTGTCGGCCAGGGCCTTCTTCTCGGCCGCGTCGGTCAGGCCCTCGTACGCCTCGAAATAGTCCTCCACCTCGCGGTGGTCGGCTTCGAGCAGGGAAATGGCGTCCGGACCGCGCGGACCCTTGGGGGCCGCCTGGGCCTTGGTGGCCGCGCGCGCGGACTTCTGCTTGGCCTTGGTTTTCGCCGTGGTCGCCATGGATCGGTTCCGGATGGGTGAAGAGGTCGCGGTCTCAACCGCTCCCACGCCCTCCTGTTCCGGCAACGATCAAACGATGGGTGGACCCGCGCCGGGCGCAGGCGGCGGGCCTCGAGTGGCGGGCTGTACGGCCGATCCGGCAGGCGCGGAGAACGAGAGCCCGGTCAGGCGCCTGTTCGTCCGCTGATCAGCTTGACCGAGAGGCCTTCGGGCGCCCAATCGAAGGCGATCTCGCCGTCCAGCTGGCGCGCCAGATTGACCATCAGTCGCGAGCCGAAGCCCGAGCGCGACGGCGGCGTGGTCGGTGGCCCGTCACGCTCCTGCCAATGCAGGGACCATCCGTTCGGCGCGTTGGCCCAGCTGACTTCGACAGTGCCTTCGCGGACCGACAAGGCGCCGTACTTGGTCGCGTTGGTGGCCAGCTCGTGCAAGATCATGCTCAGCGGCTGAAGGTGGTCGGCCGGCAAGGGGATCTCGCCGCCCGACAGTCGGACCCGCGAGGCCGCGGTGACGGACGACAGCAGTTCGTCGCGAACGACCTCGGCGATGGTGCCGCCGCGCCACTGGCCCTTGGCCAGCGTCGACTGAGCTCGCGCCATGGCCTCGATACGGCCGTGGATCGCCTGGCGGAAGGCGGCCGGATCGGGCGCTTGGGTCAGGCGGACGACGGACTGGATGATCGCCAGCGAATTGCGCGCCCGGTGATCGACCTCTCGCATCAGCAAATCGCGGGCTTCCTCGGCATGTTTTCGGGTCGTGATGTCGATCGCCGTGCCCACCACGCGCAGGCAGCGACCGTCGTCGTCGAAGACGCCCCGGCCCTTGGCGGCCACCCAACGCTCGACGCCATCCTCGGCGCCGATGGTGCGATATTCAACATCGTAAGGCGCACGTTGGGCCGGGTCGGCTGCGGCCGCGTAGGCTTGTGATGTCGCCTTCAGGTCGTCGGGGTGCAGGCCCTGATAGAAATCGGCCATGGTGACCGGCACGCCGGGCGAATGACCAAAGAGCGCCCGGACCCGGTCATCCCAGAACAAGGCGCCGTCGCCACTATCGACATCCCACAGGCCAACCTCGCCAAACTCGGTAGCCAGACGCAAACGGGTCTCGCTCTGTAACAGCGCGCGCTCGGCGTCGAGCCGCTTAGTGACGTCGGAGATCACCGCATAGAGACCCGCGACCGACCCGTCTGGACCCCGCCGCGGGACGTAGTCGACCTGGACGTCCCTAACGCCAGCGGCCGGATAGGTGATCTGACTTTCGAACGTCACCCGCTGCCCCGATAGGGCCGCCTCCAGGTGAGGGGCGACTGATGCGTAGGCGGCGCCGAGCACCTCCTCGACCCTGCGGCCCTGGATGGCCTCGCGCGGCTGGCCAAACCAGGCCTCGTAGGCGCGGTTGATGAAACGGTAGCGCCTATCCTTGTCGACATAGGCGATCAGCAAAGGCGCCGCATCGGTAATCCGACGCAGCTCGGCCTCGCTGTCGCGCAGTTCGGCCTGGGCGCCGACGCGCTCGACGAACGCCCAGGACCGCTCGGTGACCTCGCGCACCAGGGCCAACTCGCGATCGCTCCAGTGGTGGGGACCCTTGTGATGGACCGCCATCAAGGCCCGCAACCGCCCATCGCGCACCAGCGGCATGCAGATCGTGGCGCCAATGCCGATGGCCTGGAACGTAGCCGCCTCGTGCGGGGCGATCTCGACGAGATTGTCGTTAATGACCAGCGGCATGCCCTGGGTAAGGTTCTCCACCGCCTTGCGGCCAAAGTCGGCCAACCGGTAGTGGCCAACGATCGATGATGACCCTGGCGCGGACCAGTCTCCGCGAATGGTGAACCCGTCTTGGTCGGGGTCCATGTCAGCATAGGCGCAGATCGCCACATCCATATGCTCGCCGATCATTTGCGCGGCGCGGCTCATCACCGCGTCGGCGCTGGCGAGTGAGGAGGTCGCGCGCGTCAGGTGGTCCAGGAAGAGCAGGGTTCGTTCGCTCTCCTCACGGGCCGCGCGCTCCTGAGCCGCCGAGGTCGTCTCGACGCAGACGCACAGGACGCCCGGGATCTCGCCGTCGATCGGCACGGGACTGTAGGAGAAGGTGAAGAGGGCGGGCCTGGCTCGACCCTCGCGATGCAGGACGACCGGCAAGTCTTCGTGGAAGGCTGCCTCGCCGCCGAACGCGGCCTCGATGATCGGTTCGATAGTCTCCCGGACTTCGGGCCAAACCGCCCAGAACGGCTGGCCGAGCGCGCTAGGATGCTTGTCGCCGAGGATGGTGCGATAGGCGTCGTTGTAGATCAGTATCCGCTCGGGTCCCCAGACCAGGAACATCGGAAACGCCGCGCTCAGCAGAACGTCGACTTGTTGTCGAAGGCTTTGAGGCCAAACTGCCGGCGGCCCCAGGCTTGACCAGCCAACCGCGTCGAGCAGGATCGCCACTTGTCCGCGCTGTGGAACCAGGGGGTCAATCAGGCTCATATGGTCGGCGATCCGGCGAGGCGACGTAAGGAGTCGGGCCGTCCTTGCATGCAATAGCCGTCCCCCGATCACAACGCCAAAGCCAAGCTTCGGTTGCTGTGGCCCATCTTCTGATCGGTCGATGACCCGCGGGCTTGCGGCTAGCGGCGCTGTCGGAACGCGTCCCACGCCGACGTGTTGATCTTGGACACTGAGCAGAAGGAGATCGCCATGAACGATCAAAACAACGACCCGAACCGCAAGCCCCAGCAGCAGGACCAAGGCGGCCAACAGCGCGCGCCCCAGCAGCAGAACGAGCAGGGCCAAAACCGCGGCGGCGAGAAGACCGGTGAGCGGATCGACACCGACGGCGACGGCCGCACTCGCGATCCGAACGACACCCGGCCGACCGACGGCGGCGGCCGGGGTGAGCCGGTTCAGCGCTGATCAGCGCAAAAGCCGCCAGGAGGCCGGGTGTTTAGCCCGGCCTTTTCTATTTCTGGCTTCTTGCGTGCTGACCATCGCTGGAGCTGAAGGCGGAATTTATCGAGCAACGTCACCACGCCTCTCCCGTGGCGCGTCAGATTGATTGCGCCATGAGAGGGGGGCCTTCTTCTCGGGTGTGGCGCACCTACGCTAATCTACGAAATTCTATCCGGCCGACCCTCGCCCGCTGGGTGCGCGCCGCAGAAGCGAAATAGGTGGGTGTCTGACAAGGGTGGGAAGCGGGAATTGGCCTAAAGGCTCAGCGCCAACCGATAGCAGTCACAAGTCCGCAGCAGGTCGAGTCGTGGTTTCCGGTTATCGGTCTAAGCCGAAATCGGCTTAGTCCTTGTAGGCGACCGTCGGGGTCGGGCACGCCTTCAGCTTTTCAGGCTTGGACTGCCGGCTGTCACGCCGCCAGCATGCGTCCAGCACCGAGCAGAAGCACAATCGCGCCGAGACGTTCTCCATTCCCGAGCGAAAGGCGGCAAAGCCCTCGGAGCCGTCTGGCACCGCCGAGAGCAGGATGATCTTGCCGTTGGCCGGCACCACCCGGTCGGATACCAATGACTTGATCGTGGTGACCGGCCGGCCCTCGCCGACCATCGCCATGATGAGCGCTTCGCGGCTGGCGACCGCCTTGCCGTTGTATGAGATCTCAACGGTCTCCAGTCGCGCCGGTCCGACGCCGCTGTTGGTGACGATCAGATCGGCGCGCGGGCGCGCGTCGGCGTCGGCCTGAGATCTGGAAAATTCGACATAGGGCCAGGTACTGGCCGCGACCATCTTCTCCATGGTTTCACCGTTATGCAGGGCGACGAACAAGGAGACGACGGAGACGATCATGGCCGACAAGCCAAGGACGATGTCCAGCCAGCGATGGCCGGTGTGGCCATGGTGATGGGCTTCGTGGTCGGGTCCGGGATCCATGGCGTCCTCACTGTAGGGAAGGAGGCCGAATCTCCTGCGCCCCCGTGCAGTGATGCCCCACCGGGAACGGACGGTCATCCTCGCGGCTCCTTCGCGATGAGCGCCGAGGTTTTCGCTACGCAAAGCCCCGCTGAGCACAGCTTGCGTCGTCTGCCTTCCTCTTCACCCGCGTTTTGCGCGGAGTGCCCGCCTTACGCGGCTTTCGCCTTGGTCAGCAAGGTCAGGCAGTAGCCGAGTGAAGCAGCCATACCCGCCAGAACCGCGCCCACCCCGAAGGACATCGCCGCCGGAATCGGCGCGAACGCCCACAGCCCGACATAGACAAGTCCGCTCAGTACCATCGACCAGGCTGTAACCCGCTGGGCCTGACGCTCGCAGGCGGGCGCCCGAACCTGGACCATCGTCTTGGGCATTCCGTTCCCGTACCAGACCAGCCAGAGGCCGATGGAGCAGGTTACCAAACGCTTGACCGTGTCTTGGTTGATATAGCCCAGTTTGTGTGCGAACTGCGCGCCGAACGCCAGACCGACCATGCCGACAGCCCAGGCGAGGTTTGCGACCACCTGCGTCTTTTGATGTCCGATTTTCATCGCGCGATATCCTCCTGCGGCCCTGCCGTTTGCGCGCTCAGGGCGAATGTATCTATGAAGCCCAGCAGTGCTTCTTCGAGCACCGAGAGCTTCAGATGGTAGATGACCGACTTGCCGATCTTCTCGGCGTGCACCAGGTCCGCTTCCTTCAGCACCGCGAAGTGCGCCGACATGGTCGGCTTTGAGAACTCGAATTGGTCGCTGAGATCGCCCGCGCTCATGGGCCCGCGCCGCAAGATTTGCAGCACCTGGCGGCGGGTCGGATCCGAAAGCGCTTTGAACACTTGGCTCATATTTCGTCTTTTAGCTAATCGACTAAACGAGTCAACAGATGATCGTTCCCCGTGCGCTGTGAACTTGCCGGCCGCCACGAACTTGGGGCTCGAACAGCGCTCACGCCTCATGGCTCGGGTGCGGGAACTGGCCCCGACGCCGAAGCGGACATGGCGTCCGTCGCCCGAGCGAACCATCCTGGCGTCAGCTAAGGGTCCGAAGCGGGGATTGGCACTAACGCCTCAAGGCGCCGTTGGCTTGGCGGCATGCCTTGGCGGCAAGGGAATGTTCGTGCCCGGTCCGGCGCGGCGATGCTAGAAACTAGCGGCGGGCGGCCTCAACGCGATCACCCGGAACCGAGCCGGCAAGATGGCCCAGGCGATGACGTGCGGGCAGCCGTTTACTGTGGCTCCTCAATGGCGAGAGGGCGGTCACTTGGCCGCGTCCCTCACGGCCTTGGCGCGTCGACGGAGCTCGATGGCGACTTCGTGCGCCAGGCCAGGTCCGCCGTCGAAGGTGCTGGCCCCCTTATCGCACTCCCCCGCTATCTGGTCGTATTCGTCAGGTCCTGAAGGCGCCATTTCATCGATGATCGTCCTGACGATTAAGTCTGCGTCCGTCGTTAAATGGAACGGCACGTCGTCGTTGATCGGTGGAGGCATGGTTGGATAACGCCTGAAGGACCTTTTGAGCCGTACGCATCCGGCAACCACTGTAAGCCTCGCGTCGGGGGGGTAGCAGAGCGACAGGCCAGACGCGTTGGTGAACGCGGGAGAACTTTGTCATGCCCGCCTTCTCCGACCTAGGCTCGTCTGGCCTGGCGAGACGCTAGTGGCGACCCTCGGCGAATTCCTCGATTATCTTTGCGCAGAAGGCAGGCAGGTCATCAGGCTTGCGTGAGGTGACGAGGCCATTATCGACGACCACCTCCTGGTCCACCCACTGGGCGCCCGCGTTTTTGAGGTCAGTTTCCAGCGATGGCCAGGAGGTCATCTGCTTGCCCTCGACGCCGCCGGCGTTGATCAGCGTCCACGGCCCATGGCAGATCGCCGCGATCGGCTTTTTCGCCACCACGAAGTGCCTGATGAACTCGATGGCTTGCGGCTCCAGCCGCAGGGCGTCGGGGTTGATCACGCCGCCCGGCAAGACGAGACCGTCATAGTCCTGCGCGTTAGCCGCTGACAATTCGCGGTCGACCGGAACGGTTTGGCCCTTGTCTTGGTGCTCCCAGCCTTGGATCTGTCCGGCTTTGGGCGAGACCACTTCGACGGTGGCGCCGGCGGTCTTGAGGGCCTCGACGGGTTTTTCTAACTCCGACTGCTCGAAGCCGTCGGTGGCGAGCACGGCGATCTTGCGGCCGGAGAGGGTTTGATCAGGCATGATGAAGTCTCCTGGGAACGGGAGACAAGAAACCGGGCCCGACACGCGCCGGTTCCGGTTCACTGACGGCGCCCGGCCACTCAAGGGCTTACCCAAGCGCGCTGAGCCTCTCACCCGCCGTCGATACCGACTCTCACCCGACGGCAGCGCTGGCTGCGTTTGGTCACCGGGCAACGCCGCTCGCGATGTTCAAACGGCACACATCCGCTGGCGAGCTGGCGACGATGGCAGCCTGGATCCTATGACCGGACGCTCATTTGAGCGGACGTCATCAAGTTGCGGCGGGTGGTTAGCCTGTCGCGACCTTGATCATGATCGGCAGCATAACCTCTCCGAAGCCGGAAGGTGGAAGGAGCAGGGGGGAGCGGCCGATCGCCACACCAGAGCGCTTATTAGCGATTGCAACGTTCTTTTCAGCGCCGCGCCCCTACCATCGCGCAATGACCATGGCTCGGCGAAGTTATCACAACGCGGCGATAACGCGGAAACGCGAGCTTGGGTTGAGGCTTGGCTTTGCAGTCTTGATCGCCCTCGCGGCCGCCTATGCGGCAAAGCCGCTATGGCCGGCGCTTTGGCTGGTCACCACCTTCGTCGCCCAGACGGTCAATGTCTGGTCCGGACGCGCGGCTGTCGAAGATCCGGCCCACTCGCCGACCCCGTCCTGGGAAGCGCGTTATCTTGCGCTGACCGCCGTCAATAGTCTCGTTTTCGCGGCCATTGGCCCCTTCCTATGGTTTTTCGCCGGCGACGAGGGGCGTTTAATCGCGCTCGTCGTGGTGATGGGCGGACTGCTCAATGTAGGCACTCAGCCCGACACCTCCGGTAAGCTGCTCTGGTGCGGCGCAGCCCCTTACGTGATCGTTCTGGCCGCATTGCCGATCGCGACTATTGTCTTGGAGCCCAGCGCCAATCGCGTCGAGATGCTGTTCCTTGATCTGGGCGCGATGCTCTACCTCCTGCACGTCTTGCGGGCCGTGCGACGACGCGAGGATGCCGCCATCGCGGTCGCGGCGGCCTTGAACCGCGCTGAACGCGCCAGCGAGGCCAAGTCGACCTTCCTCGCCACGATGAGCCATGAAATCCGCACGCCGCTCAACGGCGTCCTGGGCATGGCGCAGGTGATGAGCCGCGACCCGTTATCGCCGCAACAGGCCCAACGGCTCGATCTGCTGCGTCGGTCTGGAGAGGTCTTGGCCACGCTGCTCAACGACGTTCTCGACATCTCCAAGATCGAGGCCGAGCTTTTGGAGCTCGAAGACGGCGCGGTCGATTTCGCGCGGATGGCGACGGACCTGGAGGAGATCTTCGGCCCCCTTGCGCGCGATAAGGGATTGGCCCTCCGCGTCGAGACGCGCCCTGCCGCCATGGGCTGCTGGCGCGGAGATCCGCTGCGCGTGCGACAGGTGCTAAATAACCTCCTGTCAAACGCGGTGAAATTCACAGCGTCAGGCCGGATCGAGGTCGTCATCGACGCGGCGGGGGCCGACCTAACCATCAGCGTCACCGACACCGGCATCGGGATTGAGCCCCAGCAGCTTGGCGGCCTGTTTGACCGGTTTACCCAGGCTGACCCCTCGACCACACGTCGGCACGGAGGCTCGGGTCTTGGCCTATCGATCGCCCGCGATCTCTGTCGGCTTATGGGCGGCGATGTTTGTGCCTCCAGCACGCCCGGCAAGGGCGCGCAATTTGTCGTCACCTTGCCGCTGGAACCGCTCAGCGTCACGGCGCCAGACGAAGGGGCCGCCTCCTTGTGCGACGCCGGCGACACTTGCGGCCTCAAGGTGCTCGTGGCCGAGGACAATCCCACCAACCAGCTCGTCATCAAGACGCTTCTCGAACAGTTGGGCGCCTCGGTGCAGATCGTCAGCGATGGTCGTGAGGCGGTCACGGCTTGGCGCCAAGAGTCGTGGGATCTGATCCTGATGGATATCCAGATGCCAGTCCTGGACGGGGTCGGCGCGACACGGGAAATCCGGTCGTGCGAAGCGGCCCTGGGGCGCCGTTCGCCGATTGTGGCCTTGACGGCGAATGCGCTTCGCCATCAAACCGATGAATACATGGCGGCGGGGATGGACGCTGTCGTCGCAAAGCCTCTGAAGGTCGCCGAGCTTCTGACCGCGATGGCAAGCGTCCTGGAGAACCAACAGGCAGATGAGGGTCGACGTCTCGCCCTGACGCCTCACGAGGACGCCTAAGGTTCCGAGCGCGAACTGCGCGCCAATTGAGCTCACGTGCCGCGCTTCCCAGACACCGCTAACAGACGAGCGACATAGACATTGGGAGGGAAAGCGAGCCTGGAGGGCTAGCGCTCGCCCTGACCAACGCTCAAGGATCTTGGTCCTCGAAGGTAGCGAACACGGCGCGGATCAGAGATTCGGCGGTGATTGGCTTGGCGACATGGTCGTCGGCGCCCGCCGCGAGCGCGGCGTGACGGTGGTCGTCCAGCGCATTGGCCGAGAGCATCTTGATGGCCGTGCGCTCTCGGCCGCTTTCCCGCTCGAACGCGCGGATCGCGCGGACGGCGGTAAGGCCGTCCATCACGGGCATCTGCATATCCATGAGCACGAGGTCGAACGTCTCGGCCCGGAACGCCTCCAGCGCCTGCCGTCCATCATCAACCACGGTCAGGTTGGCGCCGATCTGATCCAGGATCAGGCGAACGACCTGCTGGTTGACCGGGTTGTCTTCCGCCAGGAGGATGCGAACCGACGGCGGCAAGTCAGGGGTTGCAAGCGGCGCTTGGGTCGGCGCCGGCGTCGGCGGCAGGATCACGTCGAGGAAAAAGCTCGCGCCGGTTCCCCGCCCACCGACCGCGCTCAGCTCTCCGCCCATCATCCGGGCCAGAGCACGTGAGATCGACAGTCCTAGTCCAGCCCCGCCAAACCGACGTGTCGCGCTTGCGTCCGCCTGGTGGAAACGATCAAACAGCAACTCTGCCTCGTCGGGCGCAAAGCCAACCCCTGTATCGCGCACGGTGAACCGCCAGCGTCCGCTCTCGTCCGGGCCAGCCGTCTGGACCTCGACGCCGCCCTGATCGGTGAACTTCAAGCCGTTGGCCACCAGATTGGAGAGCACCTGACGCAAGCGAACGCTGTCGCCAAGCACCCAGGTCGGCCCCGGCGGCGGCCTCATGACCAGGCTGAGCGACTTCTCGGCCGCCGAGGGCGCGAAGAGGTCGGCCAGGTCACTGATCAGCAAAGCCAGGTCGAACGGTTCGGGCGTAAGGTTAAGCTGGCCGGCTTCCATGCGCGAGACATCCAGCACATCGGACAGCAAGGTGTTGAGCGCTTTGCCGCTGCGCTCGATCAGCGAGACCATCGCGGACTGATTGGGCGACAGCGGCGTGCGCGCCAGGGCGCTCACCACGCCAAGAACGCCATTCATCGGCGTGCGGATCTCATGGCTCATATTGGCCAGGAAGTCCGACTTGGCCTGGCTGGCCCGCTCGGCGTTCTCCCGCGCGTGTTCTAGCTCGGTGACGTCTTGCGAGGCGATCAGCAGGCCCGCGATCCGACCGACAGCGTCGCGCCACGGCGCGGCCGACCACTTGAACCAGCGGTTAGCGCCGAGCGAGGTCAAGTCCGACCGGCTGACGCCGCGTTCGCTCGCACCGGCCAAAACCCGGGCGAAGACTGAGGCCCAGCCCTGAGCCAGGCCTGGAAAGACCTCGTCGAGCGTGGCGCCGACCACCGCTTCGGCAGACCTGCCATAAAGCCCGCTCCAGGTCTGGCTGACGCGGAGGATGCGCAGATCCAGATCGGTCATCAGCAGCGAGATCGGCGCGTTAACCACGAAGGTGTCGATCGTGGCGCGTGAGGCATGGGCCTCCATTTCGTCTGCGGCAAGGCTCGCGAGCGCGGTGAGGATCTGATCGATCTTGGCGTCGTAGGGGCGAGGCTCAGGATCGATCACGCAGACGGTGCCGACGATGTAGCCGGAGCTGAGCCTTATGGGCGCGCCCGCGTAGAAGCGGATGAACGGCTCGCCCGCGACCAGACGGTTGTCGGCGAAACGCGGATCCAGACGGGCGTCTTCGACCCAGAGCGTCGCCAGCGATCCCAGCGCATGGGCGCAGAATGCGTCCTCGCGCGGCGTTTCGCTATCGGTCAGGCCTTCGGCGGCCTTGAACCACTGTCGATGCTCGTCGACCAGCGAGACGACGGCCATCTGCGTGTTGCACGCGGCCTTGGCCAGCTGCGCGATCCGATCAAACCGCGGATCACGGGGGGTGTCGAGAATAGCGAGTCGGCGCAGCGCAAGCAGTCGCTCGGCCTCGTCAGTGCAACTGATCCTCTCGTTCACGCAAACTCTCCAAGCACCGTCTACTCAACACGGCGCTCGCCTGTTGGTTCTGAGCAAAGAAGATCGCGCGTTCCGAGCGAGTTCAAGCGGTGGCGGGCGTTTGCGGCTCGGAATGAGTTCGATCGCTGAAAGCCAATGCGACAGTGTTTTCGACTCCAGACCCAAATCTCGTCGATAAGGTCTTGCGCGCCGCTACAGGTTGACGTGGCGGCGGCGTAGCGAGCGGGGCACCCTAGCCACCTGTCGCTTACATCCTGACTTGCCGGTGGAGCGAGTCCGTGACTGTTCGTTGGTATCGGCGGACACTGCAGTCGATGTGTTAGGTCTGCAACCGATCAAATGCCCGCTCCCGACCCTTAGCCGACTCTCAACTCCGATCGACGAGCATACCGGTGTCGCCTCAGGAGAGCAGCGTGAACTACACGAACGGAACACCGGTCAAAGTTGGCGACGTTGTCGGTCTTGGCGAAGACCGAAATGGCGTTGTCGTCTGCTCTATGGACGACGGTGTCTATACCGAGGCCTACTCGAACGAGCAGTGGGGCTACCTGGGCCGGGGCGTGTTGATCCAGTTCTCCAAGTGGGGTCTTGTCCACTACGAAACGCCCGAGGCCGACCTCGAACTCATCTCACGCGCCACAGAAATATAAGGTCCGCTAACCACCCTGCACGGACATCCGTCCCGTCCGCTTTCCGGCTTGGCGCCAAACGTCAAGTTTCAGGCGCGGACGCCATTTCCAATCCCGCCCCTGAGCGGATGTAAGAGCTACGCCCTGAGCCGCCGGGCGACCCGCGCGGACGCCCCGTAGGTCGAAAGCCAGATCAGCGCTTCTGTCGCCGCCGCGATCAGTTGGTCCAGAATCCGCATTGAGATTAGGCGATGCTCGGGCGCGCTCGCCCTAGCAGATTGAAGGTGCTCCAGCTCCTCCTTCTGTATTTCGATGAGCGCTCGCGCGATGTCGGGGTGGTCGTCAGCCGACCACAGGGATCTGATCGTCCAGATGCTGATGGACGGTGCGCTCGACGGCTTCTGTGCAAATCAAATAGCGGATCGGCACAGAAACCCCGTAGCGACTCCAAGCAAGGACCCGTCGCGCCGCCAGGAAGGTGCGACCGAGTGGCTATGCCGCCTTCACGACATGACCGACGCGTTGAGCAGCAGCACGGGAACGTTTCATCCGGCGGTCCGTATTCCAATCATGTCGCGGGCAAAAATCCTGATTGTTGAAGACGAGTATCTGGTCGCGATGGACCTCGAAGCTTCGCTCGAAGAGCTTGGCTACAGCTGCGCCGGTATTGCGCCTGATCTTGAAACGGCTCTGGCGCTCGCGGCGAGCAAGCCCGATCTGGCCCTTGTCGATATTCACCTGCGCGATGGCCAGACCGGGCCGTT
Organism: Caulobacter sp. GW456-12-1-14-TSB4; assembly: GCF_059424195.1. NCBI lineage: Bacteria > Pseudomonadati > Pseudomonadota > Alphaproteobacteria > Caulobacterales > Caulobacteraceae > Caulobacter > Caulobacter sp. GW456-12-1-14-TSB4. Next base: position 110,884 of record NZ_JBWKZF010000004.1, read on the forward strand.
GATCGCCGAGCGTCTCGCGCAGGATCACGGCGTCGCCATCCTCTTCGTAACCGCCAACCCACGCATGGCCCTGGATGCCAGACCGTCCGGCGTTATCGGCGTGCTCAACAAGCCGTGCCAGGAGGATGTGGTTGCTGCCGCCGTCGCCTACGCGCTGCATGCCAAGAGCGGCGCGCCGCTGCCCTTGCCGCCGAGCGGCTTGATGCTGATGCAGGGCGAGGCCTAACGTTAGAGACGGCGCAAGCGCCTTTAGAGATCGCGGCTGAGCCGGTTAATGGAAACTTCGATTTCGACACAAAGGCCGCTGGGTTTCCAGTCGCGGCGCATCACCCCGCCCAGCTGCTGGGCCACGCTCATCTCGGCAAGGCGCGTGCCAAAGCCTTGACGCTCGGGCTCGCCGTCGATGGCGGGGCCTCCCGTCTCGCACCAGGTGACGCCGACCTTGGCGTCCGTCAGGGCGATCGCGACATGCACCTGGCCTTCCGCTGTCGCCAGGGCGCCGTATTTGGCCGCGTTGGTCGCCAGTTCATGGAACACGAGGGCGATCGGCGTGGCCCCGCGATCGTCGACCGGGACATCGTCGCCGTCGAGAACGATCCGCCCCTCGTCGAAGGCCGGGTAGGGCTTGAAAATCTCGATCAGCAAACCCTTCAGCGTCGAGCCGCCCAGGGCGGGCCTTGAAGCCTCGCTATGGGGCCGAGCAAACTCGTGGGCGCGCCCCAGCGCGGCGATCCGTTCCTGCAGACCCTTGGCGAACACACGCACCGACGGATCGTGCCGGCTGGACAGGCCGATCAGGCCTGACACCACGGCGAAAATGTTCTTGATGCGGTGGCTAAGCTCCCGGCTGAGCAGCTCGTTCTGCTCTGCGGCCATCTTGGCGTCGTGGATATCGGTGCAGGTCCCGATCCAGCGGGCGATTTCCCCCTCGTCATTGAACACCGGCAGGGCGCGGCCCAGCGTCCAACGATAGTCGCCGGACCTGTGACGCAGCCGGTACTCGATCTCGTAGGGCTCGCCCGTCTCCAGGCTGCGCTGCCACCGCGCCCAAGCCCGGTCTTGGTCCTGCGGATGGAACATCCCGTTCCAGCCTTCGCCGTCGGTGCTGCCTTTGGGCACGCCGGTGAATTCGTACCAGCGCGCATTGTAGTAGTCGTGGAAGCCGTCGGGCCGTGTCGACCACACCATCTGCGGCATGGCGTCGGTCAGAACCTGCAGCTGCGCGCGGCTTTGACTGAGCGCCTCGGCGGTCCCGGAGGCGTCGTCCAGCCAGGGCGCGCGCAGCGGTTCGGGTTCGATACGCACAGCGCCGACGATCGCATCAGGGTCTTTCAACTGCAAAGCTCATCTTCTGGTCTGGCGATGACCGCATCGGGCAGCGCGCGCGGCGGTCATGACATAGCCGAGCGGGGTTGGAAAAGTTCCAGACCTAGGCGTCGCCATCCGCGGCCGGGACGAGGGCGCGGAACGCCATCGGGAGAAAAGTCACTTTCGCGTGGCGTTCGATCTCGACCTTCTCGCCGTCGAGAATGGCGGGGATTTCACCGTGGGCCAGCACATCGACGCATCTGACCTTGGCGCGCGTGACCGAAGGGTCATTGCGCCATCCGTCGAAGGCGGCGTGAAAGGCCAGGCCAAACAGCCCCGCCGCCGTGCCGGGATCGACCGCCACGGCCTCAAGGGCGGCCTCTTCACCGTCCATGACCTGGGATATCAGCGGGCAGATCACCGCTACGGCGTCGGCCGATCCCTTTTGGTCGCCAAATTCGTAGTCGATCGCATCGGACAGGCTGCGGCGGGTCGCCGTCACCGCGCGCTTGGCCGCTTCCACAAGGTCGCCCTCGCGGACGGCTTCGCGCGCATCGGCCCACAACGACGGCGCGCCAAAGATCGCCGCGCAGTAGAACCGTTGGCCATTGGCTTCGCCGCCGCTGACCCTTCTGATCTCGGGCGCGGCGAGCGTCGCGGTCAAGGCGGCCTGCCAGTCGCCGGCGCCGTAGAGCGCCTTGGGCAACATGTTCATCGTGCCGCCCGGCAGCGGGATCAGATAGGGGCCATCATGGCCACAGAGGGTCGCGGCGCTGCCGATGGTGCCATCGCCGCCCAGGACGACCAGTACGTCAGCGTCAGCGACCGCTACTTCGAGCGTCTGGGCGATGTCCGAGGGCGAGACGACGTGGATCTCCACCGCGTCCAGTCCGGCTTCAGTGAAGATCCGCCGCGCCTGGCTTTCCGATGTCGCATCGCAGCTGCCGCTGGCGGTGTTGAACACGGCCACGACCCGGCCGGCGAGGGCCGCATGAGCCTCTGACATTGGAAATCCTGCCCCCTAGAAAAGCCAAGCTTGTTGGCGCGTCACGTCAACGCGCGCGGGACGAAAAGGATCTGTGGCGGGTTTGCCGTACGGGCTTCTTCTTGTCGCGCCCTGAAGGGCGCGGGGCTTAGGGCTCCGCCCTCGGCGCACTCCGGATCGTCTTCCGCCCAGCTTCGGGGCATTTTCGAACAGGCAAGCCATCGCCAGGCGAAAGCCCCTGCAGCCGGGTCCCCGCGAAGACGCCCCTCCGTTTGCACACCCGGTCTCGCCGACGGGCAAGGGTTCGAGGGCTCGAACCCTGGCTTGAAGGAAGAAAGCGATGGGAAGCGCAGCAGATGACCTGGACCCTAGGATCTATGTCGCGTGTCTGGCCGCCTATAATGGCGGCCAGCTGCACGGACGCTGGATCCGCGTCGGGGACGAGGCCGGACCGGTTTGGGACGAGATCGCCGCGATGCTGGCGGCCTCGCCGGTGGCGGGGGCCGAGGAGCACGCCATTCATGACCATGAGGGTTTTGGCGGGCTGGACATCGCCGAGTACGCCAGCATCGATCGCGTCGTGGCCTTGGCCAGCTTCCTGCGGGCGCGGGGACGGCTTGGGGCCTTGGTGCTGGCGGTTTTCGGCGGGGGATGTCGCGGCGGCGACGCGCGCGCTCGACGAGCAGTATCGCGGCTGTTTCGCCAGCCTCGCCGACAGCATCCAGGACCTGACCGAGGAAACGGTCGAAATCCCCGAGCCCCTACGCCTTTATATCGATTACGAGGCTATGGCCCGCGACGCGAGGTTGAATGGCGAGGTCTTCACCGTCGAGACGGGTCCCGACCAGGTTCACGTCTTCTGGAGCGTCTAGGCGCGCGGCAGGACCGCTACCAGGGCGAAGGCGGCCGCGCCGGCCAGCAGAGCGGCGGCGGCGAGCCCCGCCCAGCCGGCGGGGGTGAGGAGGCGAGCGGTCGGGCGAAGGCGCGGGGGCATGGGGCCAATCTAGAGCAGGGCCCGCCCAAGCGCTAGCGCAGGCGCTCAGGTCTCGCCCGGCGCGGGGAGGCCGGCGAACCAGTCCGCATAGGCGGTGTTTGCGGCCATGTGGCGATTGAGGTCGGGCGCGCCATCGTCCCACCACACCGGGCCGCGCTCGCCCAAGCCGACCTTGGCTGCCTGAACCTGGGCGCGCGCGTCGGCCTGGGCCTTGGCGTCGCCGCTGGCCAAGGCGGCGCGGACGGCGCGGCGGGCGTCCATCAGGTCATCGATCAGGGCTTGGCGGCGCGCGGGCGCGAGCGCCGGATCGCTGCGCCGCCAGAGGCGGCCGCGCACCACCAGATAACGACCATCGGGAGTGATCGGCGCGGACGGCTTCATCGGTCGAGCACGATCCAGGCTGGGGCGTGGTCGCTGGCCCCGTCCAGACCGCGCACCCAGCGGTCGACCCCGGCGTCGACGAGCTGACCCGCCAGCGCCGGCGACAGCAGGAGGTGGTCGATGCGCAGGCCCTTGTCGCGCGGCCAACGCTGGCGAAGATACGACCAGAAGGTCCACAGCGGCTCCTCGGGATGAACCGCGCGCAAGGCGTCGGTCCAGCCCTGGTCCAGCAGGCGCGCGAAGGCCGCACGGCTCTCGGGGCGCAGCAACGCGTTACCGCCATAGGAGTGGTTCGGATAGAGATCGGCTTCCGTCGGCACGACATTGTAGTCCCCGGCCAGCACGACCGGAACGCCCGCCGTCAGCAGGCTCTGGGCATGGGCCGCGAAGCGCTCGAACCAAGCCAGCTTGTAATCGAACTTGGGACCGGGGACGGGATTGCCGTTGGGCAGGTAGAGGCAGCCGATCAGCACGCCGTTCACCGCCGCCTCGATGTAGCGCGCCTGGGTCCTGTCCGGATCGCCGGGCAGGGCGGTGCGGGTGACCACCGGGGTCATGCCGTGCGCCAGGATGGCCACGCCGTTCCAGGTCCGCTGGCCGCGCCAGACGGCCTCGTAGCCCAGCGCCGCCAGGGGGGCTTGCGGAAACGCGCCCTGGTCGGCCTTCAGCTCCTGCAGGCAGACGACGTCCGGCGCCTCGGCCTCGAGCCACGCCGTCAGGACCGGCAGACGCGAGACGATGTTGTTGATGTTGAAGGTGGCGATGCGCAAGGCGGCCTAGTCGGTGTCGTCGGACGGCGCGGCCAGGCGCTGGGCCACCGCCTCGCTGTCGGGGCCCACGGCGATGACCGTGGCGCGCACGATCTCGACATCCACCGCCAGGCGCTGGGCCCAGCGCGCCAGGCATTGCGCATCGTCAAGATCGATCAACTCGACGTGGCCTTGCTCGGCCCGCGTGGCGGCGGCGGCAAGACGCGCGGCGGTTTCGCGCGCCGCCTGCGGGGTCATGGCCACGCCCGTCGGTCCAGGTCCGCGCAGGGTCACCTCGCCGTCCACTGGATCGACCTGGCCCGGTTCGTCGAAAGGCGTGAGTGGCATGGGAATCCTCCGGCCAGCAAAACCGTCGTTTCGCTGGGTCGTTCCCAATCAAGACGTCGGGAACGGTTTGGCTGAGTCGCGGATTCGCTTTGCAGCCAGGAGACTTAACGCCATGTCCAAACGTGAACTCATCGAGCCCACCCCCGGCGACAAGCGCTATGTGCGCCGCGACGAGGCGGGGCGCTTCAACGAGGCCGCCGACGTCGGCAAGTCGCTCGCCGCCGATCAGCGCCAACACGCCCGCCACGACGCGGGGCGGGGCCAGGGCGACAAGGGCGACCGCCAGACCTGACCAGCGCCTCATAGCCCAGGCTTGGCCACAGCGACGCGACCTTGGGCGCCGTGGCGAACGGGCGCGCCTGGCGGGGCGGCCAGAGCGTTCCCATATCAAGGTCATGCCCAAACCCCATGGCGCCCCCGCAGACCTCGACCTTTTCCAAGGCCAGGAGGATCTGGCGCTGAACGCCGAGATCATCGCCTTCGACGACGTCGCCCAGCGGCGCGAGCGGCTGCTGGCCTATGCCCAGGCCACGCGTGCGGTGATCGTCTATCGCTTCGCCATTCCGCCAGGCGCGCGTGTCGCGGCGCTGGGGACCGGCGATGCGCGCGCTGCGCGCGCCCAACTCGACCTGATCGTCGGCATGACGGGCGGGGCGGTGGCCAAGAGCCCGGCTGGCCTTACGGTGCGCATCCCCAAGACCCTCGCGGCCAGGTTCAAGGCCCTGGCCGGCCCGCTGGTCGCCGCCTTTCTGGTCTCGCTGGAGCTCGAACCGCCCGTCCAGGGCTGAACGAACGGCTTACCTGGATCGAGGCCGCGAACGAACGTGGCTGGGCCGGCGTTTGGTCTCCACAACCCCTTGGAGACAGACCATGACCACCGGTAAGGATCCGCAAACCGCCGACGGCCTGGGCGGCGTCCACAATGTCACCCAGCCGCGCGTCCCGGTCCCGGACTATCCGGCGAGCGCGACGCCCGCGCCCGCCGCGCCCGGTCCGATCCCCGCCAGCGACAGCCATATGGAAAGCGACACCGACCAGATCGGCAAGGTGGTCCACACCGAGCCCGTGCCGACGGCGTCGTCATCCGACGTCCGCGTCGCGCCGCGGCAAGCTTCGGCCTTTGCCGCCGAAAAGGCCCCGTCGCGGACCTAGGTCGCGCCGCCGAGCGCGGCGACGCGTTCGGCATGACCGGCCAGGGCTTCGTTCCAGGTGACGTAGTCGCGCGTGTCGACGATCTCGCCGTCCTCGAAGGTGGCGGTTTCGAAAAGGACGGGCTGGTCGAAGCCTGGCGATCCGGCCGGTCCGCGGTCCATGCCCGTAAACACCGTCGAGACCTCGATCCGTGGATTGATCTGCGTCTTGGCCACGATGCGCCGGCCATCCTGCTGGGCGGCCCGCATCCAGGCCCGCCAAGCCTCCGGATCGGGCTCGGCCACCGGCGCGGCGCCGTTGAGAATATAGCTCAGGGTCACGGTCGGGATCATGATCCTAGCCTAGCAGAAGTTGCGGCTGCGGCGAGCCCAGGCGAGGTCGCCGGCGTCGGCCCCGCGATCCTGCAAGGTCGCCATCAGCGGCGTGAGATCATGGAGCTTGTGAGCGACCAGGTGGACGACGTCGCCCTCGCGCTGGATACGGCCGTCCACGCCGATCAGGTGCGCGCCCAGAGCGATGCGGCGCTGAGCCTCGTAGAGGGTCTTCCAGATCACCAGGTTGGACACCGCCGTCTCGTCCTCGATGGTCATGAACATCACCCCCTTGGCCGTGCCGGGCATCTGGCGCACCAGCACCAACCCCGCGGTCCTGATCCGGCGGCCGTCTTTCGCGCCGGCGGCGACCTGACAGGAGACGCGCCCCAAGCCTTGCAGGTCCTGGCGCAGCAGGGCCAGGGGATGGCGGCGTAGTGAGAGGCCCACGTGGCTGTAGTCTTCGATGATCTCGCGACCCTCTGTCATGGCTTTGAGTCCAGGATCAGGCTCGTTGAGTTCGCAGGCGTCGGGCTGATCGAAGAGCGGCAGCGCGACATCGCGCAGGCCCTTGATGGCCCAGCCGGCCTCGCGGCGCGCCAGGCCCAGGGCTGGCCCGAACGCGTCGGCTTCGGCCAGGCGGGTCAAGGCGCCGGTCCCGATATGGGCGCGCCGCCAAAGGTCGGCGATCGAGGCGTAAGGCCCATCGCCGCGCGCCAGCACCAGCCGGGCGGCCTCGTCCTGCGCCAGCTTGCCGACCATGCGCAATCCCAGGCGCACGGCCAGCGACCCGTCCGGCTTTTCCTCCAGGGTGCAGTCCCAGCGCGAGGCGTTGACGCAGATGGGCCGCACCGCCACCCCGTGCTCGATGGCGTCGCGCACGATCTGGGCCGGCTGGTAGAAGCCCATCGGCTGGCTGTTGAGGAGGGCGGCGCAAAATACCTCCGGATGATGGCATTTGAGCCAGGACGAGGCATAGGCCAGCAGCGCGAAGCTGGCCGCGTGGCTTTCCGGGAAACCGTAGGAGCCAAAGCCCTCCAGCTGGCTGAAGGTGGCTTGGGCGAAGTCCTCCGGATAGCCGCGCGCGACCATGCCGCCCACCAGCTTGTCTTTGAAGTGGCTTACCCCGCCAGTGAACTTGAAGGTGGCCATGGCCCGGCGCAGCTGGTCGGCCTCGCCGGGCGTGAACCCGGCGCATTCGATGGCCACCCGCATGGCCTGTTCCTGGAACAGCGGCACCCCAAGGGTCTTGCCCAGAACCGCCTCCAGCTCGGCCTTGGGATAGGTCACCGCTTCCTTGCCCTCGCGCCGCCGCAGATAGGGGTGGACCATGTCGCCCTGGATCGGACCTGGCCGCACGATCGCCACCTCGATGACCAGGTCGTAGAACGACCGCGGTTTCAGGCGCGGCAGCATGGCCATCTGCGCGCGGCTCTCGATCTGGAAGACTCCCAGAGTGTCGGCCCGGCGGACCATCGCATAGGTGCGCGGGTCCTCTGGCGGGATGGTCGCAAGATCCAGCGCGACGCCCTTGTGATCCTTTAACAAATTCAGGCCGCGCTTGAGGCAGGTCAGCATGCCCAGCGCCAGGCAGTCGACCTTCATGAACTTCAGCGCGTCGATGTCGTCCTTGTCCCATTCGATGATCTGCCGGTCCTTCATCCGCGCCGGCTCGATCGGCACGAGCTCGTCGAGCCGGTCGTGGGTCAGGACAAAGCCGCCGGGATGCTGGGAAAACTGGCGCGGCGTGTTGAGCAGCTGCTGGGCCAGCTCCAGCGTCAGGCGCAGGCGTCGGTCCGACAGATCCAGGCCCATGTCGCGCGCGTGCTTTTCCTCGATGTCCTCGCGGCTGAAACTCCAGATCTGGCTCGACAGACCCTTGGTCATGTCCTCGGGCAGGCCCAGCACCTTGCCGACGTCGCGCACCGCGCCGCGCGGCCGGAAGCGATGCACGACCGCGACGATGGCGCTGCGGTGACGGCCATAGGTCTCGAACACCCATTGCATCACCGCCTCGCGCCGGCCGTGCTCGAAGTCGACGTCGATGTCGGGCGGCTCGTCACGCTCGGCGCTGACGAAGCGCTCGAATAGCAGGTCGTTTCGCTCAGGGTCGATCGAGGTGATCCCCAGCACGTAGCAGACCGCCGAATTGGCGGCCGACCCGCGCCCCTGGCACAGGATGTCCTGGCTGCGGGCATAGGCGACGATCGAATTGACGGTCAGGAAGTAGGGCGCGTAGCCGAGGCTGCCGATCAGGCGCAGCTCATGGTCGAGGATCCGCCGCACCTGCGGCGTCACCCCTTCGGGAAAGCGCTGGTCGGCCCCCGCCCAGGTCAGGCGCTCGAGGGTTTGTTGCGCGCTCTCTCCCTCGGCGGCGACCTCGCGCGGATATTGATAGCTCAGCTCGTCGAGCGAAAATCCGCAACGCCGGGCGATGATCAGCGAAGCGTCGAGGGCGGCGGGATGGCGCGAAAAGCGCCGCACCATCTCGCCCGGCGCCCGCAGTTCCCGGCCCGCATGGCGGTCGCGCCGAAAGCCGACGTCGTCGATGGTCGTATGTTCGCGGATGCAGGTGACAACGTCCTGCAGCATCCGCCGGTCCTTGTGGTGGAAGAGCACGCGATTGGTCGCCACCGGCGTCACCCCGGCTGCCCGCGCCAGCTGCTCCAGGTCGTAGAGCCGCAGGGCCTCGCCCGGGCGACGGCGCAAGGTCAGGGCGACATGGGCGTCGGCGCCGAAGATCGCCGACAGCCGCGCCAGTTGGCGGGCGCAAAGATCGTCGGCCAGATCGGGGACGAGGATGGCGATCAGCCCCTGGGCATGGGCGGCCAGGTCGGCGTGATCGATGTCGCAAGCGCCCTTGCCGGCCCGGGCCTTGCCCAGGGACAGAAGACGGCAAAGCCGGCCATAGGCGGCCCGGTCGGTGGGATAGACCAGCACGGTCATGCCATCGCGCAGCACCAGTTCGCAGCCGACGATCAGGCGAAGGCCTACGGCTTTCGCCGCGACATGGGCTTGGACCATCCCCGCCAGGCTGTTGCGATCGCACAGCGCCAAAGCCCGATAGCCCAGGCGCGCGGCCTCGTCGAAGAGCTCGGCTGGCGAGGAGGCGCCGCGCAGCAGCGAAAAGTGGGAGGCGCAATGCAGCTCGACATAGTCGCCAAGGTCTTCAAAGGCTTGGGCGAGGTTGTTCATCCAAAAACCCCGGCCATGAACCAGCGCTGGCTGCCGCTGGTCGGATCCTCGCCATCGCCGTCCCGGAAGATCCAATAGCGCTCGCCGCCTTCGTCCTCGACCTGGAAGTAGTCGCGCGAACGCGCCAGCTCGGCGTCGGCCTTCCACCATTCGCCAAACACCCGCTCAGGACCGTCGGCGCAGCGCACGCGCCGGCGCACCCCGCGCCAGGTGAAAGAGGCCGGCGGCTGGTCGGGCAGCAGCGCCACGGTCTCGATCGGCTCGGGACGCGGGAAGAAGCGGGTGGGGCGCGGCCAGTCGACGGGCCAGGAAAAGCCGACTGGCCGTTCCAGCGCCGACGCCTTGCGCACGCTGCGCTCGGGGATGTCGCTGTCGGCGCTGGCTAGCCGGTAAACGCTCTGCGCCCCCAGTCTTAGGGCGAGCGTGTCGATCAGGCCCGACAGATCCGCGCCGGCGCGGCGGCCGGCAAGCGCGTCGCCTTGCTTGTAGGCCAAGGTTTCGGCCCCCGGCGCGGCCAGCACCATCCTGTCGATCCCAAAGCCCGGATCGATCTTCTCGAGTTTCTCGCACAAGAGCTTGGCCAGCCGCGGCGCATCGCGCGAAGGGGCCGACAGGCCAAGGCGCGCGGTCTCGATGCGGTTGTCGACCCGAAAGAAGAAGGCGTCGAGCGCCCTGGCCCCCAGGCTGGCGCCTTCGAGCGCGGCGCACAGTTCGACGGTCAGCTCGCCCAGATAGCGCGCCAGGGTCTCGGGCGCCCCAATCGGCTCGGCGAAGATCTTGGCCGCGCGCAGGGTCTCGCGCGCGAACACCGGCTCGATCGGCTCGCGCTCACGGCCCAGAGCCTGGTCGAGGCGCCGGATGGGCTCGAGGCCAAAGCGATGGGCTAGGGGCCCCTTGGGCGTGGCGTCCAGTTCGCCGATGGTGTCCAAGCCCGGCTTGGCCAAGGCCTGGACGAGCGCGGCGGGCAGGCGCAGGGCCGCGACCGGCAGGGGATGAAGCTCGCGGCCAAGCGCGCCTGGCGGCACGACGAAGACTGGGCGCAGGCTGTAGCGGGCCAGGGCGTGGGCGCCGCCCCAACTGTCGGCGATCGCCACCTTGGCCGATAGGCCCGCCTTGGTGAGCCGATCGCGGATGTCGATCAGCATTTTCTCCTCGCCGCCGAACAGGTGAGCGCAGCCGGTGGCGTCGATGACCAGCCCGTCGGGCGGATCGGCCGCGACGCTGGGCGAATAGAGCCGCTGGGCCCAGAGCGCCAGGCGCTGCAGGGCCGCCAGGTCGGCCTCGGCGTCCAGGTCGTGCAACACCAGGCCAGGAACTAGCGCGGTGGCGTGGGCGATCGCCTGGCCGATGCGCAGGCCGGTCTTGGCCGCCGCCAGGTTCATGTGCGCGATGGCCCGGCGGCGGCCGATCCGCCCGACCATCACGATCGGCGCTTCGGACGCCGTCTCAAGCGACGGCGCGGCCTTGGCTGTAATCGCCTGACCGTGCGCGCGCGCCAGCCGGTCGGTGGGCCAGCGGGGCAGGAAGACGGAGATGACCCTTTGCGTCACAGGCTTCTAGCTCGATGTCGAAGGCGTCGCCGGCGCGGCAGCGGAGAAGTTCGAGAAACCAGCGGGGACGGCCCACGCCGGGCACAGGCAGCGGAGAGGAGGGCAGGGGCGAGACCCGCCAGCGGGTCTGGGCGGCCGTCGGCTGGCCAAGATCGGCCGCGTCGGCCACGCGCCGCCATCGTCGCACCGCGATGGCCAGTTGCCCGCTTTTCTCGGCCGCCAGCTGGAGGCGCCGGGAAGCGGTCATCGAGAGCTTGCCGACCTCACCGACGACGCCGGCCAGGCCCGGCCAGCGCAAGCCTTCCTCCATGGCCGCCAGCACGCCGGCCTCGTCGCCCGCGTCGGCGAAGATCACCCGTTCGGGCGGCAGGCCGACCTGAGCCAGAGACGGGGCGAAGAGATCGGCCTGGCGCCGGCACCACAGGACCTCGCCCTGGGCCCTTGCCAGGATGCCGGCCGCGAACCGCGCCGCCGCCGCGCCGTGCAGGGCCTCGTCGGCGCCGCCGGCCACTTCGTGAAGGGCCCCCAGCGCCAATCCGCCGCCCGGCAGCCGCGCGTCGAGCGGCGCGACGCCGAACGGCAGCACCGCATGGGTCGCACGATCCTGCGCCTCGACGGCGCGGACCTGGCGACGCAGGGCGGCGAGCGTGACCGGGCTTGGAGCCGACGATGGGGCGGGGGCGGGTGTCAGGGTCATGTCCGGAGGTAAAACGAAGTTGTTCTAGCTTTGTTCTCGGCTTGACCATGGAGTCAATCGGCGCCCGGTGCGGCGCAGGCGCGCGCTTGTCGTGGAATCCAGGCAGCGCAAGGCCTTGGCGGGAATCACAATTTTTCAGCGGCGACCGAAGCTGACGTAAGCCTTGCCGCAAGCTTCGCGTCAGGCGTGTCGATGCCCACCGTTCGCCCATATCTTGGGCCCAGGGCGGTTAGTCCTCGTGCGGCGCGGCCAGGGCGGCAAGGCGTTGGGCCGGGCAAGCCGCGATGGCCCGCCAGAGCCGCTCGACCAAGAGCGCTTGGTAGGCGGCCTGCTGGACTGGCGCGGGGCCCGCTTCCAGGGCGTGGGCCAATGCCTGGCGGACACCCTCGTCGGGACCGGTCTCCAGGGCGATGGCCTTGTCGATCTCGATCGCGGCATAGGCCGCGCGCCGCACCAGCCCCGTCTGGGGCGCCAGCATCCGAGCGCCCAGCCAGGTCTCGCCGGCGAACCGCCACACCGAAAAGCCCACGGCCATGACGCCGCGCCGCGCGACGGCGCGCCAGTAGTCGATCGGAGCCTCGGGATCGGAAAGCGCCAGCCTCATCCCGACTCAACGCGCTAACCGCGCAAGGGTGGCCGGCGAGCCTAGCTCGCCAGGGCGCGCGGGGAAGCGCCTAGACGGCTCATCGCCACCAGCCGCGTGTGGAACGGCGCCAGGTCTGGGCGCTTGGCGAGCAGGACCCGCAGCGCGGCGGCGACCGGCGGCGCCAAGGCCGGCGTCTCCTCGACCAGGCGCGTGGTCACCGCCACGATCATCCGCAAGTCAGGCGATAGCAGCCGGCGGTGCTGGTCCTCCAGCCGCCAGTACCAGCGGCGATCGCCGCCCTCGGGATAGTCGGCCATGGCCTTTTCGCAATCGAGGATCAAGGCGGCCAAGCGCTGCTCGACGCCGATCGTGCGCGCGCACATGCGAAAATCCTGCTCGAGCATGGCGACCTCCTCAACCGATGACGTCGCCGACCGCCGCGCCCCGCCTGGCTCGGGATCAAAATCTCTTCAGGCCGCCACGGCCTCGCGCTTGGGCGGCGGGTCGATCACCCGCAGGTCCTCGGCCGGCAAGGGTCGCTACAGGGCGATAGCCTCCTTCCACGGCGCGCGCAGCCAGACATCGACCGCCTCGGCATCGCGCGTGATGGCGCGGCCGTGAAGGCGCGCCGATCGCCGAACCGATGATCTTTGTCAGCGCAGCTGGCTGTCCTTGCTGCCGCGCCGGTTGATGCCCCCGATGACCAGGCGCTTGTCGCGGCCCGACTGGCACGTCACGCAGGTGCGCGCGCCGGGCAGGGCCTTGCGCCGGGCCAGCGGAATATCCTCGCCGCATTCGTCGCAGGTCAGCGCGCCTTCGCCGCTGGGCAGACGCGCGCGCGCATGCAGCACGCCGTCGATGACCGTGTCTTCGATCTGGTCGAGCACACCGCCGTCATGGGTCCAGCCGCCGGCCATGTCTGTCGTCAACTCCCGTGGTTTGTCAGCCTGTTAGATGGGAAACCCTCACCCATGTCGCCAGCCGCGACCGTCGTTGGCGTCGGAGGCGAATTGTCGCGGGATCGGTGATCAGATCACGGCTCGGATCAGGCCCAGAGCCCGGGCTTCCTCGGCTTCGATGTACCAGTTGGACGGGGCGCGTTCGAGCACGGTGGCCATGTCGACCGAGGAGCCGGCGATCAGGTTGGCGAAGCCCTCGTTCTGGATGGCGATCGAGTGCTCGATCTCATGCAGGACCGCCTTGACCGACGCCACGCAGGAGGTCAGCGGGCCGTTGAGCTCCAGGGTTTTGTTGAGCTTGCGCTCATGGATCATCAGGCGCGTGCCCCGCGTCAGGTAGCGGTTGGCCGGCGCGAAGAAGCTCATGAAGGTGGCCCCGGCCGAATAGATCGCCGCCTTACCCAGGAACACGAAGCGGCGGTCGGGCGAAATCTCGCTATGGAAGCGTACGTCCTCACCCATCATCCGCGCGACCTCCGGATCGCCGCCCAGGGTCGAAAGCTCGACGATGACCAGCTCGTGGTCGGCGCCGGCCAGTTGCTGGCGAAACGCCTGGTACATGGCGTAGTCGACGGGGCCGGCCAGCAGGATGCGCGGTCCGGCGAACGCGGCTGGCGGCAAGGTGAGGCCGTCGTCGGCCATGGCGGCGAAATTTCCATCGCTCATGCGGCAAGCTCCAGGCAAAAGGCGGGTGTGTAGCGTTCGGCCTGCCAGCGCCCGACCACGGCGCCGCTGGCGTCGAGCAGCAGGATCTGGCTGTCATGGTCCTTGACGCTGGCGCGGGCGGCCAGCCAGCGGGCCCTGCGTTCGGCCGCGGCGAAGGTCGGCAAGGCGGCGATCTCGGCCGCGTCCTGCAGCTCAACGCGCCATCCGTCGGCGCTGGGAAAGACGAGATAGGTGAACACGGCCAGGCGCTCCAAGCAGATTGGGCGAGCTGCAACGGGTTACGGCGCCTGGCGGTTCCAGGCCGCCGTTCGGCATCGGTTCGAGCGCCTTCGATGCGGCTCGCGCGTTAAGCCCACGACGCGCGCGCCGGCTCGGCGCGCCCTTAAAGGAGGCTTAGATGTTCGAGACCCCATCGTCCGATCCCGCCCAGGCCGCGCCGATCTCCGCGCCCGCCGCCCCCGAAGGCGCCGACCTTCTCGTCCGCGCCAAGCCGCATGACGAGGCCTTCTGGGATCAGCATCCCGACGTTCAAACCTACAAGGTGGAGATGAAGACCGGCCAGGCTGACGTCGACGATTGGGAGGTCCTCGTCTGGCTCAAGCCCGGCGCGGCGACCGAGACGGCGAAAGCGCCCGGTCAAGACCAGATCCCCGACCGGCCGGCCGACGCGACCTTCGAGGTCCACGCCGCCCACGACCTGTCGTTCTTCAGCCGCCATCCGCAGGTGTCGGCCTGGCGCGCGGCCATCGCGCTCAACGAGCACGGACCTGGCGCGGCCCATAAGGTCGAGGTGTGGCTGCGCGCCGCGCCCCAGGCGTAACGATCACCGCTTAAGCGATCTGCTCCTTGCGGCATTGCGCCGGCGCCTTGTCGGGCCGAAACCGGATCAGCCGCGTGCCGTGGCGAAAACGGCCGGCCGAGACGTGGTCGAAGGACACCTCGACCACGATCTTGGGCTTGAGCGGCGTCCATTGGCTGGAGCGTTCGTCCGACCAGCGGCTGGGGCCGCCAGGCGCGTCGCCGGTGAACCCAGGACCGCCGGCCAGCGCCTCCAGCCGCTTGGTCAGGTCGCGCCGATCGACAGCGGCCAAGCCTGAGGTGAAGCCGACGTGATCGAGGCGGCCGTCCTCGTCATAGAGGCCAAGCAGCAGGGAGGCGACCACGTCACTGTCCTTGCCATAGCGAAAGCCGCCGACCACGCAGTCGGCCGTCCGCTCGCGCTTGACCTTGACCATCGCGCGCTCGCCCTGCGCGTAGGGACCGTCCAGACGCTTGGCGACGACACCTTCGAGCTTGCCCTCGTCCAACCAGGTCTGGGCCAGGGTGACCCTAGACGTTCCTGGGGTGAGGGTCAGGGCGCGATCATCGAGGCCGTCCAGGAACGCGGCCAGGGCTGCGTGACGCGTGCTCAGGGGCCGCTCGCGCAGGTCCGCGCCGTCTGGCGCCTGAAGCATGTCGAAAAGCGCCAGGACGGCGGGCGTCTCCTTGGCCAGGCGCTGGATGCGGCTTTGGGCCGGGTGAAGCCGCAGCTGCAAGGCCTCGAACGAGAACGTCCCATCGACCAGGATCAGCAGCTCGCCATCGACCGCGAAGCTTTCCTGGGGCAGCGCCAGCAGCCGCTCGACCACCTCGGGAAAGTAGCGGGTCAAGGGCTTTCCTGACTTGGCCTGCAGGATCACCGCGCCGCCCTGGCGAAAGGCCAGGCAGCGAAAGCCGTCCCACTTGGGCTCATACCACCATCCCGGCTCCGAAGGCAGGACCGGCGCCGAACGCGCTTCCATGGCCTGGGCCTCGACGAGGGCGACCTTGGCCATCAGGCCTCGCGCTTGCCTTCGGCCGGATCCCCGGCCGGGCCCAGGCGCCCGTCGGTCGGCGACGCGGGGATGTCGCCGGGCGGCTCGGGCGATTTGGGCGTGGACTTGGGCGGCGGGGCGGGGGTTTGCTCGGTGCGGGTCATGGCGGCGCCTTTCTTTGCTCTCTAGGGAGCGCGGACGCCGATGGCCTGTTCCACGCCCGAACCCGTCTGGCCGCCGGTCGCGCCGCCGCTCCACACCACTTGGCCGTCGGCGTCGCGCACCAGGAGGCCAACGGTAATGGCCTCCTGGCTGGACAGGCCGTGGTCACGCAGGATTTCGGAAATCAACAGCAACGCCTGGCGAATTGCGGCGTTTTGGTCCGCTGCCTCGACGATTTCGGTGGTCGTCGCGCCGTCACTGTCGATTTCGAAGTGAAAGGTGCTCATGGCCACACGCTAGGCGCGTCGGGATGAACAGGAGCTGATGGACGATGGAGGCGTAGATGGTGGATCGGTTGATCGCCAAGCTTAACCTTCGAGACGAACTTACCACCACAGAGCGCGACCTGCTCGCCAGCGTGCTGGAGCCTGAGCGCCGCCACCGCGCGGGCGTGGATCTTATCAGGCCCGGGGGGCGACCCGATCACGCCACCCTGCTGCTTTCCGGCTTTTGCGGGCGCTATGGAATCTTGCGCGATGGCCGTCGGGTTTTCCTGTCGGTCCATGTCGCCGGCGACTTCATCGACCTCTTTGGTCTGCTGATCCCGCAACTCGATTACGGGGTGGTGGCGCTGACGGCCTGCGTCACGGCCGCCGCGCCCCACGATAAGCTTTTGCGCATCACCCAGGACCATCCCCATCTGACGCGCCTGTTGTGGCTGGAAACGGCGTTGGAGGGGGCTGTCCACCGCGAGTGGCTGCTTGGCCGGGGCCAGGACGCCGATGGACGTCTGGCGCGGTTCCTGTGTGAGATGACCGCCCGCCTCGAGCTGGTCGGCTTGGCGGTCGAGGATGCCTTCGAGCTGCCGCTGACCCAAGTCCAGCTTAGCGAGGTCCTGGGAATGACCGCCGTCCACCTGAGCCGAACGATCAAGGCCCTGCGCGCGACCGGGGTGGTGGAGTGGCAGGGGCGTCATATCCGGATCCTCGATCGGGCGCGGCTGATGGCGGCTGGCCAATTTGACCCGACCTACCTTCGCCCCTATCGCGAAGCGGTCTGACCATCGAAGGCCTCGCCGGGAGGGGCCGCCTAGACGCAAACCCCCGCGCCCCCGAGCGTTCCAAATGCCCCAATGGGGGTATCAATTGATCGGCTGGCCACGGCTTAAAGCTCGGGCGCGGGCGGAGTTGGTCGCGCGGCGCCGCGATCAAGGTCGGTCTGGGGCCGGAAGGCCTCGGGGTCGAACTCCCCAAGCGCGGCCAGCCGATCCCAATCAAGGATCTGCAGGACGCCGTTCTTGACCACCGCCAGGCCATCGTCACGCAAGCCGCGGAGCACGCGGTGGATATGCACAACCGATAGACCCAGCGCGTCAGCGATGTCGATCTGCAAGGCGGGCAGGGCGCAGCGCCCATCCTTGGCGAGGGCCAGGGTCTTCTGACGCCAATAGATCTCGCAGAAGAAGTTGGCCGTGCGCGCTGCGGCGGACCGCCGGCCCAGGCTGACCATCCAGTTTCGTTGCGTGCGCGCCTCCGTCAGCACCGCCCTTAAGAGCGCGGCCAGCAGTCCGGCCTGGTCGTGCAGCAGGGCCTGAAGCTCGCGGGCGCCGAGGCGGCGCACCTCGCAGGGCGCCAGCGCCCTGATCTCATGATCGGCGCCAACAAAAAGGCCGGCAAGATCGATCAGGTCGCCGGGCGTGGCGACGCTGAAGATCTGGCGCGTCCCTTCGGCGAGAACCGTCTGCTTGACCGCCAGACCCCGCGCCAGGAGGCGTAACTGGGCGCGACCGCCGGCCGGGGCGATGACCTCGCCGGCCTCGAACGTCTCGGTCTTGAGGACGCACGCGGCCAGCCGCTCGCGAAGGCCTTCGCCAAGCGGACCGAAGCGGTCGAGGCTCGCAATCAAAAGACGGTTCAAGACGCTTGGTCCGAACCCATTCGCGAGACGACGGCGATGCAACTTTCCTCGCGCCAAATCTCGATGCGCTCGCAGCTGCGATGCTCGGCGAGCAAGCTGCGCGCGTGCTGCGAGGGATCCATGGCGTCGATGTCGAAGTCGACGAAGGTCGTTCTAAGATCGTTAGCCACGCCGACGAAGATGAGTGGGGCGAGCAAGAGAACCTCCGGGTGAGCGGAGAATCTAGGCGGATCGATCGAGACGCGCGTTAATCTAGGTTATCGGCTCTTATCTTTTGATGGGCCGCTGGCTTCCTTGGGGAGGGCCTCTGGCCTCGCATGCAATGTCCTTATCCGCCGCGATCGCGCCACTGATTGAGAAGATGAACCGCCGGGACGCGATCTCGCCGGTCGAGCGCGAGGCCCTGACACGCCTGCTGGGACCCACGCGCGCGGTCGCCGCCAGAAGGCCGCTGATCGAGCCGGGCGATCGGCCCCACTTCAGCACCTTCCTGGTCAGCGGCTTTTGCGCTCGTTTCAGCGTGACCCCGAGCGGGGGGCGACAATTGACCGAAATCAATGTCGCTGGCGATTTTGTCGACCTGCACAGCCTGCTGATGCGCCAGATGGACCACGGGGTCCTGGCCTTGTCGGACTGTGTCATCGCGCCAGCCGCCCATGACGACCTTCGTCGCCTCACCGAACAGCATCCCCACCTGACCCGGCTCCTGTGGCTGGAGACCGTGGTCGACGGCGCCATCCATCGCCAGTGGCTGGTGACCATGGGCCAGCAGAACGCCGCCAGCCGTTTGGCGCACTTGATGTGCGAGCTCTATGTCCGCCTGGAGGCCGCCCGCCTGGCCAGCGACTTCAAATTCGCCCTGCCCATGACCCAGGTCGATCTTGGCGATGTTCTGGGCCTGACCCAAGTGCATGTGAACCGCGTGTTGATGGAGCTGCGCCGGCAAGGGGTGGTCGAGTGGAAGAGCGGGCAAGTGATGATCAACGACTGGACAGCCTTGGCGCAGCTTGGCCAATTCGATCCCGGCTACCTGCGCCTGCAGAGCGACCCGGTCTGAAGCTGGGCGGTCAAATGATCATGGCGGAACGACGGTGATCGGCGCCGCGTTGCGCAGGCCATCATCGCAACGACGGAGCTTCCGATCCGGCGCGTGATGCGACAGCGGGGCCGCACGTGTGGAATGATCATAACTCGCCTTTGGCGCCGCCGGCGCGCGCTGGCCAAGACCCCGCGGGCCGCGGAGACGCGCTGAAGCCCGATGCGCTGCTGGCGCTCTTAGCGGCGCTGGATGCGGTGGGCTATGATTTCGTCACCCCGACCCCATCGGTGAGCCGCCGCGGCGCCGAACGGCGTCTTTCGCGGGCCGCGCCGCTGCGGGCGGTCTTCGGATGGAGCCAGGCCGTGGCCAGCGCCGATCTTGACCCAGCCATCCTGGCCTTGGCCAAGGACGCTGGCATTTTGGTTGAGGACGGGGAGGTTTGCCGCAGCGTCCTGCGCGTATCGCGGCTGGCGGGGATGCTGTTGCTGCATTCGGCCTTTCCGGCCACGGCCAGCGACGCGGTGTTCCTGGGCCCGGACTCCTACCGCTTCGCGCGCTTCATCGCGCAAGCCACCGCCGGTCGCCAGGTCGGGGCCCTCGCCGAAATCGGCTGCGGCGCGGGTGTCGGCGGCCTGGTCGCCGGCCGCCTCCACCGGGCCGCCCGGGTCGAGCTGGGCGACGTCAATGGCGCGGCGCTGGCGCTGGCGGCGGTGAACGCCGCCTATAACGGCGTGCCAGCGCGAACCCTCATCAGCGATGGCATGGCCGCTTTGGACGGTCCTTACGATCTCATCGTCGCCAATCCTCCCTATGTCGCGGGGGTTTCCGGGCGCGCTTACAAGGACGGTGGCGACATGCACGGCGCGCGCTTGGCGCTCGACTGGGCTGGCCAGGCGCTCGACCGCCTGGCGCCGGGCGGCCGGCTGGTGCTCTACACCGGCAGCGCGATCCTCGACGGCGGCATCGACGCCCTGCGCGCGGCCCTGGAAGACATGGTCGCCGGCGCGCCTTGCCGGTTGACCTACGAGGAGCTGGACCCGGACATCTTCGCCGGGGAATTGCGTCGCGACGCTTACGCCGACGTCGAGCGTATCGCCGCGGTCGGGGCGGTGATCGCGCGCCCCTAGTCCAAGGCTTGCGGCTGGCCGTGCGGCCGGCGCGTCGTCAGGTTGAGACCATCGCCGCTGGCCAGCACATGCAGACGCACGTCGAAGATCGAAAGCGCCCGTTCGGCGCGAGCCTCGGCGATATTGGAGGCGCTGACGCCCTCGGCGTCGACGACATAGACCGCGCCGCTGCCGATCACCTTGAAGTCGTCGCCCTCCAGGACGATGGCGGTATCCTCGTCAATGCCAACGCCCAGCACACGCGGGCTTTGCGCTACAGCGCCCAGCAAGCGGCCGATGCGGCCGCGTTCGGCGAAGTGCTGGTCAATAATGGTGTCGCGCACCAGGCCAAGGCCCGGCGCCATCTGTAGGTCGCCGATGCGATGGGTCTCGGAACTGGCGCCGCGCACCATCATGGTGTCGCTCATCACCGAGGCGCCGGCCGACGTGCCGGCCAAAACACCGCCAGAGCGCCAGATCTCGCGGATTCGCGCCTCGATCGGGGTATCGCCGATCTGGCTGCTGATCCGCAGTTGGTCGCCGCCGGAGAAAAACACGCCGGCGGCATTGTCCAGCAGCGCCAGCTTGTCGGCCTGGTGGGTCTCGGCGCGGTCTTCGATATAGAGCTCGACGAGATCGGTGACGCCGAGCGCTGCAAAGGCCTTCTGGTAGGTCTCGAAGTAGCCCTCGGGGGCGTGCGAGGCGATGGTGGCCAGCACGAGGCGGCCGCCCTTCAGGCGCTCGGCGACGGCCTTGAGGATAACCTTCTCGCCCTCCTTGTCCTCGTGCCCTCCGATGATGATTAGCGGGCCGTCAGCGGTCGAAGCGGTGGTCATGCATGGTCTTTCTGGACGTCCTGCGCCCGATTGACGAAGGCCTGAGCGGGGTGTTGCGCGCTGGCGTGGGCGACGGCGAACTGGGCGCTGTTGTGCCCCCAGTCGATGCGTCCGTCGGCGTCGATGACGATCAGTCCGGCCTCGCCGCCCACGCGCGCCAGGCGGTCCAGGGCCGCGGCGATGGCCGGCCCCGGGGGGAGGGCCTCGAGACTGCTGATGAGATGGGCGGCCAGGGTGGTGCGGATCAGGCTCTCGCCTTCGCCCGACAGCGACACCCCACCAACGGCGTTGTCGGCGTAGAGGCCGCAGCCGGGCAGGGGGCTGTCGCCGACCCGTCCTGGATGGCAGCCGGTCAGGCCGCCCGTCGAGGTTCCGGCGGCCAGGTTGCCCAGGCGATCCAGCGCCACGCAGCCGACCGTATCGCAGCCGGGGTCGCCGGAGCGTTCGACCACAAGGTCCTCGGGGTCGCAGACTTCGCCGTTGTGGTCGCGGGCAAAGGCCTCGGCCCCGTCGCCAACCAGCAGCACGGGTTTCTCCGCCAGCATGGAGGCCGCCACCGAAATGGGGTGGCGCAGGGTTCTGACCGCCGCCACGCCACCAACGTTCAGGGTCGCGCCATCCATGATCGCCGCGTCGAGCTCGACATCGCCCTTGGCGTTGAGCACAGCGCCATAGCCTGCGTTGAAGGTCGGGTCGTCCTCCAGGGCGCGGACCGCCGCCTCGACGGCGTCGAGAGCGCTGCCGCCGGCCTCCAGGATCGCTTGGCCGGCCGCGAGCGCCAGCAGGCAGCCGTCGCGGTGGGCTTGCTCCAGGCCAGGCGGAATGTCCTTGGCTCCGCCATGCACGATGATCGCCCAATGGCCGTCACGCACGCGGGCCTCAGGCAAGGGCGACCTCCGGTTCGCCCGCCAGCGACGCTGGCGCGCTTGTCGGCTGGAAGGCGGTCACCTGCTTCCAGACCGCATCGACCGCCGTCGGGAAAACCAGCACCAGGTCGCCGGGGCGGGCCATGCGCAAGGCCGCATCGACCGACCGCGTTTCGCTGAGAATGCGATGGATACGCTCATCGGGAAAACTAGCCCGCAAGGCGCCGTCGGTGAGCAGCGAGACGACCGAACCTGCGGGCCGGCCACGTCCGTCGGGAAGCTCGCGGAAGATCAAGTCGTCGAACATCTCGGCGGCGATGGCGCCCATTTCCAAGATGTCTTCGTCACGCCGATCGCCAGGGATGCTGACGACGCCGATGACGCGGCCGACCTGGGGCCGCAGCTGGGCGACGAGGTCTCCCATGGCGCGCATGGCGCCGGGATTGTGGGCATAGTCGACGATGACCCTGAAACCATGGGCGTCGTGGATATTGAACCGCCCCGGGTTCTCGGCGTGCGACGAGGTGAAGGCGCCAAGCGCGCGGGCCATGGTCGGCGGTGTCGCCCCCAGGCCGTGTCCAGCCAGGATCGCGGCCAGGGCGTTGGCGATGTTGAACCGCGCCATCCCATTGAGGCTGGCGGGCAGCGCATCGGCGTGCATCAGCGACCAACGCTGCCCCTTGTCGTGCAGCACCAGCTCACCGCCCCGAACCGAGGGCTCCAACGCCGCCAAGAGGCCGCCTTCGGCGACATGCTTTTGAAGGAACGGGCTCATCTCCAGGCCGCCCTTCAAGGTGAAGTAGCCGATGCGCCCGCCCGCGTGTCGCGCCATCCGAAGCGTGAGCGGATCGTCGGCGTTCAGGACGCTGACGCCCCGCCGGGAGACGGACTCTGAAACGATCGACTTGACCGCCGCCAAGTCTTCCAAGGTGTCTACGCCCTTGAGGCCGAGATGGTCGGCCGAGACATTGAGCACGATCCCGACATCGCAGCGGTCGAAGGCCAGGCCTTCCCGGAGCATGCCGCCGCGTGCGGTTTCGAGGACCGCGACCTCGACGGTCGGATCGCGCAGCACCATGCGCGCGCTCTTGGGGCCGCTGGCGTCGGCGTCCAGGATCTTCTCGTCGTTGACATAGACGCCGGTGGTGTTGGTCAGGCCCACGGTCTTGCCCATCTCACGGGCGATGCGGGCGACCATCCGCACGACGGTCGACTTGCCGTTGGTGCCGGTCACCGCACAGATTGGGACACGGCTGCGCGCCCCGGGCGGGAAAAGGTTTTCGACCACGGCCTTGGCCACGTCGCGTGGCTCGCCTTCGGAAGGCTCCAGGTGCATGCGAAAGCCGGGCGCGGCGTTGATCTCGACGATGCCGCCGCCGGTCTCGCGAACAGACCGCGTGATGTCGGGAGCCATAAAATCGATGCCGGCCACGTCCAGCCCGACCGTCAAGGCGGCGCGGCGGGCGATGGCGGCATTGTCAGGGTGGATGACGTCGGTGCGGTCGATCGCCGTGCCGCCGGTCGAGAGGTTGGCGGTCGCGCGCAGGACGACCACGGCGCCGGACGCAGGCACGGCGTCCAAGGAAAGGTCGACCCGCGACAACATCTCGCGGACCTGGTCATCGACGACGATGCGGGTCATCACCTGCTCGTGGCCGGCCCCGCGTCGCGGGTCCTGGTTCACGGCTTCGATCAATTGGGCCACGGTGCTGGCCCCATCGCCGATGACCTGTGCCGGGACCCGTTCGGCCACGGCCGTGACCTGGCCACCGATGACCAGGATGCGGTAGTCGCGGCCGACATACTGTTCTTCGACGATAACGCGGCGGCCGTGCTTGATCGCCTGCTCGTAGCCCCATCGCACCTGATCGGGCGTTTCCAGGCCCAGGCTGACGCCTCGACCGTGATTGCCGTCCAGAGGTTTAAGGACCACGGGCCCCTTGATCCGTTTGGCCTGGGCAAGCGCCTCGTCGAGCGTGCGCACGACGCCGCCGCGCGGCGCAGGAAGGCCGGCGGCCGCAAGCAGGGTCTTGGTCAGGGCCTTGTCGCCAGCCGTCATCACCGCGATATGGCTGGTCTGGCCGGTGATGCTGGCGCGGATCAGCTTGCGCCGCGCGCCCCAGCCCAGCTGGATCAGGCTCTGCTCGTCGAGCCGCTGGACCGGGATGCCGCGGCGGCGCGCCGCGACGACCAAGGAACGCGTGGTCGGGCCGAGCATCTCACGCCGGGCGATGGCGCGCAGATGGTCGAGTGTGTGGCGCAGGTCAAAGAACGGCGGGGTCAGGTCGCCGGCGGGCGGGGCGATGCGATCGAGGCCTTCGACGCCCTGAAGGTCGCGCGGCAGCAGACTGTGAACCAGTTCGATCGCAGCTCGTCCCGCCGCACGACCCAGACCCTCGCCCTCATAGACATAGAGAATGTTGTAGACGCCGGGACGGGCCTTGACCGAACGGGTCTTACCGCGCCCGACCTCGACCCCTGCCATCTTCTGCAGCTCCAGCGCCACGTGCTCGATCACATGGCCAAGCCATGTGCCTTCACGCATCCGCAGCACCAGACCGCCATGGGCCTTGTAGGAGCAGCCATGCGCCTCAAGTCCGGGCAGCGCCGCCAAGAGATGGTCGGTAAATCCCGCGAGCCGGTTGGTGGGCCAAGCCTCCAGCGCCCCTAGGTCAAGCTGGATGCGCACCATCGGCCGGCTGGCGTAGAGGTGAGGTCCGCGATAGGTGGCGGTTTCGAGAACCCGCATGTCAGGCGGCTTTCGCGGAAAGCTCGGGAACGGAGGACGCCACCGGTTCGCATGCCTGAACGATGTCGCGGATGACGAAGGCCGCGGCCTGCTTGCGCGATGCCGCCAGGCCTTGACTGCGCGCGCCGCCATCCTTGTCGAATGTCCGCCAGAGCCATGCGCCAGCGTCGGTCGGCGCGATCAAGAACCGGATCATCGCCTGCGCGGCCTCTGGCGCGGTGCTTGCGAAAAGGCGCGCCGAGGCCACGCGCTTGAGCGCAACTGTCATACCGGCGCTCCGAGAGGATAGGCAAAGTCGAGCGGAGCTGGCGTCCAGGCTTCGTGCTCAGGGCTGCAGCGGCCGTGAACCTTGACCTCCACCGCTTGCGGCCACGACTGGGCCAGCCGCCGGGCTTGGGCGATCGCGCGGCGGCGCGCATCGAAGAAGAGAACCTCGCCAGTGTCGGCGATCTTCACGCACCAGCCGCCATCATAGGGCGAGACATCGAACACGCTGGCCATAGCGCTTACTCCGCGGCGTAGACGAGCGGGTGGGTGTGGGCCCACAGGTGCGCGCGATAGGTGTCGAAGCACTGCTCGCCGCAGACCAGGCGCATCAGCGCGCCCTCGGCGATGAAGCGCGCCCGGCTCGGATCTTCCGAAACCAGCGGAACAAGCGCTTCGGCATTCCAGGCCTTGGAGTGCTCGACATCCAGGTGGGCGTGGAGGGCGAAGTATTTGCGCGCTTCGGGAGAGACCCCCACGCGCTTGAGCCCGGCGTCGACGCAGGCCACGCGGGTAGGGGCGGTCAGCTCGACCACGCCTAACGCGCCGATCGAGTGCCAGGTGTAGCGCCGCGTCGTAGCGAAGGCGGTCATGGTGTTGGCCAGGCACAGCGACTGCCACAGGGTGGTGTCGATGGTCGGGGCGATGCCCAGGGTGGCGGTCGTTCGCTCCAGCATCGGGCCGTGCATGCCCCGTGCATTGCCCCGACCCATCTCGTCCCAATAGTTGCGGGCCAGCTCAAGCTTGGCGCGGTCGGGAATCTTGACCTGGGTCAGGGCGACCAGGTCGTCGAACCCAGCCTCGCCGGCCGCCTCTTGGGTCAGGAACCACTTGAGGTCTTCGAATGACGCCGAGGCTTCCAGCCAGTCGAACAGCGGATCCCATTGGCCGGGGCCGTGATCCTTCAACGCTTCGAACCAAGCGACGAAGGCCTCGGCGTCCGTCGGCACGTCGGCGACCAGATCTTGGATATGCGCGCGGAAGGCTTCGACGTATTCGCCCTCCAGGCGCTTCATACGTCGCTCTTCGTCGATGTCGTCGCGCCACGTCTCGGTCGGCGCTTCGGGCGATAGACGGCGGTGATTCCAGTGGGCCAACCCCTTGTGCAAGGTGTCGGCGTCGGGGAATTGCGGGGAAAAAGCGCCAAGGCGCGAGAGGCGGTCGCCACCAAACATGATTGCTACTCCGACAGCTGAACGGAGGCTCGGCGCGAGCGCGGATCGCACATCGTCGTTTCCTCCCTGATCGTGTGGGCCGCACTTCAGGCGGCGAGCAGCTCAAACGGAGGCGCTCGACCCCCGTTCCAATGTCGGGCTGTCGGCGTAGCGCGGCGTCGCGAAAAGCCAGCAAATTCGGAGCTTAGCGAATTTCCCGGTCGCTTGGCGCTTTCATTTGATAGGCGGTCGCGCCTTCAACCTTGGCCTTTGGAACAAGACTTCGAGCGAGGCGGTTGATCGGCCAAACCCCGGGAGACCGAAGATGTCGGAAGAAACCATCGCCCGCGCGCTGGACAGCGACGCGCCGTTGACCGCCGCGGTCCATCAACGCGACATCGCCCACGAGGTCGCCGAGGAGCGCGGATGGCATGAAGCCGCGCTTGTGGGCCGCACCGTCACCATCAATCGTCCGCGTGCGGAGCTCTACGCCTTCTGGCGCGACTTCCGGAACCTGGCGCTCTTCATGGAGAACGTTGAGAGCGTCACCCCTGGCGACGGGCGTCGTTCGCACTGGGTGGTCAAGGCCCCGGCCGGCAAGACGGTCGAATGGGACAGCGTTCTCACCGAAGAGGTCGAGAACGAACTGCTGGCCTGGGAGTCCGCCGAGGGCGCCGACATCAAGAACGCCGGCCGCGTCGAGTTCAAGGACGCCCCGCCAGGGCGAGGGACGGAAGTCACCGCCACGATCGTCTACGAGCCGCCGGGCGGAGACCTCGGAAAACTGATCGCCAAGCTCTTCCAAAAGGAGCCGAAGATACAGGCGCGCCGCGAACTGCGCCGTTTCAAGCAGCTGATGGAGACCGGCGAGATCTCCACGGCCAAGACCCAAGACGCCGCGCCGCAAGGCTGACCTCCAACCTCTTTTCATGGAGACGCCGATGCGCGCTCTGACCTGGCACGGCAAACACGACGTTCGCATGGACACCGTGCCCGACCCCAAGATCGTCAATCCCCGCGACGCGATCATCAAGATCACCTCGACCGCCATCTGCGGCTCGGACCTGCACCTCTACGACAGCTTCATTCCCTCGATGGAAAAGGGCGACATTCTCGGTCACGAGTTCATGGGCGAGGTCGTCGAGACCGGACCCGGCTCGACCCTGCAAAAGGGCCAAAGGGTCGTCGTGCCGTTCGTGATCGCCTGCGGCAAGTGCTTCCATTGCGAAAAGCAGCAGTTCTCGGGCTGCGAGAATTCCAATCCGGCCGAGACCCAGGACCTTGGCGAGATCGCCTACGGGACGCCGATGACGGGGCTGTTTGGCTATTCGCACATGACCGGCGGCTATGCCGGCGGCCAAGCCGAATATGTCCGCGTGCCCTACAGCGACGTCGGGCCGATCGTCATTCCGGACGGGCTGGACGACGACCAGGTGCTGTTCCTGTCCGACATTCTGCCCACCGGCTGGATGGCGGCGGAGAACTGCCAGATCGAGCCGGGCGACACTGTCGCGGTCTGGGGTTGCGGCCCGGTCGGGCTGTTTTCGATCCAGAGCGCCCTGATCCAGGGCGCACACAAGGTGATCGCCATCGACCACCACCCGCACCGCCTGGAGCTGGCCAAGTCGCTGGGCGCGCAGGTGATCAACTACCACGACGTCAAGGTCCGCGAGGCGCTGATGTCGATGACCGGCGGCATCGGTCCCGACGCCTGCATCGACGCGGTTGGCATGGAAAGCCACGGCTTCTCGATCGACAACGTCGTCGACGCCGTGAAGGTCGCCACCCGCCTGGGCACCGACCGCGCCCACGTGCTGCGCGAAGTCCTGATGGCCTGCCGCACTGGCGGCCGGGTCTCGATCCCCGGCGTCTATGGCGGCATGGGCGACAAGATCCCGATCGGCGCCCTGATGGAGAAGGGCCTGCAGATCCGCACCGGCCAGACCCACGTCCATAAATATCTGCGCCCGCTGCTGGACCTGATCGGCGAGGGCGTCATCGACACCACCTTCCTGATCAGCCACCGCCTGCCGCTAGAGCGCGCCCCCGACGGGTACAAGATGTTCAAGGAGAACCAGAACGAGGTCACCAAGGTCGTGCTCAAGCCTGACTGGCAGAAGGAAGCCGCGTGATGATCGACGACATTCGCCCCTTGGCCGTTGTCACCGGCGCCTCGTCCGGTATCGGTTACGAGCTCGCCCGCCTGGCCGCACAGGACGGTTACGATCTGGTGATCGCCGCCGATGCGCCCGATATCGTCGAGGCGCAAACCGGACTCGAAACCCTCGGCGGCAAGGTGGAAGCCCTGCAGGTGGATCTGTCGACCACCGAAGGGGTCGACGCGCTGTTGGCCGTGATCGCCGACCGGCAGGTCGATGCGCTGATGGCCAATGCCGGCCGCGGCCTAGGTCATGGTTTCCTCGATCAAGACTGGACCGAGGCCCGGTTCGTCATCGACACCAACATTACCGGGACAGTTTATCTGATCCAGAAGATCGCCAGGCCCATGCGCGAGCGCGACCACGGCAAGATCCTCATCACCGGTTCGATCGCCGGCTTGATGCCAGGCTCATTCCAGGCCGTCTACAACGGCACGAAGGCCTTCCTGGACAGCTTTGCCTGGGCCCTGCGCAATGAACTCAAGGACACAAGCGTCACGGTCAGTTGCCTGATGCCCGGGCCTACCGACACCGAGTTCTTCGAGCGCGCCGACATGCTGGACACGAAGGTCGGCGCCGATCCCAAGAAGGCCAATCCCGCCGACGTGGCCCTGACCGGATATCGCGCCATGCAGAAGGGCGAGGGCGATGTCGTCGCCGGCTTCAAGAACAAGCTGCAGGCGGCGATGGCGGCGGTGACACCCCAGAGCGTCCTGGCAGAGCAGCATCGCAAGATGGCCGAACCTGGAAGTGGAAAGTCATGACGCCAGAACCCAATGAGGCGCCCGCGGAGCGAGACGCTGGCCTTGAGGCTCCGCCCCCGCCAGCGCTCGATCCCAACAAGAAGACGGATGCGACCCATGACCCGACGGCTGACGACCCGGGCAACGGCGCGGACTGATAAAAATCGAGGCGCTCGACGCCGAGCCCAAGGACAAAGGACGAAATAGATGACGCAGAATGCCAACACCGATGGCCGCAAAGCCAATGCGGCCGAGCCGCTCGGCGAACGGCCGGGCCTAGTGAGCGAGAAGGACGTGGTGAAAACGGGCAAGGCCGAGCAGCGCTCGGCCGGCCCCGACGGCCCCGACGCTGCAGAGGTCGGCGATACCTTCAAGCGCTCAAGGTCCTGAGCGCGGCGGGCATGGCCCTTCCGTCAGACATTTGGTGCGGGTCGCAAGCTTGGCGCTAACGACATTGCCCTGACGTGCGTCGCAGGCGTTAGCCGCCACCATTTGATGCGAGAGGAACGTTCCCAGCGGCGACGCTTTCTTGGTGATCAGCTTTCTATCGGGTGACCTCGTGGCCGGCACATCGACCTCAACGGGCCTAGCGTGAGCGGCCTTCGTCGTCGCATTCGCTCGATCGCTCTTTTCGAGCAGCTAGGGCCGGGCCTTGTCACCGGCGCGGCCGACGATGATCCCTCCGGCATCGCCACATACTCCCAGACCGGCGCGAGGTTCGGGTTCGGCCTGCTGTGGACTCTCCTGCTAACTTACCCGCTGATGACGGCGATCCAGCTGGTAAGCGGTCAGATCGGCCGGGTCACCGGCAAAGGCCTCGCGCACAATATGGGCGCGGTGATCCCGCGGGCGGCGGTCACTGGGCTGGTGGCCCTGCTATTCGTCGCCAACACCATCAACATCGGTGCGGATCTGGCGGCGATGGGCGCGGCCGGTCAGCTCCTGGCGGGCGGGGGCGCTCACCTCTTTACCATCGCCTTCGCGGTCGCCTCGCTGCTGCTGCAGATGTTCATTCCCTACAAGAAGTACGTCAAAATCCTGAAGTGGCTTACGCTGGTCCTGTTCGCTTACGTGGCGGTGGTTCTGGTGGTGCGGTTGGACTGGGCGCAGGTCGGCCGCGGCCTCTTCATGCCCGACCTGGCGATGCTGAAATCCAAGGAGGCGATCACGACCATCGTGGCGCTCTTCGGCACGACGATCAGCCCGTACCTGTTTTTCTGGCAGACGGCTCAAGAAGTCGAAGACGTCGATCACGATGCTGCGGCCAAGCCGTTGAAAGAGGCTCCCGAGCAGGCCAAGCGTGAAATGGGGCGCATCCGGCTGGACACTTTCTTCGGCATGGCGGTCTCCAATATAATCGCCTTGGCGATCATGATCGCCACCGCCGCGACCTTGCACGCGGCGGGAAAGACCCAGATCGCTACCGCGGCGGACGCGGCCAAGGCGCTGGAGCCGGCGGCCGGCAAGTTCGCGTTCCTGCTGTTTAGCCTGGGCATCATAGGCACCGGCCTGTTGTCGGTCCCGGTGCTGGCGGGCTCGGCGGCCTATGCGGTGGGCGAGACCCGCGGCTGGACCTGTGGCCTCGACAACAAGCCGTGGGAAGCGGTGGGCTTCTATTGCGTCATCGGCGCGGCGACGTTGCTTGGCGTTGGCATCGACGCCTTGAACATCGATCCGATGAAGGCCCTATTCTGGAGCGCGGTCGTCAATGGGGTGATCGCTGTCCCGATGATGATCGTCATGATGGTCGTCGTCTCGCGACGAGACCAAATGGGCCGGTTCATCGCTGGACCCGCATTGAAGAGCTTTGGCTGGCTGGCGACGGCAGTGATGGCGGCGGCTACCGTGGCCATGTTCGCGGCGATGGCGATTGGTTGAGCGCTGCATGTCCAAGCCCATCAGCCCTTCGCCTGTCTTAGGAGACAGCGATAACGCTTTACCCGCCTATGTGAGCAATGGCGTTGTTGGCCTCCGCGTGCGCCCTCAGGCGCTGCGCGCCGGCATGGCGCTGGTGAGCGGTTACGCGGGCGAGGATCCGGAGCGCCGGATCGAAGCGGCCGCGCCCGCGCCCTATCCCCTGGCGGGGGATATCGCGATCGAGGGTGTGTGGCTCTCGGATATGGCTCACCAAGTCACTGACCTCGAACAGTCCTACGACTTCGCCACGGGGGAATTGACGAGTCGGTTCGCCTTCACGGCGGGAGGCCGGGGTCTGGCGTGTTCGGTGGTGACCTTCGCCAGTCGCGAAGACCCGACGCTCGTCTGCCAGGACGTTACCGTGGAGGTCGACGGCGCTTGCGAGCTGCAACTGCGCGCTGGCGTCTCGACGGTTGGGGTGCTGGGGCGGGCGCTGCGGTTCCTGCGCCAGACTCCAGGCGAGGACGCAGCGCACTGCGACGGAAGCCTTCTTTGGGAGTCGGCCGGCGGCATTGGTCGTCTGGGCCTGGCCTACATCACGCAGATGAACGGTGGCGAGGCCGAAACGGCTGAACCCAGGCGACCCGCCCTAGACGCCGGAGGCTTGAGCAGCCTCTATGCCTTCAGGGCTCGAGCCGGCACGCGTTACACGCTTCGCCAGGTCACCAGCCTGGTCCCCAGCGCCATGCATACGCGCCCCGACGAGCAGGCCGCGCGCCTTGTCGCCAAAGCCAAGTTCGACGGTTTCGAAGCGCTTCGTGACGAAAACCGCGCGGTGTGGGACGAGCTCTGGAGAGGCCGTATTCGGCTGATCGGAGCCGAGGAGCGATGGCAGGCGCTTGCGGACGCCGCGTTCTTCTACCTCAACAGTTCCGTGCATCCGTCGTCGTGCGCTTCGACCTCGATCTTCGGTCTCGCGACCTGGCACGACTACCACTATTACTATGGCCACGTGATGTGGGACATAGAGGCCTTCGCGGTCCCAGTCTTGACACTCGTCCAGCCTTGGGCGGCCGATAGTCTGCTCGACTACCGCTTCCGGAGCCTGGATGGCGCCCGCGCCAACGCCAAGCTCATGGGGCGGCGGGGCGTGCAGTTTCCGTGGGAGAGCTCACCGTCTTGCGGCGAGGAGGTCGCGCCTCTTCCGGGAACGGCCGCCTGGCACGAAGACCACGGCTCGCTGGATGTCGCGCGCGCCTTTGCACTCTATGCCGACATCACCAGCCTGGGCGAATTTCGCCGGCTTAAGGCTTGGCCGGTATTGTCGGGCGTCGCCGACTGGATCGTCTCGCGTACGCATCGGGCCGCCAATGGTTATGAAATCCGCGCCTCGATGGGGATTGCCGAGCGAAAGACGCTCGTCGACAACGCCGCCTTCACCAACATGGCGGCGGTCGTGGTGCTGCAAGACGCTATCCGCTGTGGTGAGCGCCTGGGGCGCTCGGTGAACCCTGAATGGCGGGCGATTGCCGACTCCATGGCGATCCCAATGCGTGACGGGGTCGTGGTGTCGCACGATGGCTATCGCAGGACCGAGGAGAAGGGCGCGACACCTGACCCGCTGATGGGGATCTGGCCATTCGGGTTTCCGCTCTCAGCAGAGGACGAACAAGCCACCTTGGCGTTCTACCTCGACCAGGCCGACGCTTATCTGGGAAGCCCGATGCTATCGGCGCTCTACGGCGCTTGGGCGGCGCGGACCGGGCACAGAGCGCTCTCGCTGCAAATGCTCGAAGAAGGCTATGCCAAGTTTGAGACGGGCCGTTTCTCGCAGATCATGGAGTATCGGCCAGATCGTTTCCCCGAGCAGCCCCGCGCGGGACCGTTCTTCGCCAATATGGGCGGGTTTCTCACCAGTCTTTTGCTGGGTTTCCCGAGGCTGGAGCCCGCCGAGGGACCACCTGAAACCTGGGCGCGCGCTGATGTCGTATTGCCGCACGGCTGGACGGCGATCGAGGTCGAGCGCCTCTTCGTTCACGGTAAGCCCGTGAGCCTCGTGGCGCGCCACGGGGAGCTTGCACGGCTAACGCCCTTGGAGGGTTAGAAGCTCGCCAGGATTGACGGCGCTTCGTCGGCGATCTCACGGGCTAGATAGCCGAGCTTGCCGATCTTGGCGGCCAGTCGCGAGCCAGCCTCGCCGTGCAGGAAGACGCCCCACGATGCGGCCTCGAACGGTGAAGCGCCGCGCGCCAGCAGGCCGGTGATCAATCCGCCCAACACATCGCCCGATCCCGACACGCCCAGCCCCGGACCGCCGCCGGCATAGCGCGCGGCGCGACCATCGGGATCGATCACGAAGGTCACCATGCCCTTCATGACAACGACGGCGTCGTGAAGACGCGCGGCCTGTCGCCCTTCGCTCAGTGGATCGGCGTCGATTTGGCTCTTTTCCACTTGCAGCAGTCGAGCCATCTCTCCGGCATTGGGCGTGAGCACCAAGCCCGGCTGGGGCCGGGCGTTCGGAACGGCCAGCAGGGCGCCGGCGTCGATGACGATCGGCCGCCGACTATCCAGCGCGAGGAGCGCCGCCGCGCGTCCGCCCTTGTCATCCAACATGCCCGGGCCGATCAGCAAAGCATCGCAGCGCGACGCGTGGTCGGTGACGAGGTCGGCGACTGCCCCCACCGGATCTGGCGGGAGCGCCAGGATACGCGCTTCGGGTAACGCGACACTGAGGACAGGCACGGCGGCCGGCGCGACCGCCACCTGTAGTTTGCCGGCTCCCGCCCGTAGAGCTGCGACGCCGGCGAGCATCGCCGCGCCGGCTAACTCCGCCTCGCCGCCCACGACCAGAACCTGGCCACGCCCGTGCTTGCCCCCATCCCCCGGCTCGGGAAGCGGATGCATGCGCATCCAAGCAGCGTCGAGCGCGGCGACTTCGCTCATCGGGCAGCCACGTTGGCGTCGGGCGCGGCGGTGACGGGCGCTGCCTGCTCTTCGAGCGGCGCCGTAAAATTATAGCGATGAAGGACCAGCTCGCCGCTGGGGCCGCTTTGCTGATCGAACCGATATTCGGTGACGCCGCAGTTGGCGATGTCGGCTTGGCGATCAATCGCGAGGATCTGCTCCTCGCTCAAGCCTTCGAGAAGGTAGCGCATACAAAGCACCACCACCTGATGGGCGACGATCAGGACGCGGTCGCCGCCGTGGTGAAGGCTCAAGGTGTCGAGCAGGCTGCGCAGGCGTAGAATGACGTCGCACCAGCTCTCGCCGCCAGGCGGGCGGTGGTAGAACTTTCCCAGCAGGCGTCGAAATTCTGCTTGGTCGGGAAACTGCTGCTCGATCCCATGCCTGGTCAGGCGATCCAGAACACCGAATTCCTTCTCTCGAAGGCGCTCGTCCACACAGAACTTGCGATCCGGTTTGACGAGGCCGCCGGCTTCCCGAACCGACTGGCTGGTTTCGACCGCGCGCCGATAGGGAGACGACATGACCGTGCAGGGGCGCTGGTCTTCGGGCAGTTTGGCGAACCAGCGCCCAAGAGCCTGCGCCTGCTGATGCCCCAAGTCGCTCAAGGGGACGTCCATGTCGCGATCGGCGATGTCGATACGGGCGAGACCAGCCGCGTCCGCCGCGTCCCTCGCGACGTTACCCGCGCTCTGACCGTGCCTTACGATCCATAACCGGGTGGGCCAGCGCTGTTCCATCTTGGAAGAACTCGCGATGTCCGGGGTTGGTTCTCGTCGCGAGAATGCTCCAACGTCACCGGCTGAGCACTTGCTAGCTTCTCACCGTTCTGAAACATTCATTGCGGCGCGTTCGCAATCGGGACGCCGAAATTCAGACTAATCACGCTTTTGTGAGTCATTTTGAAAGCGCAGAAAATTCATATACTTAGATGTACTTAACGATTTTGACGTATTGGGCGACGGCAACTGTTTCTGTATTGGGAAAAAGCCTTTAAAATTCAGATAGATATTTACTTTGTTTATAATCGAGTGGGAGTAAATTCACGCCCACTTCAAAGCGTTGGATGGCGGAGTCGCCTTCCGTCTAACCCTTGGCCAGCGCGCTGGCCGTCTTGCCGTCATACCGACCGCTGAAGCTGGTCTTCAGGTGGGCCATGATCATCCCGACGTTGGCGTCGGGATTTTTGGCCCGGAAGTCGTCTATGGCCTCGCGCAGTTCCGACTCCGTCATCTGCTTGGGGCCATACGAGGACAGGATCGCCAGTTCGGTTTCGGCCGCCTTGGTCCGCTCGTCCACCTTCGACGCGTCGGCGCCGGCTTCGATCAGGCGCGCGCGTTCGGTCGCGAGGTTTTCCAGCGTCAGCTTCGTGTTCTTCAAGAACTTGGCGACGGTCGCGACAACCTTTTCGTCGGTGACTTCCGTCACGCCGCGCTTGAATTCCTCGGTCGTGATCTGCGTGGCTTCGCCGATCAAGGTGGTCAGCACGTCGGCCTTCAGGCGATCGTTCAGCTTGCGCGCCGCGAGTTGGTCAGCCTTGAGTTCGTCGAGCAAAGCCATGTCGTCGTCCTTTCAGTTCACTCTATTCGGTCGTGCTGTAGGGGAGGGTGACCGCCGCGCTTCAAGAGCACGGGCGGGGCGTAAGTTCCGAAGAGGTCGCGCCGGTAGGCAGGGGCGTTGGAAGTCCCGTACATGACCCTTCCGCGATGGGCGAGCTGAAAGGCTGGCGTCCGACGTCAGCATCCTGGAAGCGCGCCTAGGGCGTCTCCTGGCGTTGTTCGAGCGGGCGCTTGGCGCGGCTGGCGCTGCCTATCGTTCGCTCGCATCGCCCAGATCGGGTGTCGGAGGAGTTGGATTGTGCGATTGCGAATTGATCGCATGAGAAAACGGCGCTAGGGAGCCCGCGCTGCGATCGGCGGCGGCAGGTTCACCATGGCTTCCAAGTTTCGCTGGCTCGTTTTCCAGGCCCACTGGCTGCTCGGCATCACCCTGGGTGTGGTCCTGGCGCTGATGGGCGTCACGGGCGCGACCATGGCCTTCGAAGACCAGATCATGGAGGCGCTGAGCCCAGGCGTCGTCAATGTCGCCCCGCGCTCGGCCCCGGTGCTGACGCCGGATGAATTGCTGGCGCGCTTCGTGGTCCAGACACCGGGCGCCAAGCCCACCAGCCTGACCCTGCGCGGCAAACCCGGCGCCTCGGCCCAGGTGACCTTCCAGGTCAAGGGCGCGCCGCGCGCTCAGAAGCTCTATCTCGACCCCTACAGCGGCCAGATCCTCGGCCGCGCGACGGGTGAAGCGTTCTTCGCCACGGTGCGCCGCTTGCATCGCTGGATGCTGCTGCCCGGCGACGGGGAGGGGATCGGCCGGCAGCTGACCGGCGCGGCGGCCTTCAGCCTGATCTATTTCGCGATCTCGGGCCTCTATCTGCGCTGGCCCAAGCGGCCGCTGGACTGGAAAATCTGGCTGAAGCCCAACCTGAAACTCAAGAAGCGGGGGCTGTACTGGTCGCTGCACTCGGTGGCTGGGACCTGGGTCTTCCTGATCTATCTCACGATCGCCCTGACGGGGCTGACCTGGTCCTATGACTGGTACAAGGCCGGCTTCGAGCGGGTCCTGAC
The DNA here is from genome assembly GCF_059424195.1 of Caulobacter sp. GW456-12-1-14-TSB4. Lineage (NCBI taxonomy): Bacteria > Pseudomonadati > Pseudomonadota > Alphaproteobacteria > Caulobacterales > Caulobacteraceae > Caulobacter > Caulobacter sp. GW456-12-1-14-TSB4. Next base: position 146,995 of record NZ_JBWKZF010000004.1, read on the forward strand.
CGGCAAGGCCGAGGCCGAAGCGCCCGCCGCCGCCAAGAAGCCCGCCGACGCCGCTGGCAAAAAGGCCAAGAAGAGCGGCCCGATCAGCCTGGATCCGGCCTGGCGCGCGGCCCTGGCCGCCGCACCCGGCGCGACCCAGACCATCATCACCCTGCCCAAGGCGGCCGGCGACGCCGTGCGCATGCGGCTGCTGCCCAAGGACGCCGCCAACGAGCGGGCGTGGGACGAGCTGAAGATCACCGCCGCCGGCGCGATCAAGTCCGACGAGCGCTATGCCGACAAGCCGCTGGGCGAGCGGATGTCGTCCGCCCGCCTGTCGGTGCACCGGGGCTCGTTCTTCGGCCTGCCGGGCGCGATCCTCTTCATGCTGGCGGCGCTGTTGATGCCGTTGTTCCCGGTCACCGGCTACCTCCTCTATTTCGGCCGTCGCAGGGCCGCTCAAGCCCGCGCACGCAAGCAAGCCGCGCTCCCAGCCTGATCATTCGCCAGGCGCGGCTCAGGGCCGATGCGCGCCTTTCCATTGCAACTGCCTATCGCTTTCAAGACCTGGACCTGTACGTCATGACCCCCTCGACCGCTCTTTTCCGCCTGTGCCTCGTGGCCTCTACGTCGCTGGTCCCCATGGTCGCCCAGGCCGCCGGCCAGGCCGCCGCGCCGGCGCCGGCGCCGGACACCTCGGTGTCGGAAGTGCGAGTGGTGGCGCGCGCCGCGCCGGTCCCGACCGAAGCCGACGACCGCTACAAGCCCACGCCGGACGCCTCGACCCTACGCTCCAGCACGCCGCTGCTGGACGTGCCTCAGGTGGTCAACGTCGTCTCGGCCCAGGTGCTGCGCGACCAGCGTCCGAAGAACCTGGACGACGCCCTGGGCAATGTCAGCGGCATCACCCAAGGCAACACCCTGGCCTCGACCCAGGACACCATCATGAAGCGCGGCTTCGGCGGCAATCGTGACGGCTCGATCCAGCACAACGGCATGCCGCTGGTGCAGGGGCGGGGCTTCAACGCCGCGGCCGAGAGCGTCGAGGTGCTGAAGGGCCCATCGTCGCTGCTGTACGGGATCATGGACCCGGGCGGCGTGGTCAACGTCGTCAGCAAGAAGCCCCAGCTGAAGCGCAAGACCACCTTGTCGGTGACCGGCTCGACCTACGCCCATGGCCGCGACGGCGCGGGCGTGACGCTGGACACCACCGGTCCGATCGCCGGCGCTCTGGCCTATCGGCTGGTGGTCGATCATGTCGACGAAGCCTATTGGCGCAATTCCGGCATCCACCAGGAGACCCTGGTCGCGCCGTCGGTGGCCTACTATGGCCGCGACACCCAGGCGGTGCTGTGGCTGGAGTATCGCGACTACCTGACCCCGTTCGACCGGGGTACGCCGCTGAACCCGCAGACCTTCAAGCCGCTGGACATCCCCAAGGATCGCCGCCTGGACGAGCCGTTCAACAACATGGACGGCAAGACCTACCTGGCCCAGTTCTCGATCGACCATCAGCTGGCTGGCGGCTGGGCGATCCACTCCAGCCTCAGCTACAACGAGGAAGCCTACGACGCCAACCAGCTGCGCATCAGCGGCATCAATACCACCACGGGCGTCGTCTCGCGCAGCAACGACGCCACCCACGGCGCCCGCAGCACCGACGGCTACGGCACGCTGTATGTCGATGGCAAGGCGACGCTGTTCGGTCTGCAGCACGACCTGCAGTTCGGCGGCGAGATGGAGCGCCGCAAGATCTATCGCAAGGACCTGCTGCGCCAGGCGACCAAGACGGTCTTCAACTACAAGAACCCGATCTATGGGACCGAGAACCCGTCGGCCACCGTCTCGGCCAGCGACAGCGCCCAGACCGACAAGCTGCTGAACCAGTCGCTGTTCGTCCAGGACTCGGTTCACCTCAGCGACAAGTGGATCGCCGTGGCCGGCGTGCGCTATCTGCACTGGCGCCAGCTGGCCGGCCGTGGCCGCCCGTTCGTGATCAACACCAACACCTCGGACTCGGTCTGGCTGCCGCGCTTCGGCCTCGTCTACAAGCAGAGCGACACCGTCTCGTTCTACGGCAGCTACACCCAGTCGCTGAAGCCAGCCTCGACCATCGCGCCGCTGTCCAGCGGCGTGGTGCTCAACAACGGCTTCTCGCCCGAGACGTCCAAGTCCTGGGAAGTCGGCGCCAAGCTGGACCTGCCAGGCAGTGTCACCGCGACCCTGGCTTTGTTCGACATCGACAAGAAGAATGTGCTGGTCTCGCAGTTCAACGACGTGACCAAGCTGACCGATTGGCGCACCGCCGGCGCGGCCCACTCGCGCGGCGTGGAGCTGGACGTCGCCGGCCAGGTGACCGAACGCGTCAGCCTGATCGGCGCTTACGCCTATACCGACGCCGAGACGACGCAGGACCCGCTCTACAAGGGCAACCAGCTGTGGAACGTGGCCAAGAACACCGCCTCGCTTTCGGCGGTCTACGACTTCGGTCCGGCCCTGGGCTCGGATCGTCTGCGCGCGGGCGTCGGTGCGCACTATGTCGGCCGTCGGGCGGGGGACTCGGCCAACACCTTCTTCCTGCCCAGCTATACGACGGCCGACCTCTTCGTGACCTATGACACCCATGTCGGCGGGCAGAAGATGAAGTGGCAGTTCAACGTCAAGAACCTGTTCGACAAGCTCTACTATCCGTCGGCCGTGAACCAGTATGGCGTCTCGATGGGCGACTCCCGTCGCGTCTCGCTGACCGCCTCGGTCGAGTTCTAGGAGCTGTGCGTATGACCCCGTCCTCGACGTCGAGTTCGGTTCGCCGCCGCCGGGTGCTGGCGGGGTTGGCGCTGGGCCTTTTGGCTGGCCCGGTGATCGCCGCGCCCAAGAGCCGCAAAGTGCTGCTGGTCGTCCAATCCGGAGGGCCCAATCAACCCGTGGACGACAAGGTGCGAGAGCATCTTGTCGGCCGCGGCTTCACGGTCGCCTTGGCCAACCAGGACGCGGACCCGGCGATGGCCAAGGGTTTCGACCTCGTCGTCATGTCCTCGACCGTCTCGGCCAAGGACCTGGCGGCGGGCTGGCGTCAGTCGCCGGTCCCGCTGCTGCTGTGGGAGAACGACGCCCTCGACGACCTGGCCATGACGGGCAAGCGCCACGATGCCGACTTCGGCTCGGCGGCCAAGGAGCGCTACGTCTGGACCGTCAACGCGCCGCACCCGATGGCGGCGGGGCTGCCGGCCGGCGTGGCCAATGTCTACGTCAAGCAGGCCGGCATGAGCTGGGGCAAGCCGGGCCTGGGCGCCACGACCATCGCCACGCTGTACGGCGAGCCGGAGAAGGCGGCGATCTTCGGCTACGAGAAGGGCGCGACCATGGACTACGAGGCCCTGGCTCCCGCGCGGCGGGTGATGTTCTTCCTCGACAACGACACCTTCACCAATCTCTCGCCCGCGGGCCTGGCGTTGTTCGACGCGGCGATCGACTGGGCCGTCGGCTAGCGGGCGCGACTGGGCGCCTGCAGCGGAAGCGACAGTGACACCTTCAGGCCTGGGGCGGCGTCGCTCAGGCGCAATTCGGTGAAGTGCGCCCTGGCGATGGCCGAGGCCAGGCTTAGGCCAAGACCGTTGCCCGGCTTGTTTCGGCTCTGCTCGAGGCGTGAGAACCGGCGAAGCACGAAAGCGTGCAGGTCGGTCGGGATGCCCGGACCATTGTCGCTGATCGACAGTTCGGCATGGCCCTCGGTGCGCTCCAGGCGGACCAGGATCGTACTGCCTGGCGGCGTATGGCGCGCGGCATTCTCGATCAGGTTGACGATCAGCTGGGACAGCAGGTGCCGGTCGCCGTCCAGCACGACGTCCGGAGCCAGATCGGCCGCCAGGACGTAGCCGTCGGCCTCGACATCCGGACGCAGGGCGTCGATGCAGCGCTCGGCGACGTCCGACAGCCTGGTCGGCTGGAATGCGCCGCGGACCTGGAGGCTCTCGATCTCCGAAATCCGCAGGAGCGCGGCGAACAGGTCGAGCAGCTCCTCGGCGTGCCGCGACGCGTTTCCCAGGGCGTCCTTCGCCTGGTCGGCGTTCAGGTCCTGCCGCAGGGCGGTGTCCAGGACGTTGCGCAGGCGGGCCAGCGGCGTGCGCATGTCGTGGGCGATGTCGCTGGAGACCTGCTGCAGGTTCTCCAAGAGCGCCTCGTTGCGGTCGAGCATGCGATTGAGCGTCGCGGCCAGGTCGTCGAACTCGTTGGCGGCCAGGTCGCGGGGCACGCGACGGGCCAAATCTCCGTCGATGATCGCCTCGGCGGCGGTGGTGATCCGGGCCAGGCGATGTCGGATCACCGAGCCCAGCAGCCATGCGCCCCCGACTCCGGCGGCCAACATCAGCGAAAAGGCGATGCCGAAGGCCTTGAGGATCGCCAGGTCGATCTCGCCGATCGGTGTGCGGTCCGCGGCCACGGTCAGTCGAGCGCCGTCGGGCAGGCGGGTCGTGAGGGCCTGCGAGGTGCGCCCGTCGTCCGAATGCAGGAATTCCAGCCAGCCTGGCGCCGGCGTCGCCGCCCGCAGCGCGCCGGCCAGGCGCTGGCCTCGGGCGTCGTCCAGGATGTAGCCCATGCCGTCGCTGCGTTCGGTCGCTTCGCGCTGATGGATCCCGCTCGCCAGGGCCTTGATTCCGCCATGGCGGTGCAGCGTCAGAAGGCCATGCGTCTCCACGGCGATCCGATGATCGAGTTGCCGCTCGAGCGCCTCGTGCGACACCGTATAGACCGCGAAACCCAGCAGGATGGTGGTGATGGCGAGGACGGCGGCCACCAGGGCGACCAGGCCTGTGGTCGAGCGCGGAAGGCTTCTGATCATTCGCTGCGGATCATGTAGCCAGAGCCGCGCACCGTGATGATGGCGTCCTCCGCGAAGCCGGCGTTCAGCTTGGCGCGCAGCCGGCTGATGTGGGTCTCGACGATGTTGGTGCGCGGATCGAAGTCGAAGTCCCAGACCTGCTCCAGCAGCATGGTGCGGGTCATGACGCGATGGGCGTTGCGCATCAGCGCTTCCAGCATCGTGAACTCGCGCGGCTGCAGGTCCAGGCGCCGGCCGCCTCGGCGCGCGATGCGCTTTTGCAGGTCCAGTTCGAGGTCCAGCACGGTGAGCGCCCGTTCGGCTTCCGGCGGCGCGGGGCGGCGGGCGATGACGTTCAGCCGCGCATGCAGCTCCGAGAAAGCGAAGGGCTTGATCAGATAGTCGTCGGCGCCGTTCTCCAGGGCGTCCACCCGATCGACGATGCGGCTGACGGCGGTCAGCATCAGGGCCGGTGTGCGCACCCCGCCGGCGCGGAGCATCTTCAGCACCGACAGGCCGTCCAGGCCCGGCAACATGCGGTCCAGGACCATGACGTCGAAGGTCTCGCTGGTGGCCAGGAACAATGCGTCATTACCCGAGGTCGCCAGGGAGGTGACGTGGCCGACCTCGCGCAGGCTCTGGGTCAGGAAGGCGGCGGTCTCTTCGTCGTCTTCGGCGATCAGGATCTTCATGCGAGCAGTCTAGCGTCCGGAGCCATCGGGAGCGACCTCCCAGCCGCCGCCCAGGGCGCGGAAAACCGCCACCTGGGTGCGCGCGACGCTGGCCTCGGCGGTCAGGGACTGCAAGGCGACGGCGTTGCGGGTGCGCTCGGCGTCGATGACGACCAGATAGGTATCCGCGCCAAGGCGATGGCGGGCCTGGGCGCGCCGAGCGGCCTCGGCGCTGGATCTGGCGGCGGCCGCGAGGGTCTCGCGCCGCGCCGACCGCGCCTGGTAGTCCGACAGCGCCGTCTCGACCTCTTCCAGCGCTCGCAACACGACCCGCTCCCAGCTGGCCAGGGCGGCGGCCCGCGCGCCATCCGCCCCGCCGATCCTGGCGCGGATCGCCGCCTGATTGGGGAAGGCCCAGGTGACCAGCGGCGTCAGGAAGGCGTCGCTGCCGCCGCCGATCAGACCGCCCGACCCGCCCAGCTGGACGCGGGGGTAGAGATCGGCGCGTGCGACGCCAAGCCTGGCCGTGGCGCCGGCCAGGCGGTGCTCGGCCTCGCGGATGTCTGGACGCCGCGCCAGCAGGGCGGCGCCGTCGCCCACGGGGAAGGGAGAGGCGATACGCGGGATCACTGGGCACGAGGCGTCGAAGCTCGTGGCCGAGGCGGGCGGCAGGCCTTCCAGCGTCGCCAGGCGGAACAGCGCGCGGCGGCGGTCGGCTTCCAGGTCGGGGATCGCCGCGACGGCCTGGTCGCGCAGGGTTGCGGCCTGAGCCTGTTCCAGGGGAGACACTTCGCCGGCTTTCAGCTGTTCCTCGACCAAGACCAAGGCGTTCTGCTGGTTCGCCGCGAGGTCTCGCGCCAGGGTCAGGCTGGCATTGGCCACGCAGAGGTCGAGATAGGCGCCCACCGTGTCGGCCGCGACGGTGACCGCCGCCGCGTCGTGAGCCGCTCGCACCGCTTCGGCGTCGGCCTCGGCGGCAAGCGCGGCCTGGCGCAGGCGTCCGAACAGATCGATTTCGAACGCCACGGCCGCGCCCAGCTCATAGCTGGTCTTGGGGACGGCGGTGGTGCTGGGCTGGCGATCCGCGCGCTGTGGACCCGCGCCGCTCTCGAGCACAGTCGAGGGCAGGCGCGCGGCGTTGGACAGGCGCGTGGCGGCGCGGGCGGTCTCCAGATTGGCCAAGGCGACCCGCAGGTCGAGATTGGCGGCCAGAGCGCGCTGCACGTGGGCGTCCAGCGCTGGATCATCGAACAGCCGCCACCAGCGCTCCGGTGGCGCGCCAGGAAGTACGTCCGCCGTCTGGGTCCCGACGAACGGCGCCAACGCTGCAGCGGGAGGAGCAGAGGGTGCGGGCGGCGTGGTCGCGCAGGCGGTCAGCGCCGCCGACATCGCCAGGATGGAGAGCGAGCGCCTCATCGGGCCAGGCCTTTCGGTTCCGGAGCGCGGCCGAAGCGGCCGTACAGCGTCGGCATCAGCAGCAGGTTCAGCAGGGTGGAGCTGACCAGCCCGCCCAGGATCACCAGCGCCATGGGGTGCTCGATCTCGTGGCCGGGCTTGTCGCCGTTGATGACCAGCGGCAGCAGGGCCAAGGCGGCGCAGGCGGCGGTCATCAGGACCGGCGCCAGCCGCTCCTCGGCGCCGCGCAGGATCAGGCCCGGGCCGAACGTCTCGCCTTCATGTCGCTCCAGGTGCTGGAAGTGGCTCAGCATCATGATGCCGTTGCGCGCCGAGATGCCCAGCACGGTGACGAAGCCGACGACAGAGCCCAGCGACATGGTCCCGCCCGATAGCAGAACCGCCGCGACCCCGCCCAGCAGGGCGAACGGCAGGCTGACGGCCACGAGGGCGGTGATCCGCAAGGAGCGGAACTCCAGCCAGACCAGCAGCAGCACGCCCAGGAAGCACAGACCTCCCAGCATGGCCAACCGACGTGACGAGGCCTGTCGCTCGGCATACTCGCCCAGCACCTCGGGATGGTAGCCTTGGGCGAAGCGCAAGCCGCCGACCTTGGCCTCGACAGCCCGCGCGACGGCGCCGAGATCGCCGCCGGCGACGTTCAGGGTGACGTCGATGCGGCGTGAGCCGTTCTCGCGCTTGATTTCGTTGGCAGCGGGGGCGACCTGCACCCGCGCCACTTCCGACAGCCGGACCTGGGCGCCTTGCGGCGTGGTGATCAGCAGGTCGCCGATCGCGTGGAGGTCGCCGCGCACGGCCGGGACGCCCCAGACGGTGACATCGTTGCTGACCTGGTCGCGATAGACCTCGCCGACCTTGGTTCCGGCGATCACCGTGCTGACGGCGCGGCGCACCTCGCCGGGCGTCAGGCCATAGGCGGCCAGGGCCTCGGCGCGCGGCTGGATCTGGATCTGTGGGATCAAGGTCTGTTGCTCGACCTTCAGTTCGGTGACGCCCGGCACGTCGGCCAGGGCCGCGCGCACGGTCTGGGCGGTGTCGCGCAGACCTTGGACTTCGGGCCCGTAGATGCGGACCACGATGCTGGCGCCGGCGCCGGTCAGCACCTCCTTGATGCGCTCGCGCAGATAGGTCAGCACGTCGCGATAGAGGCCAGGATAGCCGTCGATGGCCTCCTGGATCTTGGCGACGCTGGCGTCGTAGTCGGCCTTTTCATCCAGGCTGATCCACAGCTCGGTGAAGTGGGGGCCATAGACCTCGTCGCCGCCTTCGGCGCGGCCGATGTGGGATCCGAAGTTGCGCACGCCCGGGATGGAGCGCAGTTCGCGCGAGGCCTGGATCGTCACCCGTTCCATGGCCTCGATCGAGGTCCCGGGCTTCTCGACGAAGTGCATCAGGAAGTCGGTCTCGCGAAAGTTCGGCAGGAACTGGTCCTTGGTGAACAGAGAGCCGACGCCGGCCAGCATCAGGCCGCCGGCGATGATCGCGACCGCCAGGCCGGGGCGATGCAGGATGGCGGGCAGGAAGGCGCGGTATCGAGCCTTCATTCGGCGCACGTAGCCCGGCTCGCGCGATCGCTCGGCGGCGCCGGGCAGCAGGAACAGGCACAGCGCCGGCGTCACCGTCAGGGCCACCAGCAGTGACGCGCCGATCGCCAGGACATAGGCCGTGGCCAGCGGGCGGAAGAACGCGCCGGAGACGCCATCCAGGAAGAAGATCGGCAGGAAGACCAGCATGACGATCAGGCTGGCGAAGACCACGGCGCTGCGCACCTCCAGCGAGGCTTGCAACACCACCTGCAGCGGCGGGAGAGGGGCGTCAGCGGCGCTGTTCAGGCGCAAGCGGCGGCCGATGTTCTCAACATCAATGATGGCGTCATCGACGATCTCGCCCAAGGCGATGACCAGGCCGGCGATGACCATGGTGTTGATGCTGGCGCCGCTCCAGGCCAGCACCAGGGATGCGCCCAGCAGTGACAGCGGGATGGCCACCAGGCTGATGGTCGCCGAGCGCCAGTCGCGGGTGAAGGCGATCAGCACGATGGCCACCAGCGCGCAGCCCAACCAGAGCGCGTTGGTCAGGTTGCCGATCGAGCGCTCGATGAAGGTGGCGGGGCGGAAGATGGTCGAGTCGATCTCGACGCCGGTCAGGCCGGGCTTCAGTTCGGCCAGGGCCGCCTCGATCCCGCGCGTGACGTCCAGCGTGTTGCCGCCCTGCTGCTTCTCGACGATCAGCAGCAGGCCCGGGCCGTCATTGATGATGGCGCTGCCGATCGGGGCGGCGTGGCCGCGCACGACCTGGGCCACGTCGCCCAGCCGGACGGGCGCGCCGCCGGACAGCTTGATGACCGTGCGGGCCAGGTCCTCGGCGGTGACGGCCGGCGCCAGGTGACGGACGGCCAGGCGCTGGTTGGGGGTGTCGACGAAACCGCCGCCGCCGATCACCGCCGCGTCGCCCGCGGCGCGCTGCACTTCGGCCAGGGTGACGCCGGCGGCGTTGAGGCGGGCCGGATCGACCAGCACCTGCAACTGCGGATCGCGCTGACCCCAGACGGCGACATTGGCGACGCCGGGCACGGCCATCAGGCGGGGCTTCATCGTCCAGCGCACCAGCTCCGACAAGGCCATCTGGTCCATGGTCTTGGAGGAAATGCCGATCTTCATGGCGCGGCTGGTGGCCGACAGCGGGGGCAACATGACCGGCGGCCGCACGCTGATCGGCAGGCGCGGCGCAACCATGGACACCCGCTCCTGGACCAGCTGACGGGCGCGCGCGACGTCCGTGCCTTCCTTGAAGATCAGCACGACCGAAGAGAGGCCCAGCACCGATTTCGACCGCAGGGTCGTCAGGCCCGAGACGCCATTGACGGCCGCTTCCAGCGGCACGGTCACCAGGTTCTCGATCTCCTCGGTCGACAGGCCCGGCCCCTCGGTCTGGACCTCGACCATCGGCGGGGCGAATTCGGGGAAGACGTCCAGGGGCGCGTCACGCGTCGCTCGCAGGCCCAGCAGGACCAGAACCAGGGCGATGGCGATGACCAGTACGCGCTGCTGCAGCGCGCTTCGAACAAGCCAGGTCAGCATGCTACTTGGCTCCGAATTCCGTGCCGAACAGCTCGGCGGCGCCGGCGGAGACCACCTCGGCGCCGACGCTCAGGCCGCGCGCCAGCACGACGCGGTCGCCGTGCCGGCTGGCGGTCTCGACGCGTCGTCGTTCGAAGGTCAGGGGCTTGATCCGGACATAGACCCACTCGCCGCCATGGATGTCGGTCAACAGGGCCGAGGCGGGCGCAACCAGGCCTGTGTCCTGACCCCGCACGGGCAGGGCGACGGACACGCGCTCGCCCAGGCGCAGGCGAGCGTCCGGATTGGCGATGGCGTAGTAGAGATCCACCGCGCCGGCGGTCGGGCTGGCGGAGGGCGGTCCGGCGACCGGACGCGCGGTCACCGGCTGGCCGCTGCCCAATGTCCGCACCTCCGCGATGGCGGCGCGATCGAGGCGGGCCAGGTCGCCGGCGAAAACCGAGGCCTTCACCCAAACATTGGCGGCTTGAGCCGAACCGGTCAGCCGAGGGCCCAGGAGCGCCCGCTGCTGACGGGCGGCGGCGAGGTTGGCGCGCGCGGCGCCCAGGACCGACTCGGCCTCGTCCTGAGCCCGCAGGCTGCCGGCGCCTTCGCGGACCAGGGCCTGGGCGCGTTCGAAGGCCCGGCGAGCGACCTCGGCTTCGGCGGTCAGGCGTCCGACCTCGCCGTCGGCCCGGGCCTGGGCCGCGGCAAGGGCGCCCAGATCCTGGCTGGTGGTGATTGGAAGATTGCCCACGACCGGGGCGGCCATGATCTCGCCGTGGGTCAGGCTTGTTTGGCGCGCCGAACCCGTTTCGACCCGCGCGAACTTCAGGCCCAACCGGGTCTCGGCTTGCGGCGTCAGCGTCAGGCGCATCAGCTCGGTCTCGTGGCCGATCGCTTCGACCTTGGCCGGCTTGACGCTGGAGGTCGCCGGCTTGCCTTGACCGCAGGCGGCCAGGATCAAGCTGGCGCAGAGGGTGACGACGGCCTGCTGAGGACGAAGCCGGACGAGGGACGGTCGGGGCGCCAAGACGCGGCCTCCTTGATGGATGATCCGCGACCTTGATGGCTGGCCGGCCCTAAGCGTTTGGTGGCTGCTTCTATACGATCCGCGAAGGTTGCCCGGGGTGTTCCGGGTGGGTCTGAGAGTATGGCGACCCGGATGGGCGGACCGCGCGCGTTACGACCTCAGGAAGCGTCCGGCTCGCGCGCCGTGGGCCGCGCCGTGGCTCCAGCTCAGGCCGCCGTTGACGATCACGTATTCGATGCCCTTGGCCTGACGGGTGGGGGTCTCGTAGGTGGCTTCGTCGATGATGGTGTCGGCGTCGAAAACGGTGATGTCGGCCTTGAACCCCGCCGCGATGCGACCGCGTCCCGTCAGGCCGAAGGTGTCCGCGGCCAGGCCCGTCATCTTGTGGACGGCGGCCTCCAGGCTCAGCAGCTTCTGGTCGCGAGCATAGTGGCCCAGCACGCGCGGGAAGGCGCCCCAGAGGCGCGGGTGGGGACGCTTGTCGTGTGGCAGACCATCGGAGCCGACCATGCAGCAGGGATGGCTGAGAATGGCGCGCATGTCGGCTTCGGCCATCTGGAAATAGCTGGCGCCGCCCGGCATCAGGCGCTCGGCGGCCTCCGGCTGGGTCACGCGCCATTCCTCGGCGATCGCCGCCAGGGTGCGGCCGGCCATCTCGGGGTGGGGCTCGGACCAGTTGACCAGGATCTCGACCTCGCCGTCGGCCAGGTCGGGCCGGATGATCGTCGAGCCGGCGGTGTAGGGATAGCAGTCCAGATGCACCGGCTGGCGCGTGCGGGCGTCGTCGATCAGGCCCAGGGTCTCGGCCGCGCGGCCCCAGTTGCGCAGGCCCGCGCACTTGTGGTGCGACAGGATCAGCGGCGCGCGGCTGGCTTCCGTGACCGCGAAGGCCTCCTTCAGCGCTTCGATGATGCCTTCGCGCTCGTCGCGGATATGGGCGGTGTAGACGCCGCCGACCTCCGCCACTGTCTTGGCCAGAGCTTGAAGTTCCTCGAGGTCGGCCGCCTGGGCTGGCGCGTAGAACACGCCGGAGCTGAGGCCGATCGCGCCCTCGGCCAAGGCGTCGCGCAGCAGGACGTCCATGCGGTCGCGCTCGGCCGGTGTGGCGGCGCGCTGCAGATCGTCCATGCACAGCACGCGCAGGGCCGAGTGGCCGACCAGGGCGGCGACGTTGACGCGCGGCGCGGCGGCTTCGATGGCGCGGCGATAGTCGGCGAATGTGGCGTAGGCGAAATCCTCGCGCGCGCCCAGCAGGTTGAACGGCTCGTCGACCGCTTCGTCGAAGCGCAGCAGCGCCGCCGAGATCCCGCAGTTTCCGGCGATGACGGTGGTGACGCCCTGGCTGATCTTGGGCGTCATGTCGGGCTGGGTGATACAGACCAGGTCGTCGTGGGTGTGGACGTCGATGAAGCCGGGCGCGACCACCAGGCCCGTGACGTCGATCACCCGCGCATCGCCAGCCTCCAGGTCCGGACCGACGGCGATGATGGTGTCGCCGGCCAGAACGACGTCGGCCGCGAACGCCGGGCCGCCGCCGCCGTCGATGACCAGCCCGCCCTTCAGGACGATGTCGGCGACGCGGGTAAGGGGGGACTGAGCACTCAAGGCCGGATCACTCAAAAGAAGGTCTTCAGGCCGCCGAGCACGGCGTAGGACTCGTCGATCTCCAGCAGCACCGACCACTTGTCGAAGGTCGTGCAGGGGTGGGAGATCTCGAAGCCCAGCAGGTCGCCCACGGCGAGGTCGGCGTCGGGGGCGAGGGTCAGGAAGCCGTGCTGATCGGCCAGCTTGGCGGTGACGACGCCTTCGATAATTTGGGGCGCGGCGTGCAGGCCCTCACGGAACCAGCGCGTGGCCATCGGCAGGTGGATGTCGAACGAGACGTCGCGCTTGCCCATCATGACGATGGCTATGTCCGGTTGCGGCCGTGAGATCACCCGGGCCCACACTTCCAGGGCGGGTTTCAGGCGGGGCGGCTGGCCGACGGCGTTGCGCTCGTCCATCCGGCTCAAGAGTTCGCGGTAGAAGCCGCTGTCGTGGGTGACGTAGCACCCGCTGCGCAGCACGATCGTCGCGCCAGGGGTCTCGCCGGCCAGGGCGCGGGCGACCAGGTCGTAATAGGCCGAGCCGCCGGCGGTCAGGATGGCGTTGTCTGGATCGGCCAGCAGGCCTTCCGCGCGCAGGCGATGGTGGAAGCCTAGCAGGCCGCCCAGATAGGCGTCGACCTCGACGGCGTCCTGCTTGGCTTGGTCGCTGAAGACCAGGCCCTCATAACCTTCGACGCCGTGCAGTTCGACGCCCGGCAGATCATGGATCAGGCGCGCCAGGGTCAGGCCTTCGTCCAGCGAGCGGACGCCGCAGCGGCCGTCAGCCATGCCCAGTTCGATCAGCAGGCGCGCGGCCGGCGCATCCGGCGTCTGGGCGAAGATGTCGGAGATCGCCTGTACGCCCGGCGCGCTGTCGACCAGCACATAGACGGGACGATCGGGGGCGGCCGTGGTGAGGGCGCGCAAGGCTTCGATCTCGGCGCGGCCGACCAGCTGGTTGGCCAGGATCAGGTTCGGCGCGCCCAGGTCGTGGCACAGCTTCAGCTGGGTCATGGTCGCGGCCGTCAGGCCCCAGGCGCCGCCTTCGATCTGCCGGGTCAGCAGCTGCGGGCACATGGTCGTCTTGGCGTGCGGGGCCAGCTTGGCGCCGGCCCTGTCGACATAGGCCTGCATGACCGACAGGTTGTTGTCGATCGCCGCGCGCTTCAGCACCGCGGCCGGGAAGGGGATGTCGCCGCCGAGCAGGTTCAGGCCCTGCTTGGCCAGGTCACCCAACTGGCGGACCGAGCCGTCCAGCGGAACGGCCTTGGTTCCGGGCGCCAGGGGCAGGCTGTCGAGATCGGCGAGCGACACCGTCATCCTCAGGCCTGCGGGATCAGGGCGATGCACTCGATCTCGACCTTGCAGTCGATCATCATCGGCGACTGCACGCAGGCGCGGGCCGGCGGGGCGGCGCCGAAGTAGGTGGCGTAGACGCGGTTGAAGGCGTGGAAGTCGCGGGCGTCGTCCAGCCAGACATTGGCCTTGACCACGTCTTCCAGCGTGCAGCCGGCCTTGGCCAGGATGGCGATCAGGTTCTCGATGACCTTGTGGGTCTGGGGCACGACACCGCCGTCGACCATGACGCCGTTCTCGTCCATCGGCACCTGGCCCGACACGAAGACGAAGCCGTTGGCGACGGTGGCCTGGCAGAAGGGCAGGGCCTGGCCGCCGGTGCCGGTGGTGGTCGTCGCGCCGATGCGTTGGATGGACAAGAAGGTCTCCTGACTCAAGGTCGAGTTAGCCTTCAGGAGCCACGTCGAATGTAATCGTGTCAACGAAAATGTAGCAAAACTATCATTCCTATCATCGCAAGCTTGGTGGCGCTGATTGCGGCGTGACATCGTTGTCGATATCAGTCGTCAGGCGCGCGTCGCGAAGTGGGGGAATTGTCCGTGAATCAACCTGGAAATTCCGACGACGGCGGCGACATCCTTCCGCGCCTTGAGGCGATGATGGAGTCGATGACGCGGTCGGATTTGAAGATCGCCAAGCTGATCCTGAAGTCGCCCCACGAGTTCGTTCGCGCCAGCGTTCGGTCGGTCGCGACCGACCTCGGCGTCAGCGAACCGACGGTCCTGCGGTTCTGCCGCACGGTGGGGTGCGAGGGCTTCAAGGACCTGAAGTTCCGGCTGATCCAGGAGCTGGCCCACGCCCAGGCCATGACCGACCAGCGTGAGCGGGCGACGCGCCCGGCGCCGGCCAGGACTGAGGGCGTGCAAGTCTCGGGCGTTGACGATGCGGTGGCCGACAGGCTGTTCGACACCATCATCGACGCTCTGAGTCGCACGCGCGAAACCTTGAGCGAAAAGGATTTGCAGGCCGCGGCCCTGGTCGTGGCCAAGGCCGCGCGCGTGGTGATCTACGGCATCGGCGGCAGCTCGGCGGCCCTGGCCGGCGAGATCCACAACCGGCTGTTTCGTCTGGACATCCCGGCCATGGTGTTCACCGACGGCTATGCCCAGCGCATGTCGGCCGCCATCCTGTCGCCGGGCGACGTGGCGATCTTCCTGTCCTCCACGGGCCGCCCGCGCGAGCTGCAGGAGAGCATGGAGTTGGCCAAGCACTACAAGGCTGCGTGCATCGCCATCACCGACGCGGACTCGCCGCTGGGGCGCGACGCCGACATCTGCCTGCACGTGGGTCTGTCGCCCTCGGGCGTGGAGGAGTTCCAGCCCAACCCCATGCGCTTCGCCCAGTTGTTCGTGATCGATCGCTTGGCCTACGCCGTGGCCTCGTCCCTGGGTGAGCGGGCGCATCAAATGTTGCGCCGAGCGCGTGGCAGCGTCGCCTGGCTGCACGGAATAGCGCCTCAGCAGCCGATCGGCGATTAGCTCTCTGTCCGTACGGCCCTCACGGGCAGAGCGCTCCTCTGACCATGATTGGTTTGGATATTTGAGAATGGGTCGCATGTCTGCGGCCAATGCCATCACGACTTGCCTTTACTGGTAGCGATCTCATCGTTCGCGCCCTTGAAAATCTGGGCGAATTTCCGCTCATGATAGCGGACATATCATCGGCGCCGATTTTTTGAGCTCCGGTTATGTGGCTGAAAAATATCGCAAAAATGGCAATGTGCATGTCGCCTTGATGTCATTTTTTATAATCACTACATAAATGAATGTTTTGCGATTGACGATGTTCAGGGCGTGTGACTAACCTCGTCACATTCTGGTCGTGGTGCTCAGTTCAGTCGATCCCGGTGCTCGTAGAGATGCGCTGAAGATCAATCCCGACTCACCGGATCGGAATAAATAAATCAGTGCTCAAGCGCTGAATAAAAGAAAAGTAATGCATGCGGTCGGTGCTCCCACCCGGGGGCCAGGGGAATAGTCTTCTCAGCACGGGGGCAGGAATTTTGTTCAAGATAAATCGCCGTATCTATGCCGGTTCTGCATCGGCTCTGGCGCTGTTGTCCTGGGGGGCGATGGCCAACGCACAGCAGGCCGCCACGCCAACCGCCAATGACGACACGACCATCACTGAAGTCGTCGTCACTGGCTCGCGCATCAACTCGCGCGGCTTCACCCAGCCGACGCCGACCACCACGGTCACGGCCGAGGACCTGGAAAAGGCCTCGCAGCCCAACATCTTCCAGGCCATCACCCAGATGCCGGCCCTGCAGGGCAGCACCGGCAAGACGGTGGGCAGCAACGGCACCAGCTCCGGCGCCCAGGGCCTCAGCGCCTTCAGCCTGCGCGGCCTCGGCGCCATCCGCACCCTGACGATGCTGGACGGCCAGCGCGTCACGCCGGCCAACATCACCGGCGTCACCGACGTCAGTCAGTTCCCGCAACTGCTGATCAAGCGCGTCGACGTCGTCACGGGCGGCGCCTCGGCCTCGTACGGTTCGGACGCCGTCGGCGGCGTGGTCAACTTCGTCACCGACAAGACCTTCGAGGGCTTCAAGGCCCGTCTAGAGGGCGGCGAGAGCAAGTATCACGACAACGACACGGTCGTGGCCCAGTTCGCCGGCGGCAAGTCGTTCTTCGACGGTCGCCTGCGCGTCATCGGCAGCGTCGAGTACAACCGCGAAGCCGGCGTCCTGGCCGGTGACTTCGGCCTGAAACAGGCTGGCGGCCGCGACTGGTTCAACTCACCCGTCATCCAGGTCCGCCCGATCGGCTCGACCACCGACGGCCTGCCGCAGTACCGCGTCATCCAGGGCGCGCAGCAGATCCAGTACGCCAAGTACGGCCTGATCACGAACGGCCCGCTACAAGGCATCGCCTTCGGCGCCAACGGCGCGCCGCGTCAGTTCCAGTATGGCTCGAACGGCGTCGCCACCGGCACGGGCGCGGTGACCAACTGCTTCAGCCCGTTCTGCGTGGGCGGCGACCTGTCGGGCATCATCGGCGCCTCGCCGACCCTGGCCGCGCGCGTCAAGCGCAAGGTCGCCTACGGCCGCGTCAGCTTCCAGGCCACGCCCAACGACGAGATCTACTTCACCGCCAACCTGGCCGACGCCTACTCGCTGAACCAGCCCAACACGGGCGAGGAGAAGACGGGTCTGACCATCCAGTGCGAGAACCCGTTCGTTCCCGCCTCGATCAAGGCCTCGTGCGCCACCGCCGGCATCACCAGCTTCGGCTTCGGCACCAGCAACGGCGGCTTTGGCCCGATCGACGTCAACATCAAGCGTGAACAGGCCCGCTTCGTCCTGGGCGCCAGCGGCGAGCACAACCTGTTCGGCACGGACTGGAAGTACGACGCCTACTACGCGTTCGGCACGAACCGCATCAAACTCGATGTCGACAACATCTCGGTCACCTCGCGCTACAACGCCGCGATCGACGCCATCGCGGGTCCGAACGGCATCGCGATCTGCCGCGACCCGGTCGCCCGCGCCAATGGCTGCGTGCCGCTGAACGTCATTGGCCAAGTGGCCCTGGACCCGGCCGCCCTGGCCTATGTCCTGCCGGCCAACGGTCCGTTCCAGCGCTCCAAGCAGATCGAAAGCGTCGCCAGCTTCAACGTCACCGGCGAGCCGCTCTCGACCTGGGCTGGCCCGGTCGCTCTGGCCTTCGGCGGCGAGTGGCGTGAGGAAGACTACCGCACGATCACCGACCCGTACGGCGACGGCCTGACCGCCACCGCCCAGTATGACGGGGCCTATCCGGCCGACCCTCTGGTCCGCACGGCCGGCAACAACTGGTACGCCGGCAACTACCACAGCGGCCACGGCTACTATCACGTGGTCGAAGGCTATGTGGAAGCCAACGTGCCGGTCCTGAAGTCGGACACGCTGGGCGAGGCCAACATCAACGGCGCGGTCCGCCAGACCAAGTACAGCACCTCGGGCAACGTCACCGCCTGGAAGATCGGCGGCGCCTGGAAGACCCCGATCGAGGGCTTGCGCTTCCGCGCCGTGACCTCGCGCGACATCCGCGCCCCGAACCTGTCGGAGCTGTTCGCCCCGCCGGTCGTGACCAACGCCACCGTCCTCTACAAGGGCGCGGCGACCAACGTCCTGCTGTCGACGGTCGGCAACAACAACCTGCGTCCGGAAACGGCCCGCAACACCGAGGTCGGCGTCGTGCTGGCCGAGCCGAAGTTCCTGCCGGGCTTCAGCCTGTCGGTCGACTATTTCGACATCAAGGTGAAGGGCGCGATCAGCACCCTGGCGGCCCAGGACCTGGTCGATCTCTGCGTCGCCGGCAACCAGGAAATCTGCTCGGCCATGCTGCTGACCAGCACCACGCCGAACACCAACTTCGTCCGCGTCCAGGCCTTCAATGTCGCGTCGCTGCACAACAAGGGCTTCGACATCGAGGCGGTCTACCGCAAGAACCTCGAGGACTGGGGCCTGCCGGGCCAGGTGCAGTTGCGGGCGCTGGCCACGCACACCATCAGCTTCGAGACCACCTCGGGCGTGCTAGGCACCATCCCGGTCGACAGCGCCGGCGTTAACACCGGCAACACGCCGGACTGGAAGGCGACGTTCACCCAGAGCTGGACCAAGGACAAGCTGAGCCTGACCGTCTACGAGCGATGGGTCAGCGATGGCGTGCTGAGCAACGAGTTCATCGAGTGCACGAGCGCCTGCCCGGTCTCGACGGTGGCGCACCACACGATCGACAACAACAAGATGAAGGGCGCGACCTATGTCGACGTCGGCGGCTCTTACGAGGTCACCGCCAACACGACCGCCTACTTCAAGATCGACAACCTGTTCGACAAGGACCCGGTCGCCTCGCCGACCACCAATGTCAGCCCGGGCGTCAATCCGTTCATCTATGACGTTATCGGCCGGATGTACCGCGCCGGCGTGCGTCTGAAGTTCTAACCCTTCATGAGACTGGGGCCTGTCAGACCAAACAGGCCCCAGGGCGCGCTGTCCCCCGGCGCGTCCGACCCGACCACCACTGCCTCCCCGGTGGCGTGGTCGGTTCAGAGCCCTCCCGACGGTTTCTCCCCGCCGTGATGGGTTATGATTCCCCGGCGCCGTACTCCGAACCCCATGGCGCCGGGGAATCACTCTTTTTTTGCCTTCGAGCGGGAGCATCCCCGCCAATCCTGGGGCCGCATCGTCATGGTGTTCGCAGTCGTCGCGCTGATCGCGCTGCTGGTCGTGATGATCGCCTGGGGCAAGATCCCGCCCTTCGTCGCCTTCCTGCTGACCGCTCTGGCCTCGGCCTTCTGCTTCGGCATGCCGCTGGATCAGGTGGCCAAGTCGATGGAGAAGGGTGTCGGCGACATGCTGGGCGGCCTGACCGCCATCATCTGCCTGGGCGCGATGTTCGGTCGCTCGATCGCCGACAGCGGCGCGGCCCAGAGCATCGCCCGCACCCTGATCGGCGCGGTCGGCCTGCGCTTCATCCTGCTGGCCATGGCCCTGACCGGCCTGATCGTCGGCATCCCCCTGTTCTACAGCGTCGGCTTCGTGGTCATGGTGCCGCTGATCCTGACCATCGCCCGGCGCGCCAACCTGCCGCCGGTCTATGTCGGCCTGCCGTTGCTGAGCGGCCTGTCCGTCGCCCATGGCTATCTGCCGCCGCACCCGTCGCCGACCGCCCTGGTGGCGCTGTTCGGCGCCGACACCGGCCTGACCCTGGGCTACGGCCTGATCGTCAGCATCTCGGCCCTGGCCGTCGGCGGCCCGCTGCTGGTCCTGACCCTCAAGCGCTTCAACGCCGTGCCCGTCGGCGACCTGCCGCCGCAGGCCGCGCCCGAACCGGACGAGACCGCTACGCCCGGCGCGCTCAACAGTTTCACGACGGCGCTGCTGCCGGTGGTGATGATCGCCGCCACCACGGCGCTGGTCTTCGCGATGAAGGCGCCCTCGGAGGCCAAGACCATCGTCACCTTCGTCGGCCAGCCGGCCGTGGTGCTGATCCTGTCGCTGATCTACGCGACTTTCAGCCTGGGCGTGTTCCGGGGGCAGTCGTTCACCGGCCAGATGAACCGCTATAGCGACGCCCTGAAGGACGTCGCCGGCATCCTGCTGATCCTGGCCGGGGCAGGGGCCCTGAAGCAGATCTTCGTCGACAGCGGCATCAGCGCCGAACTGGGCGGCTGGTTGGGCGCCTTGCCGCTGCATCCGCTGGTGCTGGGCTGGCTGATCGCCATGGTCATCCGCGTGGCCCTGGGCTCGGCGACGATCGCCGGCCTGACGGCGGCGGGCCTGGTCCAGCCGATGATGGCCGGGACCCATGTCGATCCCAACCTGATGGTCCTGGCCATCGGCGCGGGCAGCCTGATGTTCTCGCACGTCAACGACCCGGGCTTCTGGCTGTTCAAAGAGTATTTCGGCCTGACGCTGAAGGAGACCCTGCTGTCCTGGACGGTGATGGAGAGCCTGGTCGGCGTCGTGGGCCTGATCTGCGTCCTGGGCTTGAGCCTCGTCGTCTGACCCAACCTTTTGAACCCAACGATCAAGAGCCGCTGGCAAGCGGCCGACCTCGGGAGTCCATCATGTCCAACCTTCTTCGTCCCGTCGCCGCGATCGTGGTCGCCGCCGCCGTCCTGCCGGCACAAGCCCTGGCCGCCCAAGCTTTCGCGGTGACGCCGGCCCCGGCCCAGCTGACGCCGCTGAAGGGCGAGCTCTCCCTGCGCGCAGGCGACGCCGTCTGGATCGCGCAGGGCGACACCGAAGCGCGGGTCGCCGCCCAGTGGCTGGTCGACACCCTGGCCGCCACGCGCGGCGTGCGCCTGGTCATCAAGGAAGGCGCGGCCCCCGCGACCGGAGGCGTCGTGCTGGTGCGCGGCGGGCCAGCCGGGGAGGGCTATGCGTTGGACGTCTCGTCCAAGCGCGCCGAGATCCGCGCCACGGACAAGGCCGGCCTGTTCTACGGCGCGGTGTCGCTGTGGCAGCTGGCGGCCCAGCCCAAGGCCGGCGCGCCGCTGCACGTCTCGGCCGTCCAGATCGACGACGCCCCACGCTTTACTTGGCGCGGCCTCATGCTGGACACCGCCCGCCACTACCGTAGCCCCGAGACGATCAAGACGATCCTCGACGGCATGGCCAGCCTGAAGCTCAACACCTTCCACTGGCACCTGACCGACGACCAGGCCTGGCGGCTGGAGATCAGGAAGTACCCGAAGCTGACCGAGCACGGCGCGTGGCGTCAGCCCGTCGGCGCGGCCGGCTTCACCGCCGCGGGCGAGCCCGTGCGCTATGGCGGCTTCTACACCCAGGACCAGGCGCGCGAGATCGTCGCCTACGCCGCCGCCCGCAACATCACCGTGGTGCCCGAGATCGAGATGCCGGGCCACGCCCAGGCGGCGATCTCCAGCTATCCGCAACTGGGCACGCGCCCGGCGTCCGAGAAGGTGATGGCCGACTGGGGCGTCTATCCCGACATCTTCAATGTCGACGATGCCACCTTCGCCTTCCTGGACGACGTGCTGGACGAGGTGATGGCGATCTTCCCGTCGACCTATATCCATGTCGGCGGTGACGAGGCGCTGAAGGCCCAGTGGGAGGCCAGCCCCGCCATCCAGGCCAAGATCAAGGCGCTGGGCCTGCCCGACGAGCACGCGCTGCAAAGCTACTTCATCCAGCGCATCGAAAAGCACCTGAACGCCAAGGGCCGTCGCCTGGTCGGCTGGGACGAGATCCTGGAAGGCGGCTTGGCCCCCAACGCCACGGTCATGTCCTGGCGCGGGCTGGAGGGCGCGGTCGCCGCCGCCAAGCAGGGCCACGACACGGTGCTGGCGCCGGGACCGGTGCTGTATTTCGACCATCGCCAGAGCACCTCGCCTGATGAGCCGCCCGGCCGGGGCAAGATGTCGACGCTGAAGACCGTCTACGCCTTCGACGCCGAGCCATCGGAACTGACGCCCGAGCAGCACAAGCATGTGCTGGGCGTGCAGGCCACGCTGTTCAGCGAGCACATCCGCACCGACGAGCGCGCCGTGACCATGCTGTTCCCGCGCCTGGCGGCCCTGGCCGAGAACGCCTGGACCCCGCGCCAGCAGCAGAACTGGGACAGCTTCGCCGACCGTTTGCCCGCCACCCTGGGCCGTCTCAGCGACCTCGGCCTGGCCTACGACCCGGTCCCGTTCGAGCCGCAAGCGTCCTTCGCCACGCCGAGCGAGACGATCGTCACCCAGCTCGATACGGGCCTGCAGGTCGGCCAGGTGCGCTACACCACCGACGGCAAGGAGCCGACCGCCAAGTCGCCGCCCTACAAGGCGGCCCTGGCGCTGAAGCCGGGCGTACAGCTCAAGGCGCGGACCTTCCTGGACCAGCATCCGCTGGGCCGGACGCGCGAATGGGCGGTGACGCCGGAGCGCGCCCTGACCCGCCGCTCGCACGAGCTGGCGCGCTGCACCGACAACCTGATCCTGAACCTCGAGGACGACGGGGCGAACGCGAAGGGCGAGCGCGCGACCTTCATGCTCGACATCCTCAATCCCTGCTGGATTTGGAAGAGCGCCGACCTGACCAAGGGCGCCAAGCTGACCGTCACGGTCGGCCAACTGCCGTTCAACTTCCAGCTCGGCAACAAGCTGGATCCGCTGCCGGTGCGGCCGCCGTCGCGGCCGGAGGGCGAGCTGGAGGTGCGGTTCGGCTGCAAGGGGCCACGTCTGGCCACGGTCCCGCTGACCGACGCCGCCCGCAACAGCGCCCTGACCGAGCTGCAGGTCGATGTTCCAGGGCGCGGCGTCGGCGACCTGTGCTTCACCTTCGCCAGCCGGGCGATCGAACCGATGTGGGCGCTGTACAGCGTCAAGATTTCGCCGTCCGCGACACTCGTTGGTGGAGATAAGGGCCTCTAGGGGCAGGCCCGATCGCGCTTTCAGAAGTTCGGATCGAAGTTGAAATAGATCGGGTTCGACAGGCCGACCATGTTGCCGCTCAGCGCCATGGAGCCGGGGACCTCGGGATAGGCCGTCGGCGTGCCCTCGACCTGGACGCGGTAGTAGGTGCGGCCCGTCGTGGCGGGGGTGTCGTCGAACTCGACCACGGGGCTGGGACCCTTGGCGGGGAAGCTGCCGAACGTGTCGCCGTCCTTGATCACCGTGACGGTGTAGGCGCCGTCGGCCGGGATGGCCTTGCCGGTCAGCTGGACGCGGAAGTGGACAGGCTTGCCGGTGGGCTTGGCGTTGTCGCCCATCATCATGTCCATCTTCCCATCGGCGTCGAGGTCGGCATAGAGCTCGACGCGCGGCGCGTAGGGATTGGCGCTGACCGCGACCCGGCCATTTGTCAGGGCGTCGACCACGCCTTGCGGCGTGCGCGTCTTGGCGAAGACCCAGGTGGTGGGGGTGCCGACATAGTTGGCCGTGGCCTGGACGCTGTTGGGCTTGGCGTCGGCTGGGGCGTCGGGAACGCCGTGGTGGGCGTCGCTGCCGCCGCGTCCGGTCAGCTTGCGGCCCGACTTCAGCATGTCGTCCCAGATCATGATGGCGTTGGCGTTCTTGGGCCACAGCGCCGAGTTCCAGACCTCGATCGAGTCGGCGATGTCGTAGGAGAAGCCGAAATTGTCCTTGCCGATCGGGTGGTTGGCCGACAGGTGGACTCCCAGGCTCTTCTTGACCGCCAGGATCTTGGCGTCGCGCTCGTCACGCACGTCGTAGAGGCGTTGGTGCTCATAGGGCTTGGCCGAGAAGACGTTGCCGTGGCCACGGTGGGTGGTCCATTCGGCCCCATAGAGCAGCACCACCTTGTCGGACTTCAGCTCTGGATCGACCCAGGTGTGGTGGGCTACGTCGCCGCCCACGTGGTTGTCGTGGTCGGTGATGGCGATGAAGTCGAAGCCGACCTTCTCGGCGAAGGCGATGATCTTCTTCACCGGATTGTTGGTGGATTCCAGGCTGTGCCGCGAGTGCAGGTGCAGGTCGCCCTTCAGCCAGGTCCCGTCCTGCAGGCTGGCGACCGGCGGGATCGCCGGTTCCTTGGAAGCGGCGAGGGCGAGAGCGGGGGAGGCCGACAGCATCAGGGCGGCCAGAAGCGATCTTACGCGCATGTCCGTGGGCTTTCTTCGAAAGGAAGGGGGATCCGGGCGACGAAGGGGAGCGCCGCCCGGATTTTCGGCGCGCTAGAAGCGGGCGCGCACGCCGAACAGGAAGGTCCGGCCGTAGTTGGTGTAGCCAGCAAAGCGGTTCTTGCGGACGTAGTTCCACTGCACCGCGTCCGTCAGGTTGATGCCCTGGAACGAGACCGAGACCTTCGGCGTCAGGTCGTAGGAGATGTCGTAGTCGAGCGAACCGAACGCCTTGTCGTTGGTCGCCGCCAGGCCCGCCCCGCCGACGTCGCGCAGCACGTTGCCGCGCCACGAATAGGTCAGGCGGATGGCCGCGCCGCCCTTCTCGTAGAACGCCGTGGCGCTGAAGCTGTCCTTGGCCACATCGACCAGGTCGTCCTTGGTGACGACGCCGGCGGCGGTCGAATAGGTCCCCTGGCTTTCGGTGTGGGTGTAGTTGGCCAGGAAGCCCAGACCGTCGAACGGCGCGGGCAGGAACTTGAACGTCTGCTGATAGGCCAGCTCGGCGCCGTAGACATAGGCCCCGCCGCCGTTCTGCGGCGCGGTCAGCTGGTAGCTGACGCCGTCGATCAGGAAGGGC
The DNA here is from genome assembly GCF_059424195.1 of Caulobacter sp. GW456-12-1-14-TSB4. Taxonomy (NCBI): domain Bacteria; kingdom Pseudomonadati; phylum Pseudomonadota; class Alphaproteobacteria; order Caulobacterales; family Caulobacteraceae; genus Caulobacter; species Caulobacter sp. GW456-12-1-14-TSB4. The sequence continues at coordinate 171,570 of NZ_JBWKZF010000004.1, forward strand.
TTGGTCTGGGCGAAGACGAAGGTCGTGATGTCTTTGTAGAACACGCCGCCGATCAGCGCGCTGGACGGCGCGAAGTACCATTCGGCGGTGGCGTCGTATTGCCAGGCTTCGAACGGCTTCAGGTCCGGATTGCCGCCCGCCGCGGTGAGCTGGGTGCTGGTGGCGGTGGAGAGGCGCGGCGCGATATCGGCCAGGGCCGGGCGAGTGATCACCTTCGACGCGGCAAGGTGCATCTGGAAGTCGTTGGTGATTTCCGCCGCCAGGTTGAACGACGGCAGCAGGTTGCCGTAGTTGCGCACGAAGCTGACCGGGCGCGCGAACGTGCCGTTGTCCAGATAGCCGTTCGAGGTCTGGCGGGTGTTGGCATAGCGCAGGCCCAGGTCGCCGCGCAGGGTCACGCCGCCGACCGGGATATTGAACTCGGCCATGCCGTAGCCGGCTGCGATCCGTTCCTTGACCTCGTAGGAGTTGCGCAGGTCGCCCCGGGCCAGAGGGGCGGCCAGTTGCTGCTGCAGATCGGTCGAAGCGGCCAGGAACTTGTCCGGACGCGGCTGCAGCCATTCACGCGGCAGGTCGCCGCCCACCGAGCCGAGGAAGCCCTTCACCGGGAAGGGGTTGAAGAACTCGATCGGGAATTTGACGCCGACGATGCCGTTGAGCAGCGTCAGGTCGCGACGGTGATAGTCGCGGCCGCGATCCTGGATCTTGGCGCCGAAGCGCACCGCGGTGATCCCGGTGTCGCCGAACTCGCGCATCACGTCCAGCTTGGCCGCGGCTTCGTGGTCCAGGGAGTCGTTGACGCGATATTCGATCCGGCGACCGGGCAGCAGGTTGGGATCGTTGAGGTTGGCCGCGAAATTCAAGTTCGGCAGGCGTTCGCCGGCCAGGGCGTAGTCGAAGGTGACCAGGCCGACCGGGCCGATCAGACGCGAGCGCGTGATCGGCTTGGGCGTGTTGGAATAGGCGCGGCTATAGGTCAGGTCGGCGTCGACGGTCCATCTGTCCTTCGTCCAGGCGACGTTGCCGCCCAGGATCAGGCTCTGGTAGTCGAGCTTGGAGACCTCGCGGCCGATCTGGGTGTTGGTCTGGACCGTGGCGTGGGTCAGGACCCCGTCGATGATCACCGCGCTGCCCGGCACGATGGCGCGCGGCGAGGCGGTCTGGAAGTCCGACGAATAGGTCATCTCATCGTAGTCGATCTGCAGGCGGCTCCACAGCGCGTCCAGATTGACCTGCAGGTTGTCGTTCGGCTTCCACTGCAGGCCGCCGGTCAGGCCGACGCGCTGGCGGTGTTCCTGCTCCAGGGTCGGACGGTTGGCGGTGGGGACCAGGATGGTGCCGGGGTCGAGGACGCCGTCGCCGTCCGCGTCGATCCGGCCATCGATCCAGCCGGTCTGGATGATGCGGTCCTGCCGCACCGTGCGCTCGTCATAGACGGCCGAGGCCAGAAGGCCCAGCGTGCCCGCATCATTCTGCCAGGCCGCCAGGCCGGACAGGCGCGGGTCGATACCCTTGTCGGCCAGCTGCGAGTAGCTGCCCGTCGCCGACATGGTCACGGTCGGCGCCTTGAAGTCCAGCGGCCGGAAGGTGCGCATGTTGACGATGCCGGCGATGCCGCCTTCGTCCAGCGAGGCCTTGGGGCTCTTGATCACCTCGACCGCCGAGACCAGTTCCGAGGCGAAGGTGTCGAAGCGGAACTGGCGGCCGGTGGTGCCGCCGTCGCGGACGTTTTCGTTCACCGCGGCGGTGCGGCCGTTCAGGGTGACGATGTCGAACGAGGGGCCCAGGCCGCGCACTCGGACGAACACGCCTTCGCCCCGGTCGCGGACGATCGACACGCCCGGCACGCGTTGCAGCGCCTCGGCGATGTTCTGGGCGGGGAACTTGCCGATGTCTTCGGCCTTGACCACGTCGATGACGTTGGTCGCCTTGCGCTTCTGGTCCAGGGCCTGGGCCAGGCTGTTGGCGATGCCGGTGACGACGATGTCCTCGACCTGGACGGGCTCTTCGGTCAGCGCCGAAGTCGTCTCCGGCGCATCGCTAGGGCGGCGGCGCCGCACGATCAGCGCGCCGGCGCTGTCTTGCGTGACGACCAGGGAGGTGCCCTGCAGCAGGTGGCGCACAGCGGTCTCGGCGTCGTAGTCGCCGCTCAGGCTGGGCGCGCGCAGGCCCTTCACCGCGTCCTGGGTGAACAGGATGTCGGCGCCGCTCTGCTTGGCCAGCTGTTCCAGCGCGCGGTCCATCGGCTGGGCCGGCAGCTGCACGTGCACCAGGCGCGACTGCGCCACGGCCACGCCGCTCCACAGAGCCGCGAGCGCGACGCCCACGGCCAAAGAACGGCGCACCCGCCGCTTTACAACGCTCATGATCATCCCCGAATGGCGCAGCTCCGAAAGCCGGAGCGCCCACTCGACGATCTCGGAGGCGTCTTCCTCACTTCCGAAATCGTGAAACTTTTTAGACGGCGTCGATGCGGATGGCGTCGGGGGTCTGGATCACCTTGACCGGCAGCAGCATGGCCACGGCGTTGGCGAAGGCGGCGGTGTCGCCCACGCGATAGACGCCGCTCAGCCGCAGCGCCGCCACGGTGGGATCGGCGACGACCAGCTTGCGTTCGGTGTAGCGGTTCATCTCCTCGCTGGCCGAGGCCAGGGTGGCGTCGCGGAAGACGGCCCGGCCGCTCTGCCAGGCCAGCAGGTCGTCGAGGTTGGGATGATCGACCGCATCGGCGCCGCCGTCCTGGCCGACCCGCAACCGCTCGCCCACCGACAGGGCGCGGGGCGCGCCGCCGCCATCGATGTCGACCCGGCCGGCGGAGACGACGATCGCGGCCGTCCCCTTGTCGCAGCGCACGTCCAGTTGGCCGTTGTGGGCGGTGATCTGACGGGTGTCGGTCTTGATCAGGAATGGACGCGGATCGGCCGCCAGCTCCAGGCAGACGCGGCCGGCGTGGATGCGGACCTCGCGGCTGTCGTCCTGCATCCGCACCCGCAGCTTGGTGGCGGTGTCCAGCAAGAGGCGAGAGCCATCGGCCAGGGTGACGCGGCGCTGCTCGCCGATGGCGGTCTCGTAGACGCCGGCCCGCGCGACCCGCCAGCTGGCCAGGCCGCCGCCGAATGCCGCCACCGCCATGCCCGCCAGCACCGCGCGACGCGGCGGCGCGCGCTCGGGCGTCCGCTGGATGCGACCGGCGATGCCGCCGACCGAGGCCCAGACCGCCGAGGCGCGATCGAACGCCTGGGCGTTGGCTGGATCGGCGGCGACCCAGGTCCGGAACGCGGCCTCGTCGGCGGCGGAGCGATCCTCGGCGTGCAGCCGCGCGACCCAGGCCGCGGCTTCGCGGACGGGTGTCGAGCGGTCGTCGTCGTGAGCGGGCGCCGTCACCAATTTTCCATCCAATCGGTCAGGACCTCGACGGCCTTGGCCACGTGCTTCTCGACGGCGCTTTGGGTGATGCCCAGTTGCGCGGCGATTTCGCGATGCTTACGGCCGTCCAGCCGGTGCATCAAGAACACCTCGCGGGTGCGGGGGCTCAGCTGATCGATGCCGGCCAGCAGACGCTCCAGCCGGTGGCGGGCGATCAGCGCCTCGTCCTGCAGCGGAAGATCGTCGCGCACGCCCGCGATCTGCAGCTCGGTGACCTGGGAGGAGGGGGGCTGGAGCCGCTCGCGGCGATAGGCGTCGCGGCCGCCGTTCGAGGCGCTGCGGACCAGGAAGGCCTCGGCGTTGTCCACGGCCGCGGCGCGCTCGGTCATCCGCACCCAGGCGTCGTGCAGGAGGTCTTCGGCGTCATCGCGCCGGGTCGCCCGGGAGACTTGCGCGCGCAGATAGCTCCAGCGCGAGCGGAGGTGAGTCAGACTCATCGAAGGGTCCGAAGTAGCGTCAGATTCCGCTCCGCTAAGTCAGAACGGATACGGTTTCGTGACGCCGCGTATTGCCGCGTGCGCCTGATCTACACGATCTGCGCACGGATCAGGCTCGGCTGATGGCCCTTTCCACCCTGGGGTGGGCCGCTCACGAGCTTTCTTGTCTATCGGTAGATTAAGGTTGGGATCGGTTGGTTTGGGTGGCTAAAAATCCCAATCATATATGGGGTAATATAATTTGACTCGCGCACCATAAATGCCATCGTCTTGACCGAGCTCTCACTAAGCAGGGCCAGGGAGGTTGCGATGGGACGTGATGTGAAGGGCGTGCGCCTGCCCGTGGGGACGAAGCTGCTGTACGGCTTCGGATCGGTCGCCTACGGGGTCAAGGACGGCGCCTTCAAGTCGTTCCTGTTGATCTACTACAATCAGGTCGTCGGGCTGCCCGCCGGGCTGGTGGCCAGCGCCATCCTGCTCGCCCTGGTCGCCGATTCCCTGCTCGATCCGATCATCGGCCAGCTGTCGGACGGGCTGCGCTCGCGCTGGGGGCGGCGGCATCCGTTCATGTACGCCTCGGCTCTGCCGACGGCGGGGAGCTTCCTGTTGCTGTTCATGCCGCCGGCCGACTGGTCGCAAGGCGCGCTGTTCGGCTACATCGTCGCGACCTCGATCCTGGTGCGGACGTTCATCGCGCTCTACGAGATCCCCAGCTCGGCGCTCGGCCCGGAGCTCAGCGCCGACTATGACGAGCGCACAGCGATCATGGCCTATCGCTACATGTTCGCGATCGTCGGCGGCGCGCTGCTCTATATCGTCACCCTGCGGGTGTTCCTGAAGCCGGACGCCGGCCATCCTGTCGGTCTGCTCAATCCGGACGGCTGGTGGCGCTACGCCGTTACCGCCGCCATCGTCATCGCCCTGTCGATCCTGGTCTCGGCCGCCGGCACCCACGGACGGATCGCCAGCTTCCGCAAGCCGCCGGTTCAGCCGCGCCGCTCGCTGCCGGCGGTGCTGCGCGAGATGCGCCAGAGCCTGGGGCACGGCTCGTTCCTGGCCCTGATGGGCTATGGCGTCATCAAGTTCACAGGCACCGGCGTGGTCAGCGCCTTGGCGCTCTACTTCGCCACCTACTGGTGGAAGCTCAGTTCGGGTCAGATCGCCTTCCTGGCCCTGGACGCGCTGATCGGCTCGCTGCTGGCCCTGCCGCTGGCTCCGCGCCTGTCACGCCTGCTGGGCAAGAAGCGCGCGGCGATCAGCCTGCTAGCCGTGACAGTGGCGCTGGGCCTCTTGCCCTTCGGTCTGCGCATTCTGGGCTGGTTCCCGGCCGAGGGCTCCAAGCTGCTGGTCCCGGCCCTGCTGGGGATCCAGACGCTCTATTGGACCTGTGGGGTGGTGTCGGTGATCATGATCACCGCCATGCTGTCGGACGTGATCGACGACAGCGCGGTCCGCACGGGTCGACGTGCCGAGGGTCTGTTCTTCGCCGCCAACAGCATCGTCCAGAAGTGCGTCTCGGGCCTGGGTGTCTTCGTTTCCGGCCTGCTGCTCAGCGCCGTCAGCTTTCCGAAGGGGGCCGATCCGGCGACCCTGGATCCGCAGATCATCACGAAGCTGGTCATGGTCTACGCTCCGACCCTAGTGGTGCTGTACGGCGTCGGCATGGCTTGCCTGCTGGGCTACCGCATCACTCGTGAGCGTCACGACGAGAACGTGCGTCTGCTGGCCGAGCGTGAGGCCCTGGTGTCGGCGGTGCGGGCATGAGCGCGGCCCAGAGCTTCCTGAAGATCTTCGTCGCCGACCTGGATCGATCGGCCGCCTTCTACGCCGCCTTGGGCCTCGCGCCCGGCGGGCGGATGGCCGCGCCGGAGTTCGACGAGCTGATCCTGCGTGGCAGCGGTGGCAGCATCGTGTTGTGCCGCTGGCGCGACGGCCGGGCGCTGGAGCGGGGCAACGCCAACGGCCCGATCGGCTTCATGGTCACCGATGTCGACGCGGTCCACGATCGTGTCCTGGCGGCCGGCGGGACCAGCCGCCTGTCCCCGCGCAGCCTGGGCGCGGCGCGCCTGGCCTTCGTCGCCGACCTGGACGGCCACGAGCTGGAACTGCTGGACTTGGGCGCCTGACAACAAAAGAGGCCTCGGCGCGGACGCCGAGGCCTTTCAAGTCTCCCCGAGGTAGGGTTTCGAGGGGTTCTAGAAGCGCGCCCGGACCGTCATCCCCCAGGTGCGCGGATCGCCGAGATAGGCCGAGTACGAGCCCTGGAACGCGCTGTCGAACACCACCTGGGCGTAGTCCTGGTTCAGCAGGTTCTGCGCCCACAGCTCGATGGCCAGCTTCTCGTCCGGCGCGCGCAGGCCTAGGCGCGCATTCACCACCGTGAAGCCCTTCTGGACCTTGTTCGGCGCCAGGTTCGAGCCGGTGTTGTAGTGGCTGCTGGTGCGGGCGTTGACATAGGCCAGGCCCGTCCAGCCCGACGCGCCGATCGGCGGCGTCCAGGTCACGGCATTGGTGAACACCGTGCGCGGAGCGTTCGACATCTGCTGGCCGGGCAGGCGCGACAGCGAGGGGCTGAGTGGCGAGCCGATCGCGTCACCGACCAGCTGGTCGGCATAGCTGGTGTCGGCATAGATCGCCGCCGAAGTCAGGCTCAGATGCTGCATCGGCCGCCAGGCCGCTTCCAGCTCCACGCCCTTGGCGATGACGCCGGCTTTCACGTCACCCGGCGCGCAGGCCCCGGTCGTGGCGCTGGTGTCGCGGTCGCCGCCGTTCAGGTTCGTGCCGCAGCCGTTGATCGTGGCCACGATGTAGACCGTGCCGTCGAAGGTGTTGAGCTGGAAGTTGTCGAACCGCTGGTAGAAGGCCGAGGCCGTCAGCGACAGGCCGCCGGCGCTGTACTTGGCCCCTAGCTCGAAGGCGTCGACCTTTTCCGGATCGAAGCGCAGCTTGGCGACCGAGGCGTTGGTCAGCACGGTGGTGGCCGGGCCCAGGGCCGAGCGGTCCAGGTTGAAGCCGCCGGCCTTGTAGCCCTTCGAGTAGCTGCCATAGACCATCAGCGGTTCTGACGGCTTCCACGACAGCACCGCCGTGCCGGTGACCTCGCTCTCCTTGTGGCTGTCGGCCAGGTTCAGGCCGTTCAGCTCCGAGGTCGAGTTGCCCTGGCAGGCCAGGCCGACGATGCCGGCGCTGACGCCCGGCAGCGCGCGTACGCGCGGGCAGACGGTGTTGGTGTTGCGGAATGCCGCCGAGAAGTCCTTGCTCTCGTGCGTGTAGCGGGCGCCCAGGGTCAGATCGACGGTCGGCGTCACGTGGAAGATGTTGTGGGTGAAGATCGCCGCGCTCTTGCTGGTCTGGCTGTAGCGTGTGCCGTCGTCGCCCATGTTCGAGATCGAATAGAGCAGGTCCAGCGCCTGAACCGTCGGCGACGCCGAGCCGCCCAGGGCCGCGCGGCCGGTGGGCGTCAGGCAGCCGGCGGCGTTGGCGTCGACCAGCGCCCGGTTGATGCCGTTGACGATCAGGCACGAGGAGAACGGACCGTACTCCGTGCCGAACTTCAGCGTGCTGCCGACCTCGAGCTTCTCATGCGAATAAAACCCGCCGACCAGCCAGTCGAGGCGGTCGTTGAAGGCGTCGCCCTGCAGGCGCAGCTCCTGCGAGAAGGTCTTGAAGCTGCGGCCCGAGCCGTCGCGGTCGATGTGCAGGATGTCGACGAGATTGTACTCGGCGTCCGCGCCCTGGGCGCCGTTGTAGTCGCGATAGGCGGTGATCGAGGTCGCCTCGGCGCCCGCCAGCTTCCAGTTCAGCTCCAGCGACGCGCCGCGATCCTTGGTCGTACCGGCGAAGGTCGTGCCCGGCGAGACGGCGACCTTGCGGTCATAGGGATCGTTGCGCGAGGGATAGAGCTGGTCGACCGTGGCCGGCGCGACCAGGGTCAGCACGCGCACGGCGGCATTGACGTTGGGATCGAGCAGCGCCGAGTTGCCCGGCGCGATCTTGTCGGTGGCGAAGACCGCGCCGCAGCACGACTCGTTGCGCTTGGAATAGTCGGCGATCAGTCGCGCCGAGAAGCTGTCGGTCGGCTCCCACAGCAGTTGCCCGCGCAGGAAATACCGGTCGCGGGTGTTGATCTGAGCGCCCGTGTTGACGTCCTCGTAGAAGCCGCCGCGCTTTTCCCAGACGCCCTCGATCTTGCCGGCCAGGGTGGGGGTGATAGGCCCGGTGACGCCGCCCTCGACGCGGCGGTAGCGGAAGTCGCCGACGCTGGCGAAGGCGTAGCCCTCGGTGTCGAATTGCGGCTTGCGGGTGATGATGTGCAGCAGGCCGGCCGAGGCGTTGCGGCCAAACAGCGTGCCCTGCGGGCCGCGCAGCACCTCGACGCGTTCGATCTCGCCCAGCTCGTTCAGGCCCACGCCGGTCCGCGAGCGGTAGACGCCGTCGATGAAGATGGCCACCGAGCTTTCGAGGCCGGCGTTGTCGCCGACTGTGCCGATGCCGCGGATGCGGGCCGAAGTGTTGGATTCCGAGCCGGTCGAGGACACCAGCAGCGAGGGGTTCAGCTGGTTCAGCGCCCGCACGTCGGTGGCGCCGGAGTTGCGCAACGCCTGCGCGCCCACCGCCGAGATGGCCAGAGGCACGTCGGACAGCGCCTGCTCGCGGCGTGTGGCGGTGACGATGATCTCGTCCACCTGCGCCGTCTGCTCGGGCGAAGGCGTTTTGGATTGAGCGTATGCTGTTGAAAATGACGCAAACGCCAATAATGCTGCGCTTGAGCACAGGTGGGCGCGCGAAGATAAGGTCATGTGATCCTCCCCGTGGCCTTCTTGCGCGATATGCGCGGCCTTATTTTCGAATAGAGAGTACGGGGTGGGTCTCAGTCAAGAGAGTTTACTCGCAAACCAATAGAGTGCGATTTGGTGATCGCGGTACAGCGCCACGCCCGCGTGCGCCCGGCGCGTTTGACAATCGCGCGGCGGTGGCCAACATCGGGCCATGGACGCTCAGGACGACCTTCGCAGCCGTAAGAGCGCGACCGCGCGTATCGCGCAGATTCTCGACATCGCCGACGGGCTGGTGATCGAGACCGGCGGCCTGCCGATCTCGATGAAGCGGGTCGGCGACGCCATGGGCGCCAGCCGGGCGCTGGTCTACGCCTACTTCCCCGACGCCGACCAATTGGCCGAGGCCGTGCTGGAGCGGCGCATGCAGTGGCTGGGCGAGGCGGGCCTCGCCGCGGCGCTGGAGGCGGGCGAGTTCGGCGCGCGGGCGGCGGCCGGGGCGCGGATCTATCTCGATCACGTCGCGCGCCACGGGCCAGTGGTCCACGTGACCGTCCGCGATCTGCCGAGGGCGCGGGGACGGGGCGGCAAGGCGCGTCCGCATGTGGCCGCCATCGCCCGCCTGGCGCGTTCGGCGCGGCGGGACCTGCGGCTGTCGGCGCACGAGACTCTGGTGCTGATCGAACTGCTGGTCGCGATCCCCGAGGAGGCCGGGCGGCTGGTGTTCGAGGGCGCGCTCGATCTCGTCGAGGCCCAGGCGCTGTGCGCGCGCCTGCTGACCAGCGGGATCGATTCGGTCCGGCCGCGCGCGGCGAAGACCGCCTAGGCTTCCTGGTTCTTTTCCTGCCGCGCCGCCGCCGCGTTGCTGTTGGCGCCGGCGATGATCATCGGCAGGCACAGGCGCTCGGCCACCTCGAAGGTCGTGCGGCCCGAAGCCAGCAGGCCTCCGGCGCGGCGGGTGACGGCGGTCAATACGGCGGTCGAGCCATAGGCCACCGGCCGGCTCATGCCGTAGCGCGCGCCCAGCGACTCCAGGATCGGCTCCACGGCGATCTCGGCGGCCTTCTGGCGCTCGTCCTGCAGGCTGTCGCGCACCTCGGCGTCGCGCATCAGGATCTGCAAGGTCGGCCCGCGCGCGATCGCCTCGTGGAAATAGCCGAGGGTCGACAGGATGATCCGGGTCAGGTTGTCCTCGCCCCGGGCGATCTGCAGCTGGCGGCGCTGTTCCAGGGCGTGCAGCTCGCGCCGAGCCAGGGAAGTCAGCAGGTCGGCGCGGCCGGCGAAGCAGTTGTGGGCCTGGGCCTCGCTGATGCCGGCCTCGCGGGCCACGCGCTTGAGGGTCACCTCGGTCAGGCCCTCGGCCAGGATGATGGCGACGGCGGTGTCCATCAGCTGGTCGCGGCGGTCCTCGGGCGACAGGCGGGTGCGGGCGCGGCGGGCGGTGAACTGCTCGGCCCCGACGATGATCTCGGAAGCGGTCCTGGAGGGCGCCGGCGGCAGCGGCGGACGCGCGGGTTCGGCGGCCGCGCCCTGGCGGGTCCAGTGGGTACGCGCGGGGCGAGGGATCAGCAGGCGGTCGCACAGCTTGGCCAGGCCGTTGGCGCTAAGGCCCACCTCGGTGGCCGCGCCGGCCAGCGGCTTTGACCAGACGAGGTCGTAGAGCTGCTGGCGGGAATACTTGGCCGAGGTCTTTTCGCGCATGGGCCAAGGTTGGGCCGCGGGACCGCCAATTGCAATCCCGCGACTATCCCTCCCGAAGGCGACACGCCGCGACCTGGGTCGCGGCTCCGGTAGGCGCTACTCAGCGGCGATGCTGGCCGCGCTGCCTGGCATGCCCATCATCTGTTCGTAGTTGCGACGGTAGAAGGCGTCGAGCTCGGCCTCCTCCAGTCCGCCCAGCGAACGCTCGAAGCGGCCGATCGGATCGGGCGTGCCTTCCGGGTGCGGATAATCGCTGGAGAACAGGAAGAGGTCGGAACCGGCGTCGCGGATCATCCGGCCGACATCCTCGCTGGGGAAGGGCGTGAACTTCACCGCGCGGCGCAGATATTCCGATGGTTTGAGGTCCAGTTCCTGCAGATACGGGTCGGTCTTGCGGAACGAGGCGTACGAGTAGTCCAGTTGGCGCAGGAAGTCCGGCACCCAGCCGGCGCCCGACTCGATCACGCCGCCGCGTAGGGCCGGGAAGCGCTTGAAGACGCCGTCATAGATCATCGCCGTCAGGAACTCCTGGGGCGCGTACCACAGGCACATGTAGTCGGCGAAGCGCAGGTTCTCGCCGCCGCCGTGCAGGTCGGGAGCGCGTTCGCGGCCGTTGTTGTGGAAGGGCTTGGGCTGGGTGCGGGTGCCCGGGCCGATGTGCAGCATGAACGGCACGTTGGCCGCCTCCAGGCGACGCCAGAACGGGTCGAGGTCCGGGTGGCCCGGCGAGCGGTCGCCGGCCGGCGAGGCCGAGAACATCACCGCGCCCGCGCCCATCTCCAGGGCCGCGTCCAGCTCGGCGATGGCGCGCAGCGGATTGTCCAGCGGCACGAAGGCGACGGCGACCAGGCGCGGATCGACGGCGCAGAAGGCGCATTGCGCGCGGTTCAGCGCCTGGGCCGCGACATACATGGTCTCCTCGTCCTCGGCCTTGGTGACCGCGCCGAGGCCGAAGGTCGGGAACACCAGCTGGCTGCCGAAGCCCAGCCAGTCCAGGGCCTTGATGCGCTCGTCGGTGTCGAAGGCGCCGTAGCCCAGCCAGCCCTTGGCCCCGGCGATCGGGTTCTCGGCGGCGGCCGCCTCGGCTTCCGGGTCGCCCTTCCGGGCCTTGGCCTGGTCGATCAGCTTGACGATCCGGCGGCCAGTCTCGCGCTCCGAATACAGCGAGCCCAGCTTCTCGCGATGCGCGCCCTCCAGATAGGGCTCCAGCCAGTCGGCCGTCTCCATGGTGTGGCTGTCGGCGTCGTGGATCACGCGCCCCTTCGAATAGGTCATCGTTTTCTCCCTGCTTTGACTTGGCCGCCCGGGGAGCGGTCTCTTGTTTCGTTCTTATGCTCACTCCTTATGGTGCGTGAGTCAATTTATTTTGTGACGTGGCGCGAAGGCGTGACGTCTGGTTTTCACCGACGCGAAAAACGAAATGGTGCGTGGGAAATATCGAAGCGCCAGGTCGTGGAAGTGGGCGGGCGGCTGCGACTTGATGGCCGTTCCAGACGGGCGCGCACGAAGATATTTCGGGTTAGGGTGGGTTATCCGCCGATTGGGGAATCGATGGCAAAGCGTCCCGTCACGATCATCCATGTCGCCGAACTGGCGCGCGTTTCGGTCAAGACCGTCTCGCGGGTGATGAACGACGAGCCGAACGTGACGCCCGACCTCAAGGCTCGCGTGCTGCAGGTGGTGGAAAAGCTGGGCTACAGCCCCAGCAAGGCCGCGCGGACTATGGGCGGATCGCGCTCCTACCTTCTGGTGGCGTTCAATGACCGCAAGCTGACCATGGACAACTGGCGCAGCGAGCGCGCCAACGAGTGGATCGACCAGATGCTGTACGGCGCCATGCTGCGCTGCGAGCAGTCGGGCTACCACCTGATGCTGGAGCTGATCGAGCGCGAGTCCGAGACCCTGGAGCGCCAGATCATCGCGACCCTGTCGTCGCTACAGCCGGACGGCGTGATCCTGACGCCGCCCAACTGTGAGAACCCGATGATCCTGGGCGTGCTGAAGAAGCGCAACATCCCCTTCGTGCGCCTGAACACCCCGGTGCGCGGCCAGGGCGCGCGGGTCTACATGGACGACCGCGCCGCGGCCAAGCAAGCCACGCGGCACCTGCTGGGTCTGGGCCACAGGCGCATAGGCATGATCGCCGGCGACTACCGCTTCGCCTCGTCGGCCATCCGGGTCGAGGGCTTCCAGGCGACGATGCGGACGGCGGGGATCGAGGTCCCGGAAACCTGGATCCACAGCGGCGACTTCAGTTTCGACTCCGGGGTGGCGGGCGCCGAGGCCTTGCTGGCGCTGGCCGAGCCGCCGACGGCGATCATGGCCTCGAACGACCAGATGGCTCTGGGCGCGGTCAGTGTCGCCCAGGCGCGAGGCATGAGGATTCCCGAGGACCTGTCGATCCTCACCTATGACGATGCGATCGGCGTGCGCCTGTCGGTTCCCGCCCTGACGGCGGTGCGCCAGCCCGTCGCGCGGATGGCCGAGACGGCCACGGACATGCTGATCAACGCCAGCGCCAAGGGGGAGGGGCTGACCGCCGCGAACGTGCTGGTGCCCTTCGAGCTGATGGTGCGAGCCTCGACCGGGCCCGCGCCAGGCGCCTGACGAAACGGGAGCGGTCGAAACCGCCCCCGTCCATTGTCACTGGCCGTCGTACGAGACCGGCAGGCTGCGCGCCGCGAGGGCGGTCTCGGCCTTGGTCTTCAGGTCGCGCGAGGACGCTCCCACCGAGACCTCATAGGCGCCGGCGGCGACGTTCCAGGTCTTGGCCTTCGAGTCGAAGACCGACACCAGGCGCGGATCGACCGTCACCGAAACCTTGGCGCTGGCGCCGGGCGCCAGCTCGACCTTCTTGAAGCCGGCCAGACGGCGCGGGGCTTCCCAACCCTGACCGCCCTTGGGGCCGACATAGACCTGGGCCACGTCCTTGCCGGCGACCTTGCCGGTGTTGCGAACCGTGAAGCTGACGGTCAGCTTGCCGCCGACCATTGCCGTCTTCAGGTCGCTATAGCCGAAAGTCGAGTAGGACAGGCCGTGGCCGAACGGGAAGAGCGGCTGGTGGCCCTTCTTGTCGAACCACTTGTAGCCGACGGCGGCGCCCTCGATGTCGTAATTGGCGTCGAAGAAAGCCTCGGCCTGCTTGGGATCGCCGTCGATGACCGGGCGAGGCAGCTGGTCGGCGCTAGCCGGGAAGGTGATCGGCAGGCGGCCCGACGGGTTGACCTCGCCGGTCAGCACGCGGGCGATGGCCTCGCCGCCACTGGTGCCCGAGAACCAGGCCTCGACGATCGCGCCGGTCTTGTCTGCCCAGGGCATCAGCACCGGACCGCCGGTCTGCAGCACCACCACCGTCTTCTTGTTGGCCGAAGCCACGGCGTCGATCAGGGCGTCCTGGTTGTCGGCCAGGGTCAGGGAATAGTCCTCCGACTCGGCCGCCCACTGGTGGGCGAAGACGATGACCAGGTCGCTCGTGGCGGCCAGCTTGGCGGCGGCGGCCGGATCGGTCCCGTCGTCATAGGTGATGGTCGCGCCCTTGGCCCGGGCCTGCAGCGCCTTCAGCGGCGAGGACGGGTGGTAGACGATCGGGCCCGGAAAGCCCTTGGGGCCCAGGCCCTTCACGGCCATGCCGCCGATCGGGAACACCTGCGAGGAGCCGCCGCCGGACATCACGCCGACGTCCGCGTGCGAGCCGATCACGGCGATCTTGCGCGCGCTGGCGGCGACCGGCAGCAGGCCGCCGTCGTTCTTCAGCAGGACGATCGATTCCTCGGCGTCGGCCTGGGTCACCTTGGCGTGGGCGGCGAAGTCGATGGGGCCCTTGACGATCGGCCGGTCGAACAGGCCGTGGGCGAACATCGAGCGCACGATGCGGCGCGCCATGTCGTCCAGGCGCGTCTGGGACACCTCGCCGCTGGCCACGGCCGCCTTCAAGGGGGCGCCGAGGAAGGGCTCCTTGTCGAAGGTGTAGGCCGACTCTTGGTCGAGGCCGGCGTTGACGGCCTTGGCGGTCGAGTGCGTCGCGCCCCAGTCGGACATGACGTAGCCCTTGTAGGTCCAGTCCTTCTTCAGGACCTCGTTCATCAGCCAGTCGCTTTCGCAGGCATAGACGGCGTTGATGCGGTTGTAGGCGCACATCACCGAGCCGGGGTTGGAGTCCTCGATCGCGAATTCGAACGCCAGGAAGTCGGACATCCGGGCCGCGGCGTCGCTGATGTTGGAGCTGACCGTCATGCGGTTCGTCTCCTGGCCGTTCAGCGCCCAGTGCTTGATCGTCGAGATGATGCTGTTGGACTGGATGCCGCGAATCTGCGCGCCGACCATCTTGCCGGCCAGCAGGGGGTCCTCGCCGCCGTACTCGAAATTGCGGCCGTTGCGCGGGTCGCGGGCCAGGTTGACGCCGCCGGCCAGCTGGACGTTGAAGCCGGACGAACGGGCTTCCGAGCCGATCATCGCGCCGCCCTTGAAGGCCAGCTCCGGGTTCCAGGTGGCGGCCGTGGCGATGCCCGACGGCAGCGAGGTGCGCTCCAGATATGGATCGCTCGACTCACGCTGGGTGGCGACGCCGACGCCAGCGTCGGTTTCCCACTGCGGCGGCACCGACAGGCGCGGGATGCCGGGGATGTAGCCGGCCGAGCCCATGCGGGCTTCGGGGGAGGGGGTGAACTTCGGTTTGTCCTGGTTCGAGCCGAAATAGCCGAACACCAGGGTCAGTTTCTCGTCCTGGGTCATGGCCCCGAGCAAGAGATCAGCACGCTTGTCGGCGGCAAGCTTGGCGTTCAGCCAAGGTTTCGCGACGGTCGAGCTTGCGACCTCAGCGTGTAGCGCGGCGCTCGGCAGGGTCACGCCCAGCAATAGCGCCAGCGTCAGCCCACCGATCTGACGATGCTTCACCTCGATTTCCTCCCATGTGACAGCTCTGTCAATTCGACAGTAGTTTGAATCTTCATTGCGAAATCGGCGCGCTTCTCAACTATTCGACAAATTGTCCGATAGGACAAAAGTCAAAAATAAGAAATGACTCCGATTGACAACGTTGTCGTACTGTAGCTATCCACGGGATGCAAGCGGCGACAAGAAACGGATCGCACGCAGGGAGGGATGAAGATGAAACTTCGCAATGCCCTATTGGCAGGGACTACGATCGTGACGGCCTTCTCGGTCGCCGCTATCGCGCGAGCTCAAACCGCGCCGGCACAGGCCGACGCCACGCAAATCGAGGAAATCACGGTCACCGCCACGCGGCGGGAGACCAAGCTGCAAGACACCCCGATCGCCATCTCGGCCTTCGGTCAGGCGGCGCTGGACCGCCAACAGGTCAAGGACGTCACCGACCTGGCCAAGTTCGTGCCCAGCATGCAGATCAACCAGCAGGGCGACCAAGGCGCGATCCTGCTGACGATGCGCGGCATCGGTAACGACACCGCCTTCACCGAAGTCGCCGACCCCGAAGTGGCCATCTATGTCGACGGCATCTACTCGCCGCGCGCCCAAGGCGCGGCCGTGTTGATGTACGACATGGACGCCGTCGAAGTGGCGCGTGGTCCGCAAGGCACGCTGTTCGGCCGGAACGCCACGGTCGGCGCGCTCAGCCTGCGCACCGCCCGTCCGACCCTGGGCGACAGCTACGGCAGCGTCGAGGTCGTCGGCGGCTCGTACAACCGCTTCGGCGCTCGCGCCTCGGTCAACATGCCGCTCTCGGACACCTTCGCGATCCGCGTGGCCGCGATCACCGAGCGCCACGACGGCTATGTCGACTTCCAGCGTCCGCCGACCATCGCGGGCGTCAATCCGTCGGCCTTCGTCACCCAGGGCAAGAAGTACTACGCCCAGGACCAGCGCTCGGGTCGCATCAGCGCCCTGTGGCAGCCCAACGACAAGCTGACCTGGAACGTCAATGTCGAGGGCTACCAGGACACCGGCGCCCCGATCATCGGCCTGGCCCAGACGCCTCGCGCCGGCCAGAAGAAGTGGTCGGCCCTGATCGACACGGCGCCCGAGAGCGATCGCTTCTCGTACGGCGTGCGCAGCACCATCGACTATTCGATCAACGACAATGTCGGCCTGACCTACATCACCGGCTGGCAGCGCGTGGGCGGCAGCGCCAACAGCGACGCCGACGGCGGTATCCTGGGCGTGACCCGCAACGGCGCCCTGACCCAGGGCGGCTTTGGCGAGAACCACACCGTCTGGTCGCGCAACGACGCCTGGAGCCACGAAGTCCAGCTGAAGTCGCAAGGCGATCAGGTGGTCGACTGGATCATCGGCGGCTTCTACAGCCACGAAGACAACTCGATCCGCTTCGACATCGACGGCCGCGACGGTTATCGCGACGGTCCGATGAGCTGGTCGGGCAGCTTCATCCAGGCCAAGCGCACGGTCGAATCGAAGGCCGCGTTCGGTCAGGCCGTCTGGCACCTGAACGACCACATCCGCCTGACCGGCGGCGCGCGCTATACCAAAGACGTCAAGCAGGACCAAGGCGGCCGGAATGTCACGTTCAACGGTCTCTCGGACTGCCTGACCGCCGAGAACAAGCTGCCCACGCCGCAACCCGGCCGCTGCAGCACCGGCATCTTCGGTCGCGACCGCGGCGCCACGGCCGCCGAACTGCTGGCTCTGCTGGGCCCCGGCTACAGCATCAGCAACAACGACGTGAAGGGCAGCTGGGACAAGGTGACCTGGCTGGCGCGCGCCGACGCCGACGTTTCCGACGACATCCTCGTCTATGGCAGCGTCAGCACCGGCTTCAAGTCGGGCAACATCGAGGATGGCGGCCTGCTGGCCAACCCCGAAACCCTGACCAACTACGAAGTCGGTTCCAAGATTCGCTTCATGGACGGCCGGGCGACCCTGAACCTCGCGGCCTACTACGAGGACTTCAAGGGCTACCAGGTCAACCAGGTGGTCACGACGTTCAAGCCGGACGGCACGGTCGACAAGTCGCAGGTCGTCACGACCAACGCGAAGGGCGCCCAGGCCAAGGGTATCGAGGCCGAGCTGACCGCCAACCTGACGGCCAACGATCGCCTGCAGATCTCGGCGACCGCCCAGGACACGAAGATGGACTTCCTGCTGGCCGCCGATGGCCGCGTCGGACCCAACGACGCCGCCCACGCCGTCCAGCTGAAGGGCAAGGAACTGCCGCACGCCCCGCACTTCTCGGGCACGGTGGCGTACGAGCACACCTTCGACCTGGCGAGCGGCGCCCGGATCGTCCCGCGGATCAGCACGCACTTCGAAAGCAAGAGCTGGCTGTCCTACTTCAACCAGGGCGCTCCGGACCAGCAGAAGAGCTTCACGCGAACGGACTTGTCCGTGCGCTACGAGCCTTCGCAGGCGATGTGGTCGATCGAGGGCTTCGTCCAGAACCTCGAGGACAAGAACATCAAGACGGGCGCGGGCGCTGCCGGCGTGCCGAACTACGCACCGGTCTGGACGGCGGTCTACCAGCCGCCACGGACCTGGGGCGCTCGCATCAAGGCGAAGTTCTAGGCGAAGGGCGGGGCGCGCAAGCGCTCCGCCTTTTCTTCTCCGAGCGCACGAGACTCCCCCCTAAAACCTGCGCTCGCCCGGGTGATGGCGCTCCTGCCCATCATCCGGGATTTCTTTGTCGACAGCGCCGAGGGGGCGTGGCGATGCTCGACGACTCAAGGTTTCGAGGATCCGGTCGCATGGTGGGAAACCGCATCATCATCGTGGGCGGCGGCACGGCGGGCTGGCTGACGGCCGCCTATCTCGCACAACAGCTGGGCGGCGATCGGCCAGACGGGGCGCGGATCACGGTGATCGAGTCGCCCGACATCGGGACGATCGGGGTCGGGGAGGGCACGTTTCCGACCATCCGCAGCACCTTGGCGGCTCTGGGCGTCAGCGAAGCGCGGTTCATGCGTGAGAGCTCGGCGACCTTCAAGCAGGGCGTCCGCTTCGTCGACTGGGGGCGCCGGTCTCAGCCAGGCGCGCCGTCGGAATATTTCCACCCGTTCAATCTGCCGCTGCGCCCGGAAGGCCGCGACCTGTCGCCCTACTGGATGCTGGATCATCAGGCCGGCTCGCCCTTGGCCTTCGCCGACGCGGTCACCAACCAGGGCGCGGTGATCCGCGCGGGCCTGGGCCCCAAGCGTCCCGAGGACCCCGACTTCGGCGGCCCTATGAACTACGCCTACCATTTCGATGCGGCGCGCTTCGCCGACTTCCTGCGCGGCGTGGCGATCGAGAAGGGCGTGACCCATCTGCAGGGCAAGGTCGATGGCGTGGTCCGCGACATGTCCGGCGACATCGTCTCGGTCCAGGCCGGCGACCTGGGCAGCCTAGAGGGCGACCTCTTCATCGACTGCTCGGGCTTCCGCGCCCTGCTGATCGGCGAGGCGATGGGCTCACCTTTCCGGCGCTGTGACGACGTCCTCTTCAACGACCGGGCCCTGGCGATCCAGGTCCCTTACGAGACGCCCGACGCGCCGATCCACCCCTACACCCTGGCCACCGCCCACGAGGCCGGCTGGACCTGGGACATCGGCCTCGAGAACCGGCGCGGCGTCGGCTACGTCTTCTCCAGCCGCCACACCGACGAGGCCCGCGCCGAAGAGGTCCTACGCGGCTATATCGGCCCAGCGGCGGAGGGCCTGACGCCCCGCTTGCTGAAGTTCCAGACCGGCTACCGTGAGCGCCAATGGATTGGCAACTGCGTGTCGGTAGGTCTCTCGGCCGGCTTCTTCGAGCCGCTGGAGTCGACCGGCATCATGCTGATCGAGGCCGCCGCGGTGATGATCGCCGAGGTCTTCCCCCTGCGCGACCACGCCGCGCGCGACGCCGCCACCCGTAACTTCAACCGCCTGATGACCGGCCGGTTCGAGCGGATCGTCTCGTTCCTGAAGCTGCACTACGCGCTCAGCAAGCGCGACGAGCCCTATTGGCGCGACAATGCCGATCCGACCAGCTGGCCCGAAGGCCTCCGCGACCAGCTGGCGCAATGGAAGCACCGGCCGGTGTCGCGGTTCGACTTCGTGGTCGACCTGGAGACCTTCCTGCCGTCCAGCTACCAGTACATCCTGCATGGCATGAACGCGGAAACCGACTTTACGCCGGTCGAAGGCCGCTATCCCGAGCAGGTCGGAGCGCGCGCGACCTTCGCCAAGATCGCCGAGGCCGGACGCGAAGCGCAACGTCACCTGCCGCCCCACCGGCGGTTGGTGGAGGCTCTGTACCAACGCCAATGAAGGCCGTCGGTCGTCGACTTAGAGGTTTCGATTTCAAGGCAGGGTAGGCGTCGGAAACGTGATGCGCGGACCGCGTGCGCGTGCGCGTCGGCGGTCCGGCTTCATGACGAGCGGCCGTCACATATTCATAGCCGCACAGCCAAACAGCCGTCATGCGACCATGACAGCTAGCCCAGCCATTGGTCTGGGGAAAGTTCATGGCTTTGTATTCGAAATCCTGGTTGCTGGCGGCGACCAGCCTGTTGGTGATGACCGCGCAATCGGCCAAGGCGGCCGAAACGGCGCCGGCGGCTGAGCCCGCGGCCGTGACCGAAGTCGACGCGATCATCGTCACCGGCACCCGTGAGGCGGGGCGCACCAAGTTCACGACGCTGGCGCCGGTCGATGTCCTGTCGCGCGAGTCGATCGAGGCCTCGGCCTCGCCGTCGCTGGCGGCCAACCTGGCGCAGCAGATCCCGACCTTCATCGTCCAGCGCCTGCCGACCTCGGACGGCCTGCAGTTCATCCGTCCGGCGACCCTGCGCAACCTGTCGCCCGACCAGACGCTGGTGCTGATCAACGGCAAGCGCTTCCACCGCTCGGCGTTCCTGGGTTCGCGCGGGGCGCAAGGCCCTGACCTGGCGCAGATCCCGGACTACGCGGTGGGCCGCATCGAAGTGCTGCGCGACGGCGCCTCGGCCCAGTACGGCTCGGATGCCATCGCCGGCGTCATCAACATCATGCTGGACGACAAGACCGGCTTCTCGACCTTCGGCCAGGCTGGCCAGTACTACGAGGGCGACGGCACGGCCTACCGCCTGGGCGCGCATGCCGGCATGGCGATCGGCGACGGCGGCCACCTGACGACCACGGTCCAGTGGTCGAAGGCCGACGCCACCTCGCGCAGCCGCCAGCGGCCCGACGCGATCAAGTTCGAGCAGACCACGGGCATCAAGGTGAACAACCCGGTGCAGCGCTGGGGCGACCCCGACCTGAAGACCCTGCACTTCGCGGTCGACGCGGCGCTGCCGCTGGGCCAGGCCGCCGAAGCCTACGCCTTCGGCACCTACGGCAAGAGCGATGGGGTCAACGACATCAACTGGCGTATCCCCACGGGCAACGCCAGCGTCTACGGCCAGACGGCGGCGTTCCCGGGTTTCGACCTGAACAAGATTTATCCCGCCGGCTTCACGCCGCGCGAAGGCATCCACGCGCGTGACGGCCAGGCCGTGGCGGGCGTGCGCAACCGCGCCAGCGACGTCTTCACCTGGGACCTCAGCGCATCGTACGGCGAGAATGCCAGCCGCTTCTTCCTCGACAATTCGATCAACGCCTCGCTCGGTCCGAACAGCCCGTTCGACTTCAACTTGGGTCGTCTGGTGCAGCGCGAGGCGAACCTGAACGCCGACGCGGTGTGGCGTCTGCCTGTGTCGGGCCTGGCCAAGCCCCTGAACGTCGCGTTCGGCGCCGAAACCCGCAAGGAGACCTACCGCATCGAGGCCGGCGACCCGGCGTCCTATGCGGTAGGCCCCGGCGCGGCCTTCGGCCTGGCCCCCAACTCCAACGGCTTTCCGGGTTTCTCGCCCCAGCAGGCCGGCTCGTGGAGCCAGCGCAGCTATGCCGGCTATCTCGACGTCGCCGCCGAGCTGTCCGACCGCCTGAGCCTGGACGCGGCCGGCCGCTACGAGCACTTCTCCGACTTCGGCGCGACCTGGAACGGCAAGATCGCGGGCCGCTACGAGTTCACGCCGAACGTGGCGATCCGCGCCTCGTACAACACCGGCTTCCGCGCCCCGACGCCGGGCCAGCTGAACAGCACCAGCACCTCGCAGGGCCTGGACACCGTCACTCTGCAGCTCTTCACCTCGGGCCGTCTGTCGCCGACCAACCCGGTCGCGGTCTTCCTGAAGGCCCAGCCGCTGAAGCCAGAGAAGTCGAAGACCTTCGCCGGCGGCCTAGTGTGGCGCACCGACATCGGTCTGTCGGGCTCGGTGGACGCCTACAGCATCGACGTCAACGACCGCTTCTCGAGCTCGCCGACGATCGTCGTGACGCCAGCCATCCGCGCCCAGCTCGCCACCTTAGGCATCCCCGGCGCGACGTCCTTCACCTCGATCAGCTGGTTCACCAACGACTTCGACACCCGCACGCGCGGCGTGGACGTGGTGGTCAACTACGACCGCACGGTTGGTCCCGGCCGCTTGGGCCTGATGGCCGCCTACAACCACAATGAGACCAAGGTGACCTCGGGCTCGCTGACCGCCAGCGAGACTTCGCGCCGGACCTTCGAGGAGTCCCGCCCCAAGAACAACCTGACCGGCTCGGCGACCTACACGATCGGCAAGCTGAGGCTGGTGGGCCGGGCGCGCTACTACGGCAAGTGGACGGACTCGACGGGCAACGCGACCGGCGACATCTTCCAGCAGTTCGGCGCGATCACCTTCGTGGACGTCAACGCCGCCTGGAAGTTCAACGACAAGGTCACCGTCCGCGTCGGCGCCGAGAACGTCTTCGACACCCACCCGGACGAGGCGGTGTTCCAGGCCAGCCGTGGTCTCGTCTATTCTCGCAACTCGCCGTACGACACCAACGGCGGCCAGTACTACGCGCGCATCGACGTGCGTTTCTAGGGGGTCTTCATGGTCGAGCTCTCGCGCCGTAGCCTTTTGACCGCTGCGGCGGCCAGTCCGGGTGTCGCCCTCGCGGCGCCTGGACTGCGCCAGGGAGCCGGCCAGCCCCAGGACGAAACCTACTGGGCCCAGGTCGCGGCCCTGTACGACCCGCCCCCGGCGGGCGTGATCCAGCTGGAGAACGGCAACTTCGGCGCCATGGCGCGGTCGGTGCGGGCGGCCTATGGCGTCCATACCGACCGGGTCAACCGCGAGACCACGCTCTATACGCGCGGGACCATCGGTCAGGACCTGAAGGCCGTGCGGGTCAAGGTCGCCACGCTGCTGGGCGTGGGCGTCGACGAGATCGCCTTCACGCGCGGCGGCACCGAGTCCATGCAGGCCCTGATCGGCGGCTACAACAGGCTGAAGCCCGGCGACGGCGTGCTCTATGCCGACCTCGACTACGACAGCATGCAGGTGTCGATGGAGTCGCTGGCCCGGCTGCGCGGCGTGCGTGTCCACCGTATCGACTTGCCCGAGCCCGCCACTCGCGAGGCCCTGGTCGCGGCCTATGACCAGGCGCTGGCCCAGCGGTCGGACGTAAAACTATTGCTGCTGACCCAGCTCAGCCACCGCACGGGCTTGGTGGTTCCGGTCGCCGAGATCACGGCGGCGGCGCGAGCTCGCGGCGTCGACGTCCTGCTCGATTCAGGCCACGCCCTGGGCCAGTTCGATTTCTCGCTGACGACGCTAGGCGTCCAGTTCGCCGGCCTGACCCTGCACAAGTGGATTGGCGCGCCGCTGGGCGTGGGGATCGTCTATATTCGTCGCGATCGGATCGCCGACATCGACCCTTCGCCTCTGGAAAAGCCGTCCGACCGCATCGACTCCCGCGTCCACACCGGGACGGTCAATTTCGCCGCCGTCCTGGCGGCGTCCGAGGCCATCGATGTTCACAACGCGATCGGCGTCACGGCCAAGGCGGCTCGTTTGCGCTACCTGCGCGACCGCTGGGTGGGGCAGGTCCGCGCGCTGCCCGGCGTCCAGGTGCTGACCCCGGACGATCCCTCCCTGCACGCCGGCATGACATCCTTCCGCCTGACGGGGCGCACCGGCTTCGCCGACAACGCCGAGCTGCGGAAGGACCTCTTCGCGCGCGACAAGATCTTCACGATCGAGCGCGACGGTCCGGCCAAGGGCGCCTGCGTGCGGGTGACCCCCAGCTTCTGGAACACCCCCGCCGACATGGACCGCCTGGCCGCCGCCATCCGGGCGAGGGCGGTCTAGGTCGGCGGGGCTTCGGCCTAGGCCGTGCCCATCACCTGCTTGGCGAAGCGCTCCATCTCCTCGGCCTGAGGGCTCATCTGCAGGAGGAGGAGGTCCAGGCCCGCGGCCTCGTACTCGGCGATGCGTTCCTTCAGCTGTTCGGGCGTACCGACCAGGTTGGGGCGCAGGCCGCGGTTGGAGACCGAATATTCCTGGAGCTTCATCTCGCGCTCCAGCTGGGTGCCCGAGAGCCACTGGTCGAAGTTGGCATAGCCGGCCGGCAGTTCGCTCACCGTGGTGATCCGCTCCAGCTCGCGCTTGGCCTCGGCCTCGCTGTCGCGCACGATGGCGTAGGCGGCCATGCCGAACTGCATCGGCGAGCCGCCGACGGCCTCGCGGCGGGCCTTCATGTCGGCGATCTTGGGCGCGATGACCTCGACCGGGTCGCCGTGCATGACATAGGCGTCGCACTGGGTGGCGATCATGGTCTTGGCCGCCTCGCTCTCGCCGCCGGCATAGATGGTCGGGTGCTTGACGGGCTTGGGCGAGCAGATCGCCTCCTCAGTCTTGTAGAACTTGCCCTCGAAGCTGAAGCGCTCCTCGGTCCACAGGCCATCGACGACCTTCAGCCACTCGCTGGTGCGGGCGTAGCGGTCGTCGTGCTGGTCGAACTGCAGGCCGTACTGCTTGGCCTCGTCGGCCCACCAGCTGGAGACGACGTTCAGCGCCAGGCGCCCGCCCGAGATCTGGTCGATATTGGCCGCGGCCTTGGCGAACAGGGCCGGCTGATGGAAGTTGGGCCGCACAGCGACCATGAACTCGATGCTCTCGGTGACCGCCGCCAGGGCCGCCGCCGTCGACCAGGCGTCCAGGGCCGGTTGCTCGACGCCCTTGATGTCGTTGAGATTGAGCTCGGCGATCAGGGTGAGGTCATAGCCCCACTTCTCCGAGTCCTGGGTCAGGCGCTTGGCATAGTCCCAGGTCGCCGACATGTTCTCGTCGGGGACGTTGCGCAGCCATCCGCCGAAGACGGGCATCCAATAGCCATAGCGCATCAGCGCACCTCCTCGAGCCAGGTGACGATCTTGTCGACCAGCCGCTCGTGCGGGTCCCAGCCCAGCACCCCCAGCGGATTGGCGACGAAGTTGGACAGTCCGTTGATGTCGTAGAACCGCGCCGAGCCGTCGCGATCGTCGATCATCACCTCGACGCCGCCGACGTCGAGATTGGCGCCGCGGGCGATGGCCTCGGCGGCGTCGCGCAGTTCGGGGCCGAGGTCGACCGAGGTCATCGGGATCGGCTGGCCGGGGATCTGGCAGGCGTCGGCGGGGCAGAGGTCGAAGGCGCCGGCTCCCTCGACGCGGATCGCGTAGAGATACTCGCGGTCCAGGGTCTCGATCCGGGTGATCGCGCCATCGCGGGCAGGGATGTATTCCTGGACCAGCAGAACGCTGTCGACGCTGGTCGGCAGCAGGCCGTCGGCCTTGGCGGCGCGCAGCTCGTCGCGGCTGTCGAACCGGCTGATGCCGGCGCCGGCCCCGCCGATATTGGCCTTGACCAGCAGCGGATAACCGATGCTCTCGGCGGCGGCTTCCAGGTCGGCGGCCCGGCGCACGACACGCGTCTTGGGCGCGCCCAGGCCCAGCGAGGCGATCAGGGCCAGCTGCCGGGCCTTGGAGGTGTCGTAGGCGAGGGCGGACGTGCCGTTCAGCACCCGCGCGCCGGCCTGCTCCCACTGGGCGAACAGCGACTGGGCCCAGAAGATCGGATGCTCGGCGTCGCGCAGGAACGACGACATGGCGATGCGATTGAAGATCAGCTTGGCCGGCGGGGCGGGGACCTGCGGGTCGAAATCGCCATCCGGCTTCAGGGCCTGGAAGTCGATTCCCCGGGCGCTCAAGACGCTGAACAGAGGCTCGAACCACTTGGGATGTTCGTAGAGGACGGCTAGGTCGGTCACGATACGCTCGCGTCTGGTGTACTGGGCCTTGTTCCCGGCGTTTCCACCTTCGCTCAAAAGAAAGCCCGGCGCGATGCCGGGCTAGGAAGGGAGGAAACGCCCAGATGGGGCAGAAGCGGGGTCGCTTCACATCTTGACCTTACGGACGCCGGCAGATCGGCCTAAGCCAGAAATCCTGCGGGCCAGATCAGGCGTCAAAAAATCTCAATCCCTACTAAATCTATCTGATTTGATATCGAGCGCCGGATGTCGGTCGCGATGCGATCAACGCGGAGTCAACGCCGGTCGCTCAGCGGCCCGGAGCGCCTTAAAGTCTACTGAAATACTAGAAATATATAAACTAATCCGACGCGAGCCTCGGTCTCGGCGCGGGCGATATGGAAAATCGCAGTTGGAAAAGGGTGTTCTTGGGAAAATCCGCCGATGGCGTCACCTCTCAGCGCGCCCAGAAAAACTAAGGCGTGAATGCGGCGGATGAGCCCCTAAGGCAGCTCCAGTGATTTTCAGCTGGGGTTCTGGTCCATGTCGCATTCCAAACTCGCGCTCCTGGCGCTGCTCGCTTCCACGGCGGTTCCGGCCATCGTCCAGGCCCAGGTCGCCGCGCCGTCCGACACGGCCCAGACGGTCGTCGAGGACCTAGTCGTCACGGGCACCAACATCCGCACCGCCGCCGCCAAGGGCTTCAACCCCGTCCAGGTGATCGGCCAGGAAGAGGTCAAGACCTCGGGCAAGGTGACGGTCGCCGACCTGCTGCGCTCGATCTCGGCCAACACCGGCAACGCGGCCAACGAGACCAGCAACAGCGGCTGGGCGTCGGGCTCGGCCGGCATCGGCCTGCGGGGCCTGTCGCAGAAGAACACCCTGGTGCTGCTGAACGGCCGCCGCGTGGCCAACTATGGCTTCCCAGCCAACGGCCTGTCGGACACCTTCGTCAACCTGAATGCTCTGCCGCTGGTGGCCGTGCAGCGCATGGAAGTCCTGAAGGACGGCGCCTCGGCCATCTACGGCTCGGACGCCGTCGCCGGCGTGGTCAACATCATCACCCGCCAGAACTTCCAGGGCCTGGAAGGCGGGGCCAGCTACGGAACGTCGGACGAGGGCGGCCTGACCACCTGGCGCGGCAAGCTGGTCGGCGGCTTCGGCGACATCGACAAGGACCGTTACAACGTCCTCTTCAGCGCTGAGATCTATACGCGCGACCGCCTCGACCAGGACCAGCGCGACCTGACCAAGTCGGGCATCTATAGCGGCCTGCCGGGCGGGCGCTGGAACGGCTGGAGCGCCAAGGGCGCGCGCTACCTGGTCAACGGCGTCTCGGTCCCGATCCTCGACTCGGCCGGCAACTGCCCGAAAGGCATGGTCCGCACCGCCAGCGCGCCGATCGACGGCCTGTCGGGCGAGACCTGCGCCATCAACTTGGCGCCCTATACCACCCTGATCCCGTCGACCGACCGCTACCAAGGCTATGTCAGCGGCACGGCGCGGGTCGGCGACAATGTCGAGCTCTTCGGCGAGGCGGTCTACAGCTACATCAAGGGCGTCTCGATCTTCGGCTCCAGCCCATACTTCACGCTGGAGGGCGGCCGTTTCGCCCTCAACGCCACGACGGGCCTGGCCGAGCCGGTCTCCAACGTCCTGGCCGCCAACAGCCCCTACAACCCGTACGGCGTGGCCACGCCGATCGAGTACACCTTCTTCGACCTGGGCCAGTCGCTGAAGACCAACATCTCCAAGGCTTATCGCGTGCTGGGCGGCGTGCGCGGCAAGACCGAGCACTTCGACTGGGAAGCCACGGCCTATGCCTCGGCCAGCAATGAGAAAGAGACCGTGGCCGCCGGCTTCGCCAACCGCTGGGCGCTGGCCACGGCCCTAGCCGACGGCTCCCTGAACCTGCGCAACCCCAGCGCCACGCCGCAGGCCGTGCTCGACGCCATCCGCCTCAGCACCGTGCGTCCCGCCGAGTCCAAGCTGCACGGCGCGGACTTCAAGATCTCGGGTGAGCTGTTCGACCTGCCGGCCGGCCCGATCGGCTACGCGGCGGGCGTCGAGTACCGCAAGGAGTCGCTGGTCTCGCGCAATCCCGTGCAGATCGACCAGGGCCTGCAGATCCGTCCCGCCATCGCCGCCGTCGACGGTGAGCGCGAGGTGGCCGCCGGCTATGTCGAGGCCAACATTCCGCTGCTCTCGACCCTGGATCTGCAACTGGCCGGTCGCGGCGACCACTACAGCGACTTCGGCAGCGCCTTCTCGCCCAAGGCCGGGCTGCGCTGGCGTCCGAACGAGATCGTGACCCTGCGGGCCTCGGCCTCGCGCGGTTTCCGCGCCCCATCGCTGTCGGAGAACGCGGCCTCGACCAACATCTCGTACGGCACGGTCGTCGATCCGTTCGATCCGGACCTGCCCGGCTCGCGCCAGAGCCCGACCTTCTTCACAGTCGGCAACACCGCCCTGAAGCCGGAGCG
Organism: Caulobacter sp. GW456-12-1-14-TSB4; assembly: GCF_059424195.1. Taxonomy (NCBI): domain Bacteria; kingdom Pseudomonadati; phylum Pseudomonadota; class Alphaproteobacteria; order Caulobacterales; family Caulobacteraceae; genus Caulobacter; species Caulobacter sp. GW456-12-1-14-TSB4. Next base: position 199,403 of record NZ_JBWKZF010000004.1, read on the forward strand.
CACGCGCTCGTTCAATGTCGGCCTGGTGCTGACCCCGCGTCGCGGCAGCCTGATCAGCTTCGACTGGTACAAGATCAAGCTCGACAACCTGATCGGGACGGGCAACTCGACCTCGATCGTGCAGGGCAACAACCCGGCCGACGTGATCCGCGACGCGCGCGGCAAGCTGGTAGCGGTCTACAACCGCTATCAGAACCTGACCGAGCTCTCGACCTCGGGCCTGGACATCGAGATAAGCCAGAAGCTGCCGACCGAGCGCTTCGGTGACTTCACCGTCTCGACCGCCTACACCCACGTCTACGACTATCGCCGGCCAGTCACGCCTGGCGGGGCGCTGGTCAACTATGCGGGCAACAACCGCGGCGCCGTGCTGCCGGCCGACAAGGCCACCACGCGCCTGGGCTGGAACATCGCCGACTTCGACGCCAACCTGACCTGGTATCACACCAGCGGCTACGACCTGATCCCGACCGTGGCCAACCAGAGCCGCGTCGACGCCTATGACCAGGTCGACGCCTACCTTGGCTATTCCGGCTTCAAGCGGTTCACGATCTACGCCAAGGTCGAGAACCTGTTCAACGAGGCCCCGCCGCATGACGCCAACTTCCCTGGCATCCGCGCGCCCTACGACTTCAGCCAGTACGACCTGCGCGGTCGCTACTTCCAGGTCGGTTTCGACTTCAGCCTCTGATCGCCGTTCCTGAAAGAGTAAGCATCATGTCCATCAAAACCTGGATCCGCAGCGCCGCACCGGCGGCGTTGCTCGCCGCGAGCCTGTCCGTCGGCGTCCTGGCCGCGCCGCTCGCCGCGTCGGCCGAGCCGGTCAGCTACTACTTCCCCAAGGCGGCAGCGGCCGATTTCGACCCGGCCATCCCGACGCCGGAAGCTTTCCTCGGCTACGCCATCGGCACGCAGTACACGCGTCACGACCAGGTCGTGGCCTACTTCAAGGAACTGGACCGGCTGTCCGACCGGATCACTGTCCAGGAGATCGGCAAGACCTACGAGGGCAGGGCGCTCCTGGCGGTGCTGGTGACCTCGCCGGCCAACCAGGCGCGGATCGACGACATTCAGAAGGCCCACGCCGCCCTGGCCGATCCCAACGCCGCCGCGCCCGATCCGGCCAAGACGCCGGTGGTGGTCGGCCTCTATTACGGCGTCCTCGGCAACGAGACGTCCAGCGGCGAGGCCGCGCTGCTGACGGCCTATTACCTGGTCGCCAATCGTTCGCCGGAGGTCCAGGACTGGCTCGACAAGTCGGTGATCCTGATCGACCCGGCCCAGAACCCGGACGGCCGTGACCGCGCTGCCAACTGGCACAATGCGTGGAAGAGCAACCCGCCGGTGGCCGATCCGCTCGACAAGGAGCATGTCGAGCCGTTCCCGATGGGCCGCACCAACCACTACTTCACTGACCTGAACCGCGACTGGCTGGCGATCACCCAGAACGAGACGCGCGCCAAGCTGGCGGTGTTCCAGCGCTGGCTGCCCAACGTTCAGATCGACTTCCACGAGATGGGATCGGGCAGCACCTACTATTTCGAGCCCTCGCCCGAGAGCATGGAAAGCCCGTTGCTGCCCAAGGCCTCGTACGCGTTCAACAAGGTGCTGGCCAAGTATCACGCCAAGGCCCTGGATGACCTGGGTTCGCTCTACTACACGGGCGAGAACTACGACAACTTCTCGGCGGTCTACGGCTCGACCTATCCCGACTTCCATGGCGGCGTCGGCGTCACGGTCGAGCAGGCCAGCTCGCGGGGTCTCGTCCAGGACACGGCCAGCGGCCCGGTCACCTTCGGCTTCACGATCCGCAATCAGGTCGCCACGGGCCTGGCTTCGGTGCGCGGCGCGGTGACCGAGCGCGAGGGCCTGTTCAAGCTCCAGCGCGACACCTTCCGCTCGGCCGTCGAGGACGGTCGCCGCTACAAGGTCGGCGCCTTCGTGTTCGGCGATCCGGCCAATGTCGGCCTGTCGCGCCAGACCCTGGATCTGCTGCTGCAGCACCATATCGAGGTCCGCGCCTTGGCCGCGCCGGTGACCATCGACGGCAAAGCCTATTCGCCCGGCAGCGCCTGGATCGTGCCGTCTGCCCAGCCGCAATTCCGGTTGGTCCACTCCATCTTCGAGCCGACGCCGCCGACCAAGGGCGGAGTCTATGGCAGCACCTCCTACGCCATCGCGCCGGCCTATGATCTCAGTGTGGGGCGGTTGGCCAAGGCGCCGGCGCTCGGCGCGGTGATGACGGCGCCGCCTGTCGCCGCTGGCGGCGTTGTCGGCCCGGAGACGGCCTATGCCTACGCCATCGACTGGCGCGACCTGAACGCGCCCAAGGCGCTGACGGCGCTGCTGAGCGACGACGTCAAGGTCCGGGTCGCGTTCGATCCGTTCTCGGCCGGCGTGCAGGGCGGCCAGACGACGTTCGCACGCGGTACGTTGATCGTGACCGCAGCTGGTCAGAGCGTCTCCGCCGCCGACCTGCGGGCGGATGTCGACAAGGCCGCGCGAGTGGCCGGCGTGCCGGCCTACGCCCTGACCTCGGGCAAGAGCCTGTCGGGCGTCGATCTGGGCAGCGAGAGCGTGCGGCCCATCCGCAAGCCCAAGATCGCCCTGGTCATGGGCGAGGGGATCAACGCCACCGAGATCGGCTCGACCTGGTACTCGCTCAGCGAACGCCTGGGCTGGCCGGCGACCAAGCTCGACCCGGCCCAGCTGCGCCGCGTTCCGCTCGGCGACTACACCAGTATCGTGCTAGCCGGCGGCCGCTACGACGACTGGAGCGACGAGACGGTGGCGGTGCTGCGCCGCTGGGTCCAGGCCGGCGGTTCGCTGGTCACCTTCGGGACGGCCTCCAAGTGGGCGGTGTCCAAGAACCTGACCGGTCCCGCGCCCAAGGCGGCCGAGCCGGACGCCGCCAAGGCCGATGCGCCCAAGCCCGACGAGCGTCAGGACTTCGCCGCCCGACGCGACGCCCTGGCCGAAAAGCGCAGCTCCGGCAACGCCTTGTCGGCCGATGCCGACATCACCCACCCGCTGGCCTTCGGCCTCAGCGAGCGGGCGCTGTTCGTGAACAAGGAGACGGACGTCACCCTCAAGCCGGTGGCCGACGCCTTCTCGAACGTGGTGCGCATCGACGCCCAGCCGGTGGTCAACGGCTACCTGCCCGAGGCCCTGCGCAAGCAGGCGGCGGGCACGGTCTGGGCCCAGGTGGCGCGGGTCGGGGAGGGTAACCTCGTGCTGTTCGCCGACGATCCGGCGCACCGCAAGTACTGGCTGGGGACTGAGCGGCTGCTGATCAACAGCCTGTTTTTCGCCAACCAGCTGACGCCCAGCGCTCGGTAGCGACGAGGGGCGCATCCGCACTGACGGCGGATGCGCCCGTTACGCTGGACTGAACTGCCGCCGATACTGGCTCGGCGACAGGCCGAGTCGGCGCTCGAACACCAGGCGCATGCGATCGGCGGTGCCGAAGCCGCAGTCATAGGCGATGGCCTTTAACGGCTGGTCTCCGGCTTCCAGCAGGTTGCGCGCCCGATCGATGCGGGCGCGGTTGATGAACTCCGCCGGCGTGATCCCGGTCTCGGCCAGGAACAGGCGCGAGAGGTTGCGCGGACTGACGCCCGCCGCCTGGGCCAGGGCCGTGACCGACGGTCGGGTCGTCAGATGGGCCATCAGATGGGCCTGGGCGCGGCCGACGGGCGACGACGGTTCGGCGACCGTGGTCAGGAACGGGCTGAACTGCGACTGGCCGCCTTGACGCTGGGCCACGACGACCAGCCGCTTGGCCACGGCCAGGGCGACGTCCGGACCTTGGCGGCGCGCGACGATGGCCAGGGCCAGGTCGATGCCCGCGGTGACGCCGGCCGAGGTCACCAGGTCGCCATCCCAGACGAAGATGCGGTCCGGCTCGATCCGCGCGGCCGGGAACAGCGTCGTCAGGCGCTCGGCGTCCTGCCAGTGGGTGGTGACCTGGCGTCCGTCCAGCAACCCCGCGTGACCCAGGCTGAACGCCCCGTTGCAGACCGAGCCGACGACGCCGCCTCGGGCAGCCTGGGCCCTCAACCAGTCGGACAGCTCAACGTCGGGTTCAGAGGCGGGTAGGCCGGGGCCGCCGGCAACCAGCGCTACGGCGTGATCGTGATCCCGCGTCTCGTCCAGCGTCTGGTCCGGCAAGATCCGCGTGCCGTTGGAGGTGCGCAGCGGCGCCAGCATCGGCGCGACCAGCAGCAGTTCGTAGGCGTCATCCGCCGGGATGAACCGGTTGGCCTCGGCGAAGACGTCGGCGGGGCCGGCGACGTCCAGGGCCTGGACGCCGTCGTGGATCACCAGGGCGATGGTCTGGGTCGGCATGGCTTCCTGACATAGGGCAATCGAGGCTGTCCGCAATCGACGTGTCGTTGTCGCGAACCGACGGACCCGCGTCGTTGGCCCGCGCGTGCTCCGGCGTCAGAACCTTGAGGCCGCCAGACACGGCGGCTGGAGAACGACATGACTGAGATCATTGCTGGCGTGCGGATTCCTGACAGCGCCATGGCCAAGGCCGCGACCCAGCTGGTCCGCGATATCGAGGACGACCTGCTCTACAACCACAGCCGCCGGGTGTTCCTGTGGGGCGCGTTGGCCGGCAAGCGGCGCGGCCTAAGCTATGATCCGGAGCTGCTCTATATCGGGGCCATGTTCCACGACGTGGGCCTGACCAAGGCCCATTCCAGCCCGGACCTGCGCTTCGAGATCGACGGCGCCAACGCCGCGCGTGACTTCCTGGCCGCCTACGACATCCCCGAGCGCGACGTCGACGACGTCTGGGCCTCGATTGCCCTGCACACCACGCCGGGCGTGCCCGAGCACATGCGCCCGACCGTGGCCCTGGTCACGGCCGGCGTCGAGATGGACGTCCTGGGCATCGACTTCCACGCCTTTAGTCCCGAGCATCGCCGCCAGGTCTGCGCCTGCCACCCGCGCGAGGCGAACTTCAAGGAAGGGATCATCGAACACTTCGCCGAAGGTATCGCCCACAAGCCGGAGACGACATTCGGCAATGTGAAGGCCGACGTCCTGGCCCTGAAGGACCCGGGCAACTTCCAGCGCCAGAACTTCTGCTCGATCATCCTGGGCTCGGCCTGGCCGATCGCGGTCTGATCAGGTCGCGGTCTTGGGGCGGCGGGTCTTGGGTTTCGTTGGCTCGGACGTGAGGGCGGCGGGCGTCGGATGCGGACGGGGCTTGCGGTGTTTCCGGGCCCAGCCGATCCAGCCGCCCAGTCGAACGGCGGACCAGATGACGACCTTGCCCCACAGCCCGACGCCGCGATCCGTCATCGCTTCCCAGAGGACTCCGTCCGCCTCGGCGCGGCTGTAGCGCCGGCCTTCCGGCACGCCGTGCCGGCCGTACCACTCGCCGTCCCCTTGCGTGTAGTAGAGGAAGTCGTGAATGACCGCGCCTTTCACCCAGGGGCCGTCCGGCGGATAGAACGACCAGACGAGGCGCGGGATCGAGGCCAGGTCGGTGACGAAGCCGGCGGGGATGGTGATCTGCTCGTGACGATGCTCGCCGGTTTCGTAGATCAGGGGTTGCTGCAGCGCCCAGAGCGAGCGGCCGCTGCGGATCGACTGGCGGTCTTTCCGTTCCAGCAGCACCAGATAGAGCTTGCCCTTGAAGCGGCTGGGGGGCGCGGCGTCGGTCATGCATAGCCCGGCTGGATGTCGGTCGCCGCGAAAATGGCCTTGCGGGTCTTGATCACGCGCGCCCTCCCGGAACGGTGTTACGCGACGCTACCATATCTTGCTGTCTTGGTGAGTACGCTCCTGGGCTGCATTTGACCCAGGATCAGGAGGCCCACCGCGCCGGCCATCATCGAGGGCAGGGCATAGGCGGCGCGGACGATCAGGCCGCCTTCGGCCGTGACGCCGGCGGTCAGGGCCGCGCCTTCGGCCCCGACCAGGGACAGCAGCGACAGGACCAGCCAGGCGCCCACGCCCATGGCCAGCCGCAGGGTGATGTTGCTGACCGAGTGGCAGCTGGCCCCGCACTGCAGGCCGGCGGCGGCGGAGTCGCGAGCGATGTCGGAGACCATCGTCCGCAACGCCAGGAAGTCGAGGCCAGCGAACAGACCGCGTAGCAGCAGGAAGGCGATGGTTGGAGCCAGCATGCCGGCCGGCAGCAGCAGGACCAGCGGCGCTGTGATCAGCTGCCAGCCGTAGTTCAGCATCAGCAGGGTGCGCCGGTCGATCCGGGCACCGAGCTTGGCCCACACCGGGGTGGTCACCAGCGCCACGGCGGTCTGCATCAGCAGTAGTGTGCTGCCCCAACCCTTCAGGCCTAGCGCGCCATCGACCAGGAACAGAAAGACCGCGCCGCCAGCGGCTTGAGCGAAGCCGGACAGGGCGTGCAACAGCAGCACCGACCGCAGGCCTGGCGCGCTCAGCACGCCGGCATAGAGCCGTAGCGGATTGGCGAGTTGTGAGGCGCGGCCGGGGGCGAGGTCCGGCTCGGGCGTGAAGCGCAGCACCAGGGCGACGACCAGCGGGCAGAGGATCAGTAGTGCGACGCCTAGGGCCGCCACCTGACCCTTCAAGTCCATGCCAAGGCCGCGCTCCAGCGCAGACGGCAGCAGCAGGACCGCCAGGGTCGCGGCGATCCCGAACCAGATCTTGCCGCCCGAAATCCGTAGGCGCTCGTCGGCGTCGCTCGCCAGCTCCAGGCCCCAGCCGCCGTGCGGCGTGACCAGCATGACGTAGCCCAGGTGCAGCACCAGGCAGGCGAGGGCGACGCTGAACAGGCTGGTACAGGGCCAGGCGAAGTACACCCCCGTCGCGCCCAGCATGATCAGCGGCGCGCTGGCGACGAGCCAGGGGCGGCGGTGGCCCCAGCGGGTCGGAAAGCGGTCGCTGGCCCAGGCGATGGCCGGCTCGACCGCGCAGTCGAAGATGCGGATGGCCATGAACAGCGCGCCGATCGCGCCCAGCGGCAGGCCGAACTGGGTGGCGAACAGGCTGGGCAGATAGGTCCGCCAGGGCACCTCGATCGCCTGCATGATCAGCATCGGCGACGAGAAGACGATGAGCCCGAAAAGGCTCAGCCGCTCGTTCGGCCGCTTCTGGTGATTGGCGCGCACGACGACCCCCTTGTCGTCGCATTGTCCGATGCGGCGATGACGGTCATGTGACCGGTCTACCGATGCGCGAACCGGGCCAGCAGGGGTCCGAAATCGCCATGCTCCGGATCGGGGTCCTGGGCCCGTCCGCCGGCCACATAGGCCCGGACGCGCCCGCCCATCATGGAGGAGGCGATGGCGGCGTCGATCGGCGTCATCTGGACTTCCGGTCCGAGCTGGCGCTGCATGACGCGTCCCGAGGCGGCGCCGCGCAGATAGCGCAGCTGGGCGGCGAAGGCGCTGAATTGAGGATCGCGCGAGGCGGCGATCCCCAGCTCCTCGGTGCCGAGCAGGTCCGCCCGGCCCAGCGTCGGACGCATATGGCCGCCGCTGGTCGCCGGCAGCGGCTCGCTGGTCGAAGGGGCGAGGCGGCGATAGATGGTGTCGAACGCGGCTTTCAGCAGGTCGGCGCTGGTGCGGAACTTGTAGGACACCACGCCCAGGGTCAGGCCGGCCTCGGCGGCTACGGCGCGGTGGGTCAGGCCCGTGACGCCGCGCTGAGCCACGACGGCGGCGGCGGCGACCGCGATGGTCTTGGCCGTCTCGTCCTCGGGCGGCGGCGGCGGCATCAACGCCAGGGCGTCGCGCTTGGCCGCCTCGAACCATGGGCTTTCGCCCGCGACCCGTCCATCCGCCCAATTGCCCCAGCCGTCGCAGAGCTCGGACAGCGCGGCCCGGTCGACCGGGCGCCGCCAGCGCATCAGGTGCAGGCCGCTGGCGCCGTCGAACATCCAGCTGTTGAGTGTGGCCAGGTCGGCGAGGTCGAGGCGCTCGCAGACTTCCCGCCAGAAGCCCAGCCAGAGATCGTCCCACTTGGCGCAGGCGGGGGCGTGGCGCTCGTCGCGCATGGCCATGACCTGGCCCTCGCGCCGGGCGAAGGCCAGGGTGCGGCGGGTCTCGCACCAGTCATCGATCAGAGTGGCCATCAAAGGACCCAGCGCCGCCGGACCCCGGACATCGACGCCGATCGCGTCCAACTGTGCGGCGCACCAGCGCTCGGTTTCGGCCCGCGCCTCGGCCTGCGCGGTTTCCAACAAGCGATCTAAATCGCCGAAATGGTAGTAGATCGCCGACATCGGCAGTCCCGCCGATCCGGCCAGCGAACGCCCCGAAACGCCGCCGCTGCCCTCCAATTCCCAGGCCGAAAGCGTCGCGGCAATCAGCTTTTGTGCAGACAAGTGCGCTTTTTCGCCTTGTTCGGACGGCTTCGACGGCATCGGGTTTCCCTTGTTCGTAAGCGATATTCCGCGATCTCGGCGCTCCAGACAAGTGTCACACGGATTACATACAGGCGATCTAATTAGCCGCCAACTTGAGATCAGGGGACCTCCATGAGGCAGCAAATTTCGACCTTCCGAGCCGTGATGCTGGCTAGCGCCGCATTCGGACTCTTCGCGCCGATGGCCGCGCACGCGGAAGACGCCGGCAAGGCGGACGACGCCCGGCTGAGCGAGATCATCGTCACCGCCGAAAAGCGTGAGACCAACGTCCAGAAGACGCCGATCGCCATCTCGGTGCTGGACGCCCAGGCGCTGACCGCCCGCCACGTCGAGAGCCTGCTGGACCTGAAGGACGGCGCCGTGCCGTCGCTGCGCGTCACCCCGACCTTCACCCGCAACTCGGCGCTGAGCATCGGCGTGCGCGGCATCACCGGCGGCGACCCGAACCAGCCCAGCCGCGACGCCGGCATCGGCATGTATATCGACGGCGTCTATCTGGGCCGCGCCCAGGGCCTGGGCATGGCGCTGATGGACATCGAGCGCGTCGAGGTGCTGAAGGGCCCGCAAGGCACGCTGTTCGGCCGCAACTCGGTCGGCGGCGCGGTCAGCATCGTCTCGCGCAAGCCGACCGGCGACTTCGACCTGCGCCAGACTGTCGGTGTGCGAAACCTTGGCGGCTACTCGACCGAGACCCACCTGAACCTGCCGGCTGTCAACAATGTCAGCGTCAAGTTCGACGGCCTGATCGCCAAGCGCGACGGCACGGTGAAGAACCCCTTCCAGGGCGCCGACGACTTCAACCAGTTCGACCGTCGCGGCGCGCATATCGGCGCGCTGTGGGAGCCGAGCAGCAACTTCAGCGCCCAGCTGGACGCTGACTACAGCTACGACGCCTCGACCTCCTACTACGTCCAGCTGGTCGCCAAGAATCCGGCGACGGCCGCGCTGGCGCCGCTGGTCAAGGTTCAGCCGGATCGCGCTTACAGCGCCGACATCGGTGTGCCCGAACAGCCCAGCGTCGGCGAGACCTACGGCTATGGCCTGCACATGAGCTGGCGCCCGAGCGAGGACCTGGAGGTCCGCTCGATCACGTCCTGGCGTCACCTGCGGCAAAACCAGTACGACAACGGCATCGGCGCGCACGCCGGCCCGTTCGTCCCGAACGGCGCCTTCGGCCGCTACAGCCTGGCCTCGATGCGCCAGCACCAGTTCAGCCAGGAACTCCAGCTGGTCGGCGACGCCGCCCGACTGCAATATGTCGGCGGGCTCTACTACTATCATGAGGCCGGCGACGACGACGCCTGGACGCCCAGCACCATGCGCTGGAATGCCGACGGCACGGTCGCCACGCCGATCCCGACCTTTGGCGCCGGTGCGGCCACGCCGTTCCCGGACCGCGCCAGCACGGCCGTGGCCGACAGCTACGCCGCCTTCGGCCAGGCGACCTGGACGCCGCCGGTGCTGGACGACAAGCTGCGCCTGACGGCCGGCGGCCGTTACACCCACGACGAGAAGAGCGGCGAGCTCTACAAGGTCAACGGCGCCGACACGGCCTACAAGTTCGACTTCGCCAAGAGCCACTTCGACCCGCAGGTCATCCTGACCTTCGACCCCAGCAGCGACGTCGAAGTCTACGGCAAGTGGGGCACGGCCTATCGCGCGGGCGGCGCCAATTCGCGCTCGCTGACCTATCGCTCGTACGGTCCCGAGAACGTCTCGACCTTCGAAGGCGGCCTTAAGACCAGCTTCTGGGACAAGCGCGCGCGCCTGAACCTGGCGGCCTATTCGACCCGCTACACCGACATCCAGATCGACTTCCTGGCGCCTAACGCCGGCACCAACCGCACCACGATCGAGACCACCAACGCCGAAGGTCGCGGCACGATCAAGGGCTTCGAGGTCGACGGCTCGCTGGCCCCGCTGCCGGGCCTGACGATCTCGGCCAGCTACGCCTATACCGAGGCCAAGCTGCCGGCCGCGCCCAATCCGTTCAACAAGGGCATCCCGACGATCGTCTACGTCACCAACACGCCCAAGAACGCCGGCAGCGTCTCGGCCGACTACACCCTGCCGGTCGGCGGCGGCGCGGCGATGCTGAAGGCTCACCTCGACGCCAACATCGCCGACGGCTACCGGTCCATGGCCGGCGAGGCGACGCTGACCGACGCCTCGTTCATCGTGAACGGCCGCCTGGCGCTGGCCGGCGTGGACCTGAGCCGCGACGGCAAGCTGGAGCTGGCGCTCTGGGCCCGCAACCTGCTCAACGAGCAGCACCTGGTCGGCAAGAGCCACGCCGCCTGGGTCGCCATCGGCGACTACGGAATCTTCAATGAGCCGCGCACGTTCGGCCTCGACGCCACGCTGCGCTTCTAAGGCCAAGGGAGGACATGATGCGCAAATACATCCTCGCGAGCGCGTTCGGCGCGCTCGCCCTCCTGGCGCCGCTCGCCGGGACGCTCCACGCCCAGACCCCGTCCGTGCAGGCCCCGTCCGTGCAGGCCCAGGTCGCGCACGACCGCGTGTTGCCGCTCCAGGGCGGGCAGAACTTCCGCGACCTGGGCGGTTATCGCACCCGCGACGGCCGCACCACCCGCTGGGGCGTGCTCTACCGTTCTGGCGCGATGAACGGCCTGACCGACGCCGATTTCCTCTACTTGGCCAAGCTGGGCATCCGCACGGTCTGCGACTTCCGCAGCATCGAGGAGCGCAAGGCCGCCCCGGTGCGCTGGCCGGAAGGCAAGGCGCCGCGCATCCTCGCCGACGACTACGGCATGGACAGCATGGGCGGCGCTGATTTCCGCCAGGCTGGAAGCTGGTCCGCCGAACAGGCGAAGGCGGCCATGGCCGCGCAGTACCCGCAGATGCTCAAGACGTTCAACGGCCAGTACCGTCGGATGTTCGCCCAACTGCTGGCCGGCGACACGCCTCTGGCCTTCAACTGCTCGGCGGGCAAGGACCGGACAGGTGTCGCCGCCGCCCTGATCCTGACGGCCCTGGACGTACCGCGCGAGACGGTGATCGAGGACTATCTGCTCAGCAACCGCTACTTCGACCCGAGGAAATCGGTGACGCAGGACGACGCGGCTTCCCAGGCTTGGAAGCGTATGCCGCCGGCGGTGCTGCAGGCGTTCATGGGCGTGGACCGTAGCTATATCGAGGGCGTGTTCAAGGTGATCGACGGCCATGCCGGCGGCGCCGAGGGTTACTTCCGTGACGAACTCGGCTTGTCGAAGGCCGACCTGCTGAAGCTGCGGAAGCTCTACACGACGACGTAGGAACCGGCGCGGGCGCTGCTGACAGCGCCCGTGCTTTCCTTAGACATCTTCCGGCTGATGCCGCGCGTTCAGGCGGCGCGCCAGCAGGGCCCCGCCCAGGAACAACCCGCCGACGGCCAGGAACGAGGCGGCGCGGGTTACGCCTTCCAGTCGCGCCAGATCGAACAGCACGACCTTGGCAGCCGTAAACAAGAGCGCAGCCAAGCCCGCCCAGCGCAGGACGATGTCCTTGCGCGCCGCGCCCAGGCCCAGCACCGCCAGGCCGAACACCGCCCATAGCGCCGAGAAGGTCCAGGTCTCCAGGCCTTCGCCGGGCGTGGTGGCGTGCATGTCCGCGCCGTGGAAGGCGTAGCGGATCAGCAGGGTCAGCAGCACGAACAGGGCGCCGACCGCTCCGGCCAGGGCGGTGCGGTCGAACGGCGTGTCGCCGCGACGCAGGCTCAGCATGGCGAGAGCGCCGGCTGCGTAGAGGCCGAACAGCAGGACCGCCGCGCTGACCGGCGCGAGCGGTTCGTTGAAGGGGCCCCACCAGGGACTGGCGCGCAGGCCGAACACCAGGGCGGCCGCGATCAGCGCGATCCAGCCGAAGGCCGGTGCGGCGCTGGCCAACCAATGCGTTGCGCCTCGGCTGGCCAGACGCGGCGAGGCCAACTGACGGGCGGCGAGCAGGGCCAGGATGGCGTAGGCCGCGCCCTCGGCTCGACCGATCAACGCGCCGTGCATGTCGATGCCGTGGAAGAGGTGCCGAACCGCTAGCACGGCCCACAGCAGCGCGAAGAGCGGCACGGCCAAGACCCAGCCTTTCGTCCAGCGATCGTCCGCCGGCTTGCGACGCCAGGCGATCGCCGCCAGCAGGCCGGCGGGGGCGAGGTAGGAGAGGATCAAGGTGTTGAGCACAGGCGGTCCGGCCGGGGGCTCGCCCACGCCCCACCAGGGGTTCCAGACCAGGCCTTGCAGCAGCAGGCCGTGGACCATGCCCAGGGTGACGACGATCACCGCGCGCCAGCGGGTGATCGGGCCGTCGTCGGGACGCTGGCGCAGCACCAGCAGCAGGCCCGTGCTCAGCAGCATCAGGGTGCGCAGCGAGGCTTCCAGCAGGCCGTCGCCGCTTTGGAAGCGCGGACCGGCCAGCAGGACGTGCAAGGCGGCGAACGCGGCCAGCATGACGATCAGCAGGGCAGTGGCGCGCAGGGCTTCGACCTCGTTGCGGACGGTCTCATTGCGACCCTTCCAGATCAGCGTGGCGGAGACGATCAGCAGGGCGGCGGCCACGGCGCTGATGGCCAGCATGATCGGCAGGGGCAGCCTGCCATCCAGGGTCTCGCCGAGGAACGCCGGGCGCAGCATGGCGACGAAAGCGATCAGGCCGCCGACCACGCTGGCGGGCGCAAGGCCGCGCCAGGGCAGACGCCAGGCGGCGAAGGCCAGGACGGCAGCGGCCAGGCCGAAGGCGGCGGGCTCGAAGCGCGGGGCGGTGGCGGCGTGTATGGCCAGGAAGGCCATCTCGGCGGCGGCGGCGAGCCACAGCGCCAGGCCCCGGTCGGTCGAGGCCTGCTCGACACGGCGCGCGATCAGCGCCGCGGCGGCGAACAGGGCGGCAGCCAGGATCGCCGCGGGCGTCCAGCCGAACCGGATGTCCGCCGCGTACAGGATGGGCCAGGTCAGGCTTGCCACGATCGCGACGCCGATCCCGCCGATGGCCAAGACGCGTGTGCGCTTCACGGCCGGGAGTTGGAGCGCCGTCCACAGCGCGGCGGCCGGGATCAGGGCGGTCAGCGCGTAGAGCCACGGCAGTTGAGCCGAGAGGGTCGGCGAGCGGATGTGGATGATCATGACCACCAGCTGGCAGACGATCGCCACGCCGACCGGCATGGCGAAGAGGCCCGAGGGGATCACGTCACGCGTCGCCATGACCGCCGCCAGGGCGATCAAGAACCCGGATAGCAGGACGGCGGTCGGAAGAGGACCGTTCGTGAACGGCCCGTAGAGCCAGAGGCCGAGCGAGGCCAGGGTGGTCAGGACCAACGCCAGGACGGGCAGGCCCCAGAAGTCGGCTTCGGGCGGATCCTCGAGCCGGAAGCGACGTCGCCACAGCGTCGCGGCGAAGGGGCCGATAGCCGCCAGGGCCTGCATGATCATGGCCGACACGTCGTGGTGTTCTTCCAGGGGCGCGCCGCTCAGCAGCAGAAGGCCGATGATGGTCGCGGCGCTCGCCTTCCCCCACAGACGCAGGGCCGAGATCGAAAAGCCTGTCGCGCCGATCAGGACGGCGTAAGCGGTCAAGGCCGAGGGCGACCAGTCGGGCAGGCCGGTGAAGGCCGGCGTCAGCACCGCGCCGATCACCGCAACCAGGGCCAGGGGCTCGCCGTGTCTGAGCGACAGCGCCAGCAATCCCAGGGAGATCGCGGCCGCCAGGATCGCTGCCACGCTCAGCGGGATCAGATGATAGAGGCCGTGGGCCGCGCAGACGGCGCCGTACAGCGTGACGGCCCCGGCGCCAGCCGAGACGGCGGCGGCCAGCAGGTGGCGTCCACCGGCGATCGACGGCTTCTGGCGCAGGATCCACTCGCTGGCGCCCAGCATCGCCGCGCCGAGCAGGACGGCCAGGGCGATGCGGAACTCGGGGATGAACAGGCCGCGCTGGGCGGCATAGGCCACCAGCAGCAAGCCGCCCAGCGCCAGGCCGCCGCCGCCGATCCAGGCCAGGCCGTTCTCCGACAGCCAGGTCGAGACCGACTCGCGGGTGATGGTCGGCGCGGGACGCGGCGCCGGCGCAGGGCGCGGCGTCTGAGGGGGAGGCGGGATGACGACGGGCTCGGGTTGCAAAGCCCGCTCGGCCGCGACGGGTTCAGGTCGAATCTCGGGCTCGGGTTCGGAGGCCGGGACGTACGGCGCGAGAGGTTCCGGTTCCAGAGGCGGGAACGTCGCCATCGCCTCGGCGAACGCGGTCTCTTGCACGGTGAATGAAGCAGGGCGCTGCGCCGGCTGCTCCAACTGGCTCACCGCGTCCAGGCGCCGTTCAAGGCTGCGGATCGTCTGGCCTTGTCGATAGACCCAGATCCCCAGACCCAGGAACAGCAACCATTCCATCTCGCGCGCCTCGTCCTGCGGCCTACCGTCGTTCTATCCCGGTATGCGAGGTAAGCGCTCAATGAAACCTTAAGTCGAGAGTAGGCCGACCGCTCAAAGAAAAAGCGCCGCTCCCGGGAGGCAGGAGCGGCGCCGTAGTGCTAGGCGGGGGAAGAGGAAGGACGCCTAGAAAGCCTAGAGTTAGAAGTTGTAGCGGAGGCCGACGATGAACTGACGGCCGCTGTGGGTGTAGACGTTCAGGCGGTTGCTATCGCCGACGTACTGGTCGTTGAACTCGTCGGTCAGGTTCACGCCTTCCAGCGACAGCTTCAGGTTCTCGCGGATGTTCCAGCTGGCCTGCATATCGACGTTCAGGGTCTCGTTGGTGCCCTGGACGGTGTTGCCGTCGCTGCCCGGGACCTGGGTCAGGTAGCCGGCGCGATAGGCCAGCGAGCCGCGGACGCTCCACTTGTCGGTCTCGTAGTAGAGCGTCGCGTTGGCGGCGTTCTTGGAGAGGCCGATCAGGTCGTTGATCACCACCGGCGAGCCGGCCGTCGATGAGGTCGGATACTCAATCTTGGAGGCGACGTAGGTGTAGTTGGCGATCACGCCGAAGTGGCTCAGCCAGCCCGGCAGGAAGGTGAAGGGCTGCTGGACGTTCAGCTCGAAGCCCTTCAGGTCGCCGCCCTTGGTGTTGATAGGCTTGGAGACCTGGAACAGCATGTCCGGCGTGGCCGAGGTGCCGGCGATCAGCGAGTCCGGCAGGCCCAGGGTGTTGTAGACGCGCTGCTCGCTCTGGGTGGCCACGAAGGTGTTGATCTTCTTGTAGAAGAAGCCGGCGGCGAACATCGTGCCCGACTGCGGGTACCATTCCAGCGAGACGTCCAGGTTCTTGGACTGGGTCGGATTCAGGTACGGGTTGCCCGAGCTGAAGCTGCGGTTGGCGCCCTGCACCGCGACGTCGCCGCCGGGCGACAGCGAGCCGATGCCCGGACGGGCGATCGTCTTGGCGGCGCTGAAGCGAGCCACGAAGGTGTCGGTGACGTCGGCCGCAAGGTTGAACGAGGGCAGGGTCAGGTCGTAGTCGCGCTTGACCTCGACGCGCTGGACCGAGCCGCCGACGGCGGCGTAGCCGGCCGACTCCTGCTTGGTCTTGACGTGGCGCACGCCGGCGTCACCGCGGAAGGGCAGGCCGAACGCCTCGAAGCGGAACTCGGCCTGGACGTAGGCGCCGGTGTCGCGCTCCTCGACCGCGCCGTACTGGCCGCGCGCCGAGGTGTTGTTGGTGCCGGTCAGGGCGTAGATGCCGGTGTTGCTGTAGATGTTCAGCAGGGCGTTGTACTTGTCGATGTCGGGCACCAGCCAGGCGGTGGCGTTGCCGGCCGGCATGCCCAGGCCCTTGCCGAAGCCGCTGAACACCGTCGACACCGAGGCCAGCTGGGCCGGGGTCAGGGTCTGGCTGACGGTCTCGCTGGTGCGGTACAGGCCGTAGCTGTCGTATTCGAACTTGCGCCAGTCGACGCCGGCCTTGAGCTTCAGGTTCTGGTTGGCTTCCCACTCGCCATAGACCTTGGCGGTCGAGAACTGGTTTTCGACGAAGGTCGGGCGGATGCGCACTTCCGAGGTGCCGTTGATCGCCGACCAGTTGGCCGGATCGGTCGGGTCGAAGCCCAGCGTGATCCCCGGGGCGCGGCTGCTGCGGAAGTCGTAGGCATAGCCCTGGCTGTTGGCCCGGTCGAAGGTGATGATCGTCGAGACCGGCTGGGTGAAGGTCGAGTCCGCGAAGCCCATGACGCCGCCCAGAACGAAGCGGTCGCCGAAGTTGTGCTTGGCCGACAGGGTGGTCTGCTTGAACTCGGTGTTCAGCTCGTCATAGGCCGCCTGGGTGCGCAGATCGACATTGTCCATGCGAGCCTGGACCAGGTCGCTGCCGACCACGACGCCGTCGCGGATGATCGTCTCCGGCTTGCCGGTCGTGGCGCGCGACAGGCCGATGGCCTGCAGCTGGGCTTCCTTCCGCACGCCCGCCAGATAGGCGTACAGCATGTCGAGATTGATCTCGGTGTTGGAGTCCGGCTTGAACTGGATCGAACCGGCCAGGCCCGTGCGCTTGTTCTTGATGTCGTAGCTGACATAGGCCGGGATGCGCGGAGCGAAGATGCCCGTGGTCGTGTTGGTGTTGTTGATCTGGGCCAGGGTGTAACCCGGCACGGTCGAGGCGGCGTTGAAGCCGCCGTTGCTGCCGCCGACGGCCCAACGGGTGATGTTGGCGCCTTCTTCCTTCAGGTGGCGCTCTTCGTAGGCGGCCGAGAGCAAGATGCCCAGCTTGCCGTCGAAGAAGGTGCGGCTGGCCAGGGCCGAGACGCGCGGCGTGGTCTTCTCGGACAGGTCATTGTAGCTGGCGCCCGCCGACAGCACGAGCTGGGGCTTGCGGCTGTCGAAGGCCCGCGAGGTGTTCAGGTCGACCGTGGCGCCCAGCGAGCCTTCCTCGACATCGGCCGAGGCGGTCTTGCGCACCGCGATGCTGTTGAAGAGGTCCGAGGCGAAGACGTTGAAGTCGAAGCCGCGACCGCGGTTGGTGCCGCCGCTGTTGGCCGTGCCGCCGGTAGTGGAGATGGCCTCCATGCCGTTGATGCGGACGCGGGTATATTCCGAGCCCAGGCCACGCACGGTGATCTGGCGGCCTTCGCCGTTGATGCGCGAGATCGAGACGCCGGGGATGCGTTGCAGGGATTCCGCCAGGTTCAGGTCGGGGAACTGGGCGATGTCCTCGGCCTTGATGGCGTCGACGACGCCGCTGGAGCTGCGCTTGATGTTGATGGCGCTCTGCAGGCTGGCGCGGAAGCCGGTGACGACGACAGCCTCGACTTCGTCGCTGGCCGGTTGGGCCGGCGGGGCTTCTTGAGCGGTCGCCGCGCTGGCGATCGCCAGGGTCAGGGCCGAGGCGCTCAGCGCCAGGGCGGCGCGCAGGGCGGTCTTGTGGTTGGTCGACATGGTTCCCTCCCAGTGCCCGCGTTTCGCGGGTCTCATTCATGCCGAAGACGATCGGGTCGCCTTCTTGGTTGGCTTCAGGATAGGTGCGGATTTTCGTCGAGGGCCAATCCCAATCGGGTATGAACCTATGCGCGTTCGGCACGGATCGATGCGGATATCGGGATGTGCAACCGATTGCGCGGCGCTTTCCGTGGTATCCGCAGGGGCGAGGTCGAGGCGCGGGGCGGATTCGATGCGCGATCGGGCTCAATCCATGCCTGCGTTGGATCGGTCCATAGGCGAATTGACTTAGACCTGGTGAGCGACGGCCTCTAGCGTCCCTTCACCCACGCCGACGTCAGATCGGCTTATCAGGGAAGGGGACCAAGGATGACCGAAGCCGCCAAGCGGACGCGCGTGCGTTGGCTGATCATCACGGTTCTCTTCATCATCACCACCATCAACTACGCCGACCGCGCGACCTTCTCGATCGCGGGCCAGTCGGCGTCGAAGGAGCTGGGTCTGGACCCGGTGGCGATGGGCTACATCCTGTCGGCCTTCGCCTGGGCCTACGTCCTGGGCCAGATTCCCGGCGGGGCGCTGCTGGACAAGTTCGGCTCCAAGACGATCTACGTCATCTCGCTGGTGGTCTGGTCGCTGTTCACCGCCCTGCAGGGCCTGGCGGGCTTCTTCACTGGTCTCATGGCCGCGAGCCTGCTGTTCGCCATGCGCTTCGCTGTCGGCCTGGGGGAGTCGCCCTCGTTCCCGGCCAATGCCCGCATCGTCGCGGCCTGGTTCCCGGGCTCGGAGCGCGGCACGGCCTCGGCGATCTTCAACTCGGCGCAGTACTTCTCGCTGGTCGCCTTCGCGCCGCTGATGGGCTGGCTGGCCCATAGCTTCGGCTGGCGCTCGGTGTTCTGGGTGATGGGCGGCGTCGGCATCGTCGCCGCCATTGCTTTCGCCAAGCTGATCCACAGCCCGCTGGCCCACCCGGCCGTCAACAAGGCCGAGGTCGACTATATCGAGGCCGGCGGCGGCCTGGTGCGGATGGAAGAGAAGAACGCAGCCAACGGCGCGGCCTTCAACTGGGCCAACGTCAAGCAGGTGCTGACCAATCGCATGCTGCTGGGCGTGTATCTGGGCCAATACTGCATCAACGTGCTGACCTATTTCTTCGTCACCTGGTTCCCGATCTACCTCGTGAAGGAGCGCGGCCTGTCGATACTGCAGGCGGGCTTCACCGCCGCCTTGCCGGCGCTGTGCGGCTTCGCCGGCGGCATCCTGGGCGGGATGATCTCGGACGGCCTGCTGAAGAAGACCGGCAATCTGGACATCGCCCGCAAGACGCCGCTGCTGCTCGGGATGGTGCTGGCCACCTGCATCATCGTCTGCAACTACGTCGAGCAGGAGTGGCTGGTCATCGTGATCATGGCCGCGGCTTTCTTCGGCAAGGGCGTGGCGTCGCTGGGCTGGGCGGTGGTGGCCGACACCTCGCCCAAGGAGATGGCCGGCGTCACCGGCGGCATCTTCAACACCTTCGGCAATGTCGCCGGCATCGTGACGCCCATCGTCATCGGCTACATCGTCAAGGCGACCGGCTCGTTCGACGGCGCGCTGATCTTCGTCGGCGCCCACTGCGTGATCTGCATCCTGGCCTATTTCCTGATCGTGGGGAAAATCCAGCGTCTGGAACTGAAGGCCGTCTGAGCATGACCACCCGTCGTTCCGTTTTGGCCGGCGCCTCGGCCCTGGTCTTCGCCGCCCTGGCGCGTCCGGCTTCGGCCGCGCCGATCGCCACCGTCTCGACGCCGATGGCGCCGCCCGAATGGGCTCTGCTGCAACGCGAACTGCTGAAGGCCAACGAAGAAGCCTGTCAGGCCTTCTTCGCCCGCTATTTCGACGAGCGCGGCTGGTTGCGGGCGGTCGAGCGCTGGGGCGCCAATGACGGTCCCGACGACGCGATCGAGAACGTCAACGACTGGCCGACCCTCCATGCGCTGGGCGGCGGCGACAGCCTGCTGGCCATGGCCAAGAAGGCCTTCGACGGCAATGTCGCCCAGTACACGGCCGCCAAGACCAAGGACGTGCCGTTCGCCCGCGAGGGCATGTACTACCGCGAGTTCCCGGTCATGACCGACTGGCAGCACCTGTCCGAAGGGCTGTCGGTGTTCAACCTGCTGGCGCTGTCGGATCCCTATGACGCCAAGTACCGCGACAGGGTGAAGCGCTTCTCGGGCTTCTATACCGGCGAGGACAAGGCGGTCGCCAACTACGATCCCAAGCTGAAGATCATCCGCAGCATGATCACCGGTAGCAAGGGTCCGATGCTGCGTCCGGCCACGCCCCTGGACTGGGCCGGTGACCGGTTCGACCCGACGAACTTCTTCATGGAGCACGGCGAGGACACCTACGAGCAGACGCTGCACCACTACGACGAGTATGGCGACGTGGTCGGCGATGCGCCGCTGAACCTGCAGGCCACCAGCCTGGTGCTGAACGCCTACATGCTGGACCACGAGCCGAAGTACCGCGACTGGATCGTGTCGTATGTCGACGCCTGGATCGACCGGGCCAAGGCCAATGGCGACGTCCTGCCCAGCAAGATCGGCCTGGATGGCAAGATCGGCGGACCCAAGGGCCAGTGGTGGAGCGGGACCTACGGCTGGGGCTTCTCGCCGCTGGTTCCCCAGACCGGCAAACGCGAGGATCGCAACCGCGTGCCGCGCGCCGTGGTCGGCTTCCTCAACGCTTATCTGCTGACCGGCGACGACAAGTATCTCGACGTCTGGCGTCGCCAGAACGACGTCATCAACGCCCAGAAGAAGACCATCGACGGCAAGGTCCAGACCCCGCGCATGTATGGCGCCAAGGGTTGGTACGGCTATGCGCCGGGCGAGTACCGGCTGAACGGCCTCGAGATCTGGTACATGTCGCAGAAGGCCAGCGACCGCGCTCGCGCCGCCGAGCATCCGTGGCTGAACTATCTGGATGGCAAGGACGCCGGCTTCCCGACCAAGGCCCTGCGTGGCGACCTCGAACGGGTCCGCGCCCGCGCCCAGGCCCAGCGCGACGACAAGACCACGCCCGACACCCGCCTGGCCGACGCGGCCCTGGACATCAATCCGGCCAGCGTCACGGCGCTGATCCACCTGATGGAAGGCGGCATCCAGATCGCCCGGCCGCCATGGTCGGGCACCTCGCCGGCCCAGGGCGGGGCGCTGCACTACACGCGCCTGCGCTGGTTCGATCCCGAGCGCCGCCGCGCGGGCGTCCCGCAGGATGTTGCGGCCCTGGTGGAGAAGTTGGGTGAGGACGAGACGCTCGTCACCCTAGTCAACACCAACCAGGTCGCGTCGCGCACCGTGACGGTGCAGGGCGGCGCCTATGCGGAGCACCAGATCCTGAGCGCGGCCGTGGGCGAGGGGACGGCGCAACCGGTCGATTCCTCGGCATTCACCCTGCGCCTGGCCGCCGGCGCCGGCGCGCGGCTCACCTTGAAGATGAAGCGCTATACGAACGCCCCGACCCTGACCTTCCCGTGGGACAGGGTCTAACGACCTTCGGAGGGATCGATGATCGGTGTTGTCCTGGCGCTGGCGCTCACCCAGGCGCCTGATCCCAAGCCGATCGCGGCCGTCGCCGCCGGCGGTCCGGCCAACACCGGCGGCGAGACCACACTGCTCTTGGTCGATCGCGAGGCCGACGACGAGGCCCAAGGTTCATTGCGATGGGCGATCGCGACCAGCAACACCGAGCCCGGCCGCTACCGCATCGAGATCGCCGTCCCGACTATCGTGCTGAAGTCGGCCCTGCCGCCGATCAAGGGGCCGGTGAGCATCGAAGGCCGAGCTTTCTTGCGCTCAGGCGGTCACAACGTCGTCGATGGCTCGGGCTACCTGCCGCGCGATTTGAAGTCCTGCCCCGGCATGGTCCCGGGCCAGTACGGCACCAATGTGCGCACCGCCAGCAATCCAGGTTTCGCTCTGGTCGATACCAAGGGCGTGACCCTGCGCGGCTTGGAGATCCGCAACTTCTGCATTGGCGTGCTGATCCTGCGGACCTCCAACGCGGTGGTCATCGACAACCGCATTGTCCGCAACATCGGCGGCGCGGGCGTCATGCTCAGCGGCGACGACGGCAAGGGCGGCTCGACCTCGAACACGACCCTGGACAACAAGGTGCTGCGCAACACCTTCTTGGAGAACGGCGACGGCTTGGAGCTGACGCGCGGCGCGGCCTTCAACCTGATCGCCGACAATGTCTTCGACGGCGGGATCGACAATCTGGAGCCCTCGCAGGGCATCGAGATCCTGTGGGGCAACGACAACACCGTCGTGCGCAACCGCTTCACGCGCTACTCCGACGGCCTGCAATCCAACTGGGGCGCGCGCAACTATGTCGGCGCCAACGTCTTCGAGGGCAACGCCTTCGGGATCAGTCTGACCGGCGCGAGCAACATGGTCGTGGGCAACGAAATCCGCGGCAACGGCGTCGGCATCGCGGTGCGGCCCGAGGCCAAGGTCGCCGCCAACCGGATCAGCCAGAACGTGATCGCCGGCAACGGCCTGCCCATCATGCGCTGCTCAGCGGGTGGCTCCTGCGATCCGAAGCTGGCCCGAGGCGGCATCGTCGTCGGCCCGCCGGGCCTGGAGCACGGCAGCTTCGTCGGCTCGCGCGGCATGGGCGTGGTGTTCGACAAGGCTGGGGCGGCCGTGGTCTGCACGGGCAAGGACGATCCGGCGACCTGCCACGCACCGCCGCAGTTCGGCTTGCAGCCGCCGAACTTGACCTCGGTCCGCGTGACCGCCGGCAAGGTCGCCGTGAAGGGCGTCCTGCAAGGCCCGCCCGAGACCTCGGTCACCGTCGAGGTCTTCGCCAGCAAGGCCGGGACAGCCGAGGGCGAGCGCTATCTGGGCTCGATCCAGGCCGTCACCGACGCCAGTGGCAAGGCGGCCTTCACCGGTCAGGTCGACGGCGCGGCGGCCGGCTCGGCCATCACCGCCACATCCACTACAGCGGCGGGGGCGAGCTCGGCGTTCTCCAAGCCCGCCAGCCTCCGCTAGGTCCCTTCCTTCAGGAACGGCGCGGCCGAGAACAGCTCGCGCTCTTCCTTGCGCGGGTCATCGACCATCTTCGAGGTCTCGTTGAACAGCAGCGTCGGCCGGCGGGGCAGGGTGTACTTCTCCCACGCCGGGATCGCCGCGTTGTTCGGATCGCCCGTGCGCGCTAGAGCCACGAACGCTGCGCTCATTTGATCTCGGACCTTTTGGGCCGCTGGCCCGGTGCCCGTCTTCGACTCCTTGGCGTCCAGCGTGCCGAACACCAGCGGGATGTCGTAGGTGTGGTAGGCGCCCATCTTCGGGTCGGTCTGGGCGCCGAAGTCCAGCTGATACATCCAGGCCGGCGCGCCGATCTTGGCCCGCTGCTCCGCCTGGATGAGATGGCCCGGCCATGAGCGGCCCGCCGTGGTGATAGCGAAAAAGCAGTCCGACGGGCTGTAGTTCGGATAGAGCAAGCGGTACTTGGCGACCAGATATTCGGGCGACATGTCCAGCACCAGCTCGTTGTCCAGCTTGCCCGGCAGTTCCTCCCAGGTCAGGGCGAAGTTCTTGGGATCGCCGCCCAGGAAGGCCTTGGTCTCATCGTGGGTGTTGCCGATGATCATCGGGATGTGGCCGCTCTCGCGCGGGGCGTCCGGATAGAACGGATGGCGGGCCAGGACGCCGTGGTCCAGCACCGACCAGAAGATGATATTGCCCTTGCGCTCCAGCGGATCGCGCATCTTCAGCGCATCGACCAACTGGGCGGCCGGCAGGGTCTTCAGTTTCTCGACCTCGCCGGGCTTGAGACCCAACTTTTCCATGAACGCCTTGGCGCGGATCGTGGCGTGGATCGGGCCCATGGCCGTGACGTGCTGGCCGCTCATGGTCGCGACCTTGTGGTAGAGGCCCGCCGCGCGCGGCATGGCCATCAGGGTCACCACCTTGCCGCCGCCGCCCGACTGGCCGAACGTCATGACGTTGCCGGGATCGCCGCCGAACGCCGCGATGTTGTCGCGCACCCACTCCAGGGCCAGGATCAGGTCAAGGTTGCCGACATTGCCGCTGTCGGCCAGCTCGGGCCCGCCCAACCGCGCCAGATAGCTGTAGCCGAAGCAGTTCAGCCGGTGGTTCACCGTCACCACCACCACGTCGTAGGTCTTGGCCAGCCAGGTGCCGTCGTAAAGCGGGCTCGACCCCGAGCCGTTCGCGTGGGCCCCGCCGTGGACGTAGAACATCACCGGCCGCTTCTTCCCGTCGGCCACGCCGGGTGTCCAGACATTGAGGAACAGGCAGTCCTCGCTGGTCCCTTCGTCGGCCTTGGTCTGCGGGCTGGCCGCTCCGTAGGCGAGGGCGTCGGCGATCCCTTTCCAGGGCTGGGCCGCCTGGGCCGGCTGGAACCGTCGTGAGGAGGTGTCGGCCCCATAGCGGACGCCCTTGAAGACCTTGATCCCGTCGACCTCGGCCCCGCGTACCCGGCCGGCGTTGGTGGTCGCCACGGGCGCGGCGCGACCGGCGGCGTTGACGCGCGTGGCGGCGGCCACGGCCAGGGTTCCGGCCAGCACGGCGCGGCGATCGAGGGTCATGAACGTCTCTCCCAAGTCTCTTGTCGTTGGGTCTTGGCCCGCCGGGAGAGGACGCGTCAGCGCGCGCCGGACTCCGAAGGCGGGGCCTCGGCCAGGCAAAGGTCGATGAAGGTCTGCAGGATCGGGCTCTCGTTGTCCTTGCGCCAGGCCATGTACAGCTCGACCGGCCGGTCGGGCGTGGTCGCCACGGGCCGGAACTGCACGTCGTCGAAGTGCAGGCTCATGGCCGCCTCGGGCACGATCGCCGCGCCGAGGCCCGCATGGACCAGGGCCAGCATCGAGTGGATCTGGGTGACGTGCTGGACGTAGTTCGGGGCCACGCCGTTGGCGTCGAACAGCGTCGTCAGCATGTTGTAGAAATAGCCCGCGCCCTCGGGCGAATACATGATCAGCGGGGCGGCGTCGAAGTCGGCCAGGGTCAGGGTGGCCTTGGCCAGGCGCGGGTCACCGGTGGGCAGGGCCGCGACCAGGGGCTCGGACAGCACGCGGGCGGTGGCGAACTCGGCCCGCTCCATCGGCGGACGCACCAGGCCGATGTCGATCTGGCCGGTCAGCAGCGCCTCGACCTGCTCGCGGGTGACCATCTCGCGCAGGGTCAGGTCGGCGTTGGGTAGCCGGGCCGTGGATCGGATCACCAGCTGCGGCAGGAAATTGTAGCCCGAGGCGGCCGTGAAGCCGATGGCGATCTGGCCGGCGTCGCCGCTGGCGATGCGGCGGGTGGCCAGCGCCGCGCTCTCGGCCAGGCGCAGGATGCGGCGGGCTTCCAGCAGGAAGGCGCGACCAGCGGGGGTCAGGCGCACATTGCGGCTGGTGCGGTCCAGCAGGGTCACGCCCAGGATCCGCTCCAAGAGCTGGACCTGCCGGCTCAGCGGCGGCTGGGTCATGTTCAGCCGCTGGGCCGCTCGGCCGAAATGCAGCTCCTCTGCCGTGGCCACGAAGCAGCGCAGCTGACTCAGTTCGAACATCGGAAAACGCCCATCGACGACACCCTGGAGGCGTGAAGCTAGACGCTCGTTCGGACCGATCGCCAATGTCTTCTTGCCAGGGAGAGGCGTGAAGGCGTTCATCGCGTGCGCAAAGCGGGTCGATGCGTCTGAAGCATCGACCCCTTTGATCCTAGCCGTTGGCGGCGCGGCGCTGGTCGCCGGCGGTGGCGCCCGCGATCAAGCCTTGCAGTTCAGCGAACTCAGCGGCCGTCAGTTCGGTCAGCGGCAGACGCACCGGGCCGGCGTCGCGGCCGATGGCCTTCATGCCGGCCTTCACGATCGAGACCGCATAGCCCTTACCCTTGTTGCGCAGGGTGATGTACGGCAGCACGAAGTCGCGCAGGCCGGCCATCACGGCCTCACGGTCGCGGGCGCGGACCGACTTGTAGAACTCCAGCGCCCATTCCGGCATGAAGTTGAAGATGGCCGACGAATAGGTCGTCACGCCCATTTCCAGATAGGGCAGGGCGAAGGTCTCGGCTGTCGGCAGGCCGCCGATATAGGTCAGGCGGTCGCCCATGCGGGCATAGACCCGCATCATCAGCTCCAGATCGCCGACGCCGTCCTTGAAGCCGACGAGGTTCGGATTGCGCTCGCACAGCTTCTCGAGGGTGTCCTCGTTGATGATGGCGTTGTCGCGGTTGTAGACGATGACGCCCAGCTTGGTGGCCTTGCAGACCGCCTCGATATGGGCGGCCAGGCCCTCCTGCGTGGCGTTGGTCAGGTAGGGCGGCAGCAGCAGCACGCCGTCGGCGCCGGCGGCCTCGGCGTCAGCAGCCAGGTCGGTGGCGATGGCCGTGCCGTAGCCGCAGCCGGCGATGACCGGGATCTTGCCGTTGGTCTCGGCGACGGCGGCGCGGACCACCTGGCCGACTTCCGCGGGGCGCAGCGAGAAGAACTCGCCCGTGCCGCCGGCGGCGAACAGACCGGCCAGCTCGCGCTCCAGCATCCAGCCGCAGTGCTCGCGGTAGGGCGCTTCCAGGAACTGGTGATCGGCATCGAAATGGGTGACGGGGAACGACAGCAGGCCGCCGCCGAGCTGGCGGGCCATTTCCGTCGGCGACATTCGGCTCATGAAGTCCTCTCCGAGCGGCGGCCCTCGCACCGGGTCATTCCCAGGGGGCCGCTTCTTGATCATCACGGTAGAGGGGGCGGCCGGCGGGGTCTAAACCAAAGGCGCTATCGATCTATGCGGGAATTGGTTTGATCCGACCCGCGCCTAATCGCCCCTCAGCACCGGCGCGGGGCGTTGCGACAGCGCCAGGCTGGCGGCGATCAGCCCGCCCAAGGTCGCCAGACCCGTCGCGCCGGCCAGCAGCACCAACACCCCGCTCCAGTCGACGCTCCAGCTGGCCTCGAACACCTTGACCACCACCGGCCAGGCGGCGGCGAAACCGAACGCCACGCCGGCCGCGCCCGCGATCAGGCCCACCGCGCCGTATTCGATGACGTAGGCGATCAGGATCTGGCTCCGTGTGGCGCCCAGCACCTTCAGCGTCGCGGCCTCGCGCGCCCGAGCCCGCGCCCCGGCGGCGATAGCTCCGGCCAGGACCAGCAGGCCCGCCAGGCCCGCCACCGCCGCCGCACCGCGCACGGCCAGCGCCAAGCGATCGAACAGGGCCGCCGCCGCGTCCAGCTGCTCGCGGACGCTGATCACGTTGACGCCCGGGAACACCTCGCCGAGCTTACGGGTCAGGGTTGCTTCCTGCGTTCGGCTCAAGCGCGCGATGGCGACGCTGCGTAGCTCCGCGCCCTCCAGCGTGGCGGGGTTGAAGATCATATTGAAGCTCGGTCCAAAGCCGCCAAAGTCGATCTTGCGCAGCACCGCGACCTTGGCCTCGATCTCGCGGCCCAGCACCAGGACGGTGATGGTGTCGCCGACCTTGAGGTCGGCGGCCTGGGCGATCTCGGCGCTCAGCGCGACCTTGGGCGGACCCGCGTCGTTGGCGGGCCACCAGTGGCCGGAGACCACGCCGGCGCTCTTAGGCTCCTTGGCCAGCAGCGACAGGCTGAGGTCGTTGTCGAACGCCCAGCGCTCGGAGCTCTTGATGGTCTTCACATCGACCGGCTTGCCTTTGAGGGCGATGATCCGGCCGGTGGCGAAAGGCATCCGCAGATAGGCGTCCTCGCGCAGCGGGCCGATGACGCCGGCCACCGTGGTGTCGAAGGCGGCCGCGCGGTCGCCGGGAATCTCGGTGAAGACCATGGCTGGGGCGGTGCGCGGAGCCACGTCGCTGACCTGGGCCAGCAGCGCCGACTGGATCAGCACCACGCAGGCCAGCAGGGCCACGCCGAGACCGATGGCCGGACTGGCGGTCCGCGCCGCCGAGCCGGGGCCGGCCAGGTTGGCGAGGCCCAGCTTGGCGGGGCCGCGGGTCAGACCGCGCAGGCGTCCGGCCAGCCAGGCGGCCGAGCGGCCCAGCGCGGTGAGCAGCCCGAAGGCGACGGCGACGCCGGCGATCATGATCGCGGCGGCCAGCGGCGTCGGAGCGGTGGCGACGGCCAGGGCGGCGAGGCCAAGGCCGGCGACGGCCGCGCCGATGGTTTCCAGGCCTAGCGGCAGGCGGGCCTTGGGCGCGCGGCGGAAGAGGGCCGAGGGCGGGGTGACCCGGGCTCGCGCCAATGGCACCAGCGAGAAGGCCGCGGCCGCCAGCACGCCGAACAGTCCGGCCTTGGCCAGCGGCAGGGGATAGACCTTGAACAGCGCCGGGATCGGCAGGTTCGAGCCGGCCAGTTGGCCCAGGATCAGCGGCGCGACGGCCCCAACCGCGAGGCCGATGGCGATGCCCAGCAGGGCCAGCACGCCGATCTGGATCAGGTGCAGGTCGCGGATCAGGCCGCTCTCGGCGCCCAGGGCCTTCAGCACGGCGATCGCCGGTTCGCGGGTCGACAGATAGGCCGAGACCGCGCCGGCCACGCCCAGGCCGCCGGCCACCAGCGAGGCCAGGCCGATGAAGCCCAGGAAGTATTCCAGCTGGTCGATCAGCCGCCGCGCGCCGGGGGCGGCGTCCAGGCGGTCGCGGACCCGCAGGTGGGCCTCCGGCAGCGCGGCCTGCACCGTCTTGCCGATGGCGCGGGGATCCTCACTAGGCTTCAGCGCCACGCGGACGGTGCGGCTGGTGAGACCGCCGGGCGCCAGCAGGCCGGAGCGCTCCAGCATCTCGCGATGGACCAGCACGCGCGGGGCCATCGAGAAGCCGCGCGACAGGCCGTCGGGCTCGCTGATCAGGCGGGCGCGCACGACCAGGGTCATGGGGCCGGCTTCGAACCGGTCGCCGATCTTCAGGTGCAGGCGATCCAGCAGCGCCGGCTCGACCGCCGCGCCGGGCAGGCCGTCGTGGTCGGCGAGGGCGGCACCCAGGTTCTGGGAGCCTTCCAGTTTTACCGTTCCGGCCAGCGGGAAGCGTCCGTCGACGCCGCGCAGGCTGACCAGGCGGCGTTCGCCGCTGGGGGCCTGGGCCATGGCGCGGGCCACGGCGGCGTAGGTGGTGACGCCCAGCTTGTCGAAGGTCGCGCGTTCCTTGTCGGTGAAGTCGCGGTTCTCGACCGAGAACGACAGGTCGCCGCCCAGGATCTCGCGCGCCTGGCTGGCCAACCCGTGGCGGAAGGCCTCGGCGGTCGAGCCGGCGGCGGCGATGGCGGCCACGCCCAGCGCCAGGCAGGCCAGGAAGATGCGGAAGCCGCGCACGCCCGAGCGCAGCTCACGGCCGGCGAGGCGGAAGGCGAGGGGCCAAGAAACGAAGGGAGTGTTCACGAGGCGATGCGCCCGTCGGCCATCCGCACGATGTGGTCGGCGCGGGTGGCCAGACTCGGATCGTGGGTGACCATGACCAAGGCGGCTCCGACCTCGGCGACCAGGTTGAACATCAGGTCCGCCACCGAGGTCGCGGTCGCGCCGTCGAGGTTGCCGGTCGGCTCGTCGGCAAACAGCAGGGCGGGGCGGGCGGCCAGGGCGCGGGCCAAGGCCACGCGCTGCTGCTCGCCGCCCGACAGCTGGTGGGGATAGTGCGTCAGGCGGCCGGATAGGCCGACGCGGCCCAGCCAGTCGCGGGCGGTGGAGAGGGAGTCGCGCGCGCCAGCGATCTCCAGCGGCGTGGCGACGTTCTCCTCGGCGGTCATGTTGGGCAGCAGGTGGAACGACTGGAACACCAGCGCCGCCCGGCCACGGCGCAGGCGGGCGCGGCCGTCCTCGTTCAGCTTGGACAGGTCCTGGCCGAACAGGCGCACGGTCCCGGCGGTCGGTTCCTCAAGCCCGGCCCCGACCGCGATCAGCGACGACTTGCCCGAGCCCGACGGCCCGACCACGGCCACACGCTCGCCGGCGTTCACCGTCAGATCGACGCCGCGCAGGATGTTCACGGGTCCAGCGGAGGAGGGCAGGGTCAGGGCGACGGCGTCGAGAACGAGAGGCGAGGCGTCGTCGGTCATGGTGTTTCCTGCGAGGCCGGTCCTTGTTCGGCCGGCAGCCTGACTACATAGGAAGGCATGAGCCTGACCGCACAGCGTTTTCCCGATCGCCGCCGAATTTTGCTCGGCCTGGGCCTTTTGCCCCTCGTAGCGGCTGCGCCGAAGCCGCAGATCGTCACCGTCTTGGGCGACTCGATCACGGCGGGCCTGGGCCTTCCAGCGCGTGACGCCATGCCGGCCCAGCTGCAGGCCGCGCTGGGCAAGCTAGGGGTTTCGGCCGTCGTCCGAGCGGCCGGCGTCTCGGGCGACACCAGCGGCGGCGGGCTCGCGCGGGTTGGGTTCAGCGTCGCCGCCGACACCAAGGTCTGCGTGGTGGCGCTGGGCGGCAACGACCTGCTGCAAGGCGTCGAGCCAGCCCAGACCAAGGCCAATCTGCGCGGCATCCTCCAGAAGCTCAAAAGCCGGGGCATCGGCGTGGTGCTGGTCGGCGTCGGCGCGCCGCCGAGCATCGGGGCGTCCTACGCCCGCGAGTTCAACGCGCTCTATCCCAGCCTGGCGAAGGAGTTCGGGGTTCCGCTCTACGCCAACATCCTGGCCGGGGTGGGCGGCAACCAGACCCTGTTGCAGCGGGACGGCATCCATCCCAACGCCATCGGCGCCAGGAAGATCGGCGAGGCCCTGGCTCCCGTCGTCGCCAAGGCGCTCAAGAGCCGATGAAGCCCCCGTCCCATTGAAGGCGGCGACCGCAATGGGTAGCAATGAAGCTCATACGTCGATGGGAGGCGAATCGCGGTGCGCGCGACGATCAAGGACGTTTCGGCTCGCGCCGGCGTTTCCACCAAGACCGTTTCGCGCGTCCTCAATCGCGAGAAGTACGTCTCCGACGAGGTGCGCGCGCGCGTCGAGGAAGCGATCGAGGCGCTGGCTTTCCAGCCCAGCGCCGCGGCGCGGATGCTGGCGGGCAAGCGCAGCCACCAGATCGCGCTGATCTACGACAACCACAGCCCCCACTACATCCACCAGATCCAGACCGGCATCTGGGAGCGCTGCATCGAGGAGGGGGTGCGTTTGCTGGCCCAGCCCAGCGACGCGGCCTCGTCGACCTTGGCGGTCGAGATCGGCGGGCTGATCGACCAGACCCAGGTCGACGGGGTGATCCTGTCCTCGCCGGTCACCGACAATGTGGCGGCGCTGGAGGAGCTGGACCGCCGGGGCGTGCCCTATGTGCGGATCTCGCCGGGCACCGATCATGGCCGCAGTCCGTCGGTGTCGATGGACGACGTCCAGGCCGCCGACGACATGACCAGCCACCTGATCTCGCTGGGTCACAAGCGGATCGGCTTCATCATCGGCCACGTCAATCACACGGCCAGCGACCTGCGCCTCTACGGCTACCGCCGGGCGCTGGATCGCGCGGGGCTGCCTTACGAGCCGCGCTATGTGCGCCAGGGCTTCTTCGACTTCGCCTCGGGCGAGGCGGCGGCCGACGCCATGCTGGACCTGCCGATCCCGCCGACCGCGATCTTCGCCAGCAATGACGACATGGCCGCCGGCGTGCTGACCGTCGCCCATCGGCGCGGCATCGCCCTGCCGGGCGAGCTGTCGGTGGCGGGCTTCGACGACACGGCCCTGGCCAGCCAGCTGTGGCCGCCTTTGACCACGGTGCGCCAGCCGACCCGCCAATTGGCCCATGCCGCCGCGAGCCTGCTGTTCGAAGGTGTCGAAGGTCCGGTCAACCGTCGCCTGGCGCACGAGCTGGTGCTGCGGGGATCGACCGCGCCGCCTACCAAGGCGTAGGGCTAGTGGTGGATCACGAAAGCGGCGGCCGCCACGCTCAAGCCTAGAGCCAGGATCGTCGCGACCACGATCGCCAGCAAGGGTCGCCAGCCGGTCTGGGTCAGGGACTGCATGTTCGAGCGCACGCCGGTGGCGGTGACCGCGCAGGCCAGCAGGGCGGTAGCGCCCTTGCCGGCGGCGTCGGCGGCGACGTGGGGGATCAGGCCGAACGAGTTGATCGCCGCCACCCCGAAGAAGCCGATCACGAACCAGGGTAGGACAGGCGTGGAAATCTTGGCGTCCTGGTCCTTGGGCAGGAACAGGGCGACCACGGCGAGGGCCGGGGCCAGCAGGGCGACGCGGGTCAGCTTGACGATGGCGGCGGTCTCGCCGGCGGGTTGCGAGAAGCTGTAGCCGGCGCCCAGGGCCTGGGCGACGTCATGGATCGAGGCGCCGAGCATGAAGCCGGCCTGCAGGTCGTTGAAATGCAGGTGATGCGCGATGGCGGGATAGAGCGCCATGGCCACGGCGCTGCAGGCCGAGATGCCGACCAGCACCAGGGTCAGCTGGGCCTGTTGGATCCGCTTGTCGCCCAGCAGGCTGGCGAAGGCCATGGCCGCCGAGGCGCCGCAGATGGCCACCGCCCCGCCGCACAGCGCGCCGAAAGCCGGCGAGAAGCCCATCCGCCGCGCGGCGAGCACGCCGCAGCCTAGGGTCAGGGCGACGATGACGACGATCGAGACCAGGGCTTGCGGGCCCAGCTGGGCGATCTGTCCGAAGGTGACACGGGCGGCCACCAGCACGATGCCCCAGCGCAACAGGGTGCGCGAGGCGATGGTCAGGCCGGGCTCCAGCCGCGAATCGACGCTGAGGAAGTTCATCGACAGGCCGAACAGCAGGCACATCAGGGTCAGCGGCGCGCCGTAGTGGTCCGACACATAGGCCGCGGCCAGGGTCGCCAGGCCAGCGACGGCCAATCCAGGCGCGTAAGCGGTGATCCGAACCATCATTCTCCCCGAAACCTAGCTGATTAGCCGGTTTAGCGCCTGCGGTCTTGTTCTGACACCGTTATCATATTTGCGGACATGGGCAAGTTGGTCGTGATTTCGAGA
This sequence comes from Caulobacter sp. GW456-12-1-14-TSB4, assembly GCF_059424195.1. Taxonomy (NCBI): domain Bacteria; kingdom Pseudomonadati; phylum Pseudomonadota; class Alphaproteobacteria; order Caulobacterales; family Caulobacteraceae; genus Caulobacter; species Caulobacter sp. GW456-12-1-14-TSB4. The sequence continues at coordinate 231,994 of NZ_JBWKZF010000004.1, forward strand.
ATGTGGCGATATATGAGAATAATTACGTTATTTCAGCAAGTTGACTGAAATTTAGCGTCGAGCGGTCGTGACTCTGCGCGTGGGGATCGTCGAAAAATCACCGTTGTCAGCCGTTCAAACGTGCGTAATATGACAACGATGACATACCTCGACACACCTCCACCGATGCGCCGTCTCCACGCCGATGGTCCCGAGATCTCCTCGGTCGCCTGGGGCATGTGGCGTTTCCGGGGAACCGACGTCGGCGCGGCCCAGGCCCTGATCGAGGCGGCGCTGGACGCCGGCGTCACCCTGTTCGACACGGCCGACATCTACGGTCCCGACAACGGCGAGGCGTTCGGCGCGTCCGAGGCGCTGCTGGGGCAGGTGCTGGCCGCAGCGCCAAGCCTGGCCCAGCGCATGGTGATCGCCACCAAGGGCGGCATCATCCCGGGCGTGCCCTACGATTCCAGCTCGGCCTATCTGGAAAGCGCCATCGACGCTTCGCTGAAGCGCCTGGGCGTGGATCACGTGGCGCTGTGGCAGGTCCACCGTCCCGACATGCTGACCCACCCGACCGCCGTGGCCAGGACGCTGGAGGCCGCCCACAAGGCCGGCAAGATCGGCGCGATCGGCGTCTCCAACTACACCGTCGCCCAGGTCGAGGCCCTGGCCGCGCACCTGTCGCTGCCGATCGTCTCGTGCCAGCCGGAGTTCTCGCCGCTGGCCTATGGGCCGCTGTTCGACGGCGTGCTGGACCAGGCCATGGGTCGCGACATGGCCGTGCTGGCCTGGTCGCCGCTGGGCGGCGGCCGGATCGCGTCGCCGCAGGACGAGCGGGGCAGGGCGGTGGCCGCCATCCTCGACGAGGTCGCGCAGACGGCGGGTGTCTCGCGCGCCGCGGCGGCTTACAGCTGGATCATGGCGCATCCTGCCAAACCGATCCCGATCGTGGGCTCGCAAACCGTGGCCCGCATCGCTGAAATACCGGACGCCTACAAGCCGCGCTGGACCCGCGCGGACTGGTACCGCGTCCTCGTCGCCTCCATGGGAGCTAACTTGCCATGACCCAACGTCCGCCTTGCGAGATCAGCTGGTTTTCCGCGCTCTGCGATGACGATTACGAGTTCCTGGGCGTTCCCGATCCCAAGCTGAAGTCCAGCTGGGAGCACTGCCGCGACATCGTCCTGCAGGCCGAGAGCGGCGGTTTCGACAACATCCTGTTGCCTTCTGGTTACGAGCTGGGCGTCGACACCACCGCCTTCGCCGCCGGCGTCGCGCCGCTGCTGAAGCGCATGCGTCTGCTGATGGCCGTGCGGATCGGCGAGATGTGGCCGCCGCAGCTGGCCCGCCAGATCGCCACCATCGACCGGATGCTGGGCGGCCGCCTGACCGTCAACATCATCTCGTCGGACATGCCGGGCGAGAAGCTGGCCTCGGCCCCGCGCTACGCCCGCACCGTCGAGGCGATGAGCATCCTCAAGACCATGCTGAACGGCGAGAGCCTGGACCACCAGGGCGAGTTCTGGAACCTGAAGCTGGACCCGCCGCGCATCACCACCGTCTCGGGCAAGGCGCCGCTGCTCTATTTCGGCGGCCTGTCGGAGGACGCCCGCGAGGCCGCCGCCAAGGGCTGCGACGTCTTCCTGATGTGGCCGGACCGCAAGGAGGTGATCGCCGAGATCATCGCCGACATGACCGCCCGCGCCGCCAAGTACGGCCGCACGCTGCGCTACGGCTATCGCGCCCACGTCGTGGTCCGCGACAGCGAGGCCGAGGCCCGCACCGCCGCCGACCGCCTGCTGAGCAAGCTGGACGCCGAGCAGGGCGCGGCCATCCGCGCCAAGTCGCTGGACTCGGCCTCGGCCGGCGTGGCGGCCCAGGCGGCCCTGCGCGAGAGCGCCAAGGATGACGGCTATGCCGAGGCCAACCTGTGGACCGGCGTCGGCCGGGCCCGCTCGGGCTGCGGCGCGGCGATCGTTGGCGATCCGGACCAGGTTCTGGCCAAGCTGAACGACTACCGCGACATGGGCATCGAGGCCTTCATCCTGTCGGGCTATCCGCACGCGGCCGAGGCGGACCTGTTCGCCCGTCACGTGCTGCCGCACATCGACCACGGGCCCCTGGTCTAGGGCGAGGGGAGAGCATGCCGTCCTCCTCTCAAGCTAGTGGTCGGCCGTTCGTCGTCGGTCTGGGCGGCGTGGCCGGAACCAGCTCGTCCACCGAGCGGGCCCTGGCCATCGCGCTGAAGGCCATCGAGGCGCGCGGCGTCGAGACCCGGATGTTCGGCGGCGCGTTCTTGGGCGAGCTGCCGATGTACCTGCCCAAGGCCGCCTCGCGCACGCCGCAGGAGCTGGACTTCGTCGAGGCCGTGCGCCGGGCCGATGGCCTGGTCATCGCCTCGCCAGGCTACCACGGCAGCATTTCCGGCGCGATCAAGAACGCCCTGGACCTGCTGGAGGAAACGGCCCGCGACGGGCGCGTCTATCTCAGCGGCATTCCGGTCGGCCTGGTCGTCACGGCCTATGGCTGGCAGGCGACGGGCAGCACCATCGCCACCCTGCGCTCCATCGTCCACGCCCTGCGCGGTTGGCCCACGCCGATGGCGGCGGCGATCAACAGCCAGGTCTCGCGCTTTGGCGAGGACGGCGCGTGCGACGACCCCTCGGCGGTCACCCAGCTCACCATGGTCGGCGACCAGGTCGCCGACTTCCTGCGCCTGAAGCTGTCTGCATGAGGGACCAGTTTTTCTAGGAAGACCAACGCCTCCGTGAGGGGCAAACAACACCCACCAAAAAGGTGGGAATTAAAGAGGGAGGGTAACCAATGAACACGCGTAACCATCGCGTCGCGATGATGAGCGGCGCCGCCATGGCGCTGACGCTCGGCCTGCTGCCGGCGACCTCGGCCTGGGCGCAATCCACGTCGGACGCACCGGTCATCGAGGAGGTGATCGTCACCGCCCAGAAGCGGTCCGAGAACGTCCAGAAGGTTCCGATCGCCATCAGCGTCGTCAGCGGCCAGGCCATGGAGCGGGCCAACGTCAATTCGCCCGAGCAGCTGATCCAGATGGCGCCGGCCCTGACCTTCCGGAAGGGCAACACCAACAAGGACTCCGCCCTGACCGTCCGCGGCGTCGGCACCGTCTCGTTCGCCTCGGGCGTCGAGCCTTCGGTGTCGATGGTGGTGGATGGCGTGGTCTACGCCCGCAGCGGCCAGGCCACGGCCGACTTCCTGGACCTGGAGCGGGTCGAGATCCTGCGCGGTCCGCAAGGCACGCTGTTCGGCAAGAACGCCTCGGCCGGGGTCATCAGCCTGATCACTCGCGCGCCCAGCCAGGAGAAGTCCGGCTACCTCGACGCGGCCTACTATCAGGGCAACGAATACCGCCTGCGCGGCGCGATCTCGGGCCCGCTGTCGGACACCCTGGCCGGCTCACTGGCCGGGTTCTTCAGCCACTATGACGGCAACGGCAAGAACGTCTTCAACGGCGAAGACGTCAACGGCTACGAGCACAACGGCCTGCGCGGCCGCCTGCGCTGGAAGCCCACCGACGACCTGACCGTCGACCTGATCGCCGACTATTCGCACAATGTCGACAGCGGCTATGCCGACAGCATCGGCACGGTGTTCTCCAGCCCGTTCAACGACAACGTCTTCCTGCCGTCGCTGAAGCCGCTGACGCCGAACGACCGCAACAAGGATATCGACAACGACCAGTCGCCGTTCACCAAGGACATCAACAGCGGCTTCTCGGCCCAGGTGAACTGGTCGGTCGGCGAGTACACCCTGACCTCGATCATCGCCTATCGGAACTGGAAGAACGCCCAGGGCCGCGACGGCGACTTCCGCTCCGACGCGCCCAGCTATGTGGCCACCGGGGCGCTCGCCGCCGACATCCGCACCCAGGATTATGGCCGCCTGAACTTCGACGAATTCACCCAGGAACTGCGCGTCGCGTCGCCGCTGGGCCACTTCTTCGAATATGTGGCGGGCCTCTATTACTACCACACCTGGGAGAGCAACTACTTCATCCGCACGGTCACCTCGTGCACCGCCTCGACGCTGGCTCCGGTGACCCTGGGCAGCCTGGGGACGGCCACACCCTGTTCGCCGAGCGCCTCGACCTACACCGCCAATTCCGGCATAGGCGAGTTCCAGACCACGCTCGAGAACTACGCCGCCTTCGGCCAGGGCACGCTGAACTTCAGCGATCGCTTCCGCGGCATCTTCGGCGCGCGCTGGACGCATGACAGCATCGACTTCGTCCATCGCCGCCTGCGCACCTCGGGCGCGGCCGCGCTGAGCGGCGTCAACCCGACCTTCTCGGGCACGGGCGGCACCGACGCCAGCGGCTGGTCGGGCAAGGTCGGCGCGCAGTACGACGTCTCGCCGGTGATCATGGCCTATGGCAGCTACACCCGGGGCTACAAGGGCCCGGCGATGAACGTGTTCTTCAACATGCAGGCCACGGACAACTTCGGCATCGCGCCCGAAACCTCGAATGCCTACGAGGTCGGCCTGAAGTCGCGTCTGCTGGACGGCCGTCTGGTGCTGAACCTTTCGGCCTTCAACACGAAATACAACAACTTCCAGGCCACCAACCTGGACCTGATCGGCACCACGGTGGTCTCGCGACTGACCAACGCCGGCACGATCAAGACCCAGGGCGTCGAGGCCGACTTCGTGTTCGAGCCGGTGAAGAACCTGCGGTTCACGGGCGGCTACGCCTATATCGACGCCAAGATCGACCAGTTCAAATGCCCGGCGACGGGGGCCTGTCCGGCTCTGGCGATCAATGGCAAGCCGCTGCCGCTGTCGTCGAAGCACAAGCTGTCGGTCAACACGAGCTGGCTGGTGCCGCTGGAAGGCCAGAAGTTCGACTTGGATTTCAATGTCGGCGCGCAATACCAGAGCAAGATGGGCTTCGACATCAACCAGAACCCGTACGCCATCCAAAAGGGCTACGGCACGGTCGACGCCAGCGTCGCGTTCGTCAGCAAGGACGAGAAGGTTCGTCTGGCCCTGATCGCCAAGAACCTCACCGACCAGCACTTCGTGATCAACCGCATCCCGAACGGCACGTCGTTCATGCGCCAGATCACGCCGCGTGACGCCGAGCGCTATTTCGGCGCCAGCCTCCGGTACAACTTCAACTGACGTTCCCTCCTGCGGGCCCGGCTTCCCTCACTCCGGCCGGGTCCGCCCTTTCTTTTTCGACGGTCGAGCTGCGATGCTCGCTCGGGGCGGAGGCCAAGGTGCTCGAGTACATTTCCCTGACCGAGGGCTTCGCCCTGCGCGCGGGCGGCCGCGAGATCCTGCGCCACACGCAAGCCGAGCCGTGCCTGTTCGTCGGCCTCGGCGAGGCCGACGTGAAGATGGCCCGCGGCAACTTCGCCATCTCCGACTATGTCAGCGAGCGGGTGGGTCTGCGGGCCGCCAAAGCCGAGGTGCTGGACGACCGAGTCCGCATCGGCTTCGCGACCGAGGCCGGTTCGGCCGAACGCCTAGTCCTGGAGGTCTTCCCGAACGGCCATGTGATCCTGGTCGCCGGCGCGATCCCCATCAACCGCCTGTGGCTGCGCCTGGTCGGCGAGGCCGGCGAGAACGTCTGGGGCGCGGGCGAGCAGCTGTCCTATTTCGACCTGCGCGGCCGCCGTTTCCCGCTGTGGACCTCCGAGCCGGGCGTCGGCCGCGACAAGTCCACCCAGATCACCTGGATGGCCGATCAGGTCGGGGCCGGCGGTGACTATTTCCACACCAACTATCCGCAGCCGACCTTCATCTCCTCGCGCCGCTACGCCGTACACGTCGAGACCACGGCCTATGCGGTGTTCGACTTCCGCCACGACGCCTTCCACGAGATCGAAGTCTGGGAAGTGCCCGAGCGGATCGAGATTTTCACCGGGGGCAGCTTCGTCGAGCTGGTCGGCGCGCTTTCCACGCGTTTCGGCCGCCAGCCGCCGCTGCCCGACTGGGTGTTGAACGGCGCGATCATCGGCCTCAAGCAGGGCGACGAGAGCTTCCGGCGGCTGGAGGCCTATGAGAAGGCCGACGTCGCAATCTCGGGTCTGTGGTGCGAGGACTGGGTGGGCCTGCGCATCACCTCGTTTGGCAAGCGCCTGTTCTGGAACTGGAAGTGGAACGAGACGCGCTATCCGGGCCTCGACCGCAAGATCGGCGAGCTGGCCCAGCGCGACATCCGCTTCCTGGGCTATGTGAACCCGTATCTGTGCGTCGATGGCGACCTCTATCCGGTGGCGAAAGAGGCTGGCTACCTAGCCCAGCGCCTGGATGCCGACGAGCCCTACATCGTCGACTTCGGCGAGTTCGACTGCGGAGTCGTGGACTTCACCAATCAGGCGGCCGCCGCGTGGTTCTCCGAGGCCGTGATCGGTCAGCAGATGCTGGACTTCGGCCTGTCGGGCTGGATGGCGGACTTCGGCGAGTACCTGCCCACGGACGTGCGTCTGGCCAATGGCGTGGACGGCATGCTGATGCACAACGCCTGGCCGACCCTGTGGGCCAAGGTCAATGCCGACGCCGTGGCCAGCCGGGGCAAGACCGACGACACCGTGTTCTTCATGCGCGCCGGCTATACCGGCGTGCAGCGCTATTGCCCGCTGCTGTGGGCCGGCGACCAGTCGGTGGACTTCTCGCGCCACGACGGCATCGGCACGGTGATCGTCGCGGCCCTGTCCTCGGGCCTGCTGGGCAACGCCTATCACCACAGCGACATCGGCGGTTACACCAGCCTGTTCGGCAATGTCCGCACCGCCGAGCTGCTGATGCGCTGGAGCGAGATGGCCGCCTTCACCGCCGTCATGCGCTCGCACGAGGGCAACCGGCCCGACCAGAACCTGCAACTGGACCAGGACCCCGAGGTTCTGGCCCACTTCGCCCGGATGACCCGGATCTATCGCCACCTGGCGCCCTATATCCGTAGCCTTCGCGACGAGGCCGCCGGCCAGGGCCTGCCGCTGCAACGGCCGCTGTTCCTGCACCACGAGGATGACCCGGCGACCTATGCCGAGCAGACCCAATACCTGTTCGGCCGCGACCTGCTGGTCGCGCCGGTGATCGAGGAGGGCAAGAAGGCCCGCTCGGTCTACCTGCCCACCGGCGCTGACTGGGTTCACGCCTGGTCGGGTCAGGTCTTCGCCGGCGGCCAGACGGTCGACACCCCCGCGCCGCTGGGCAAGCCGCCCGTCTACTACCGAGGCGACGCGGCGGACGCGGCGCTGTTCCGCGATCTCAGGACGCTCTGATGACCTTCAAGCTCGATCGCCGTTTCCTGCTGGGCCTGCTGATCGTCGCCAGCATCCTCAACTATGCCGACCGGCAGATCATCGCGATCCTCAAGCCCATGCTGCAGGAGGATCTGCACTGGACCGACGCCGACTACGGCCACCTGGCCGCCACGTTCCAGCTGTCGGCCGCGATCGCCTTCCTGTTCACCGGCTGGTTCACCGACCGGGTGGGGCTGAAGATCGCCAACCCTCTGGCCGTAGGCTCCTGGAGCCTGGCCGCCATGGCCCACGGCCTGGCCCACACGGTGGCGCAGTTCACGGCGGCCCGGGTAGCGCTGGGCGCGACTGAGGCCCTCGGCACCCCGACCGGCATCAAGACCATCACGGCGGCCTTCGACGCCAAGTCGCGCTCCATGGCCCTGGGTCTCTTCAACGCCGCCGGCAATATCGGGGCGGTGGTCACGCCGCTGTTCGTGCCGTTCCTGGCCGGGGCGGTGGGCTGGCGCAACACCTTCGCCCTCGTCGGCGGCGCGGGCCTGCTGTGGGTCGTCGCCTGGTTCGCCAGCGGCGCGGGCCAGTCCGAGGTCTTCCAGCCGCGCCCGGCCGATCCGCTGCAAGCCGGGCCGAGCAAGGTGCGCTGGATCGACGTGCTGAGCGACCGCGCCACCTGGGCGATCATGGGCGCCAAGGCCCTGTTCGATCAGGTCTGGTGGTTCCTGCTGTTCTGGACGCCGGACCTGTTCCACCGGGTGTTCGGCTTGAGCATGAAGGACTTCGCCGTGCCCTTGGCCGTGATCTATCTGATCGCCGCAGGTGGTTCGCTGATCGCCGGGGCCATCGTCAACCGACTGTTGGCCAGCGGCTGGTCGGTCAACCGAGCACGCAAGACGGTGATGCTGGTCTGCGCGCTGCTGGTGGTCCCGGCCCCCTTGGTGCTGCATGCGCCCAATGCCTGGGTCGCCACGCTGCTGCTGGGTCTGACCCTGGCCGCGCACCAGGGCTTCTCGGTCAATGTCTTCGGCATCATCACCGATGTCGTCCCAGCCCAGCGCGTGGGCACCGTCACCAGCCTGGGCGCCCTGGCCGGCAACCTGTCGGGCATGGCGGTACTGCAGCTGGCTGGCGTGCTTTTGACCAATGGCGTCGGCTACCTGCCGCTGTTCCTGATGGCCTCTTGCGCCTATCTGCTGGCCCTGGCCTGGATCCACCTGTGGCTGCCGACGTTGCGGCTGGCCAACCTCTGACCTGAAGCGTAGTTCGCATGACCCTTGAAGCCCCCTTCGACCTGCTGATCATCGGCGGCGGCGTCAATGGCTGCGGCATCGCCCGCGACGCCGCCGGACGAGGCGCGCGGGTGGCGCTGATCGAGCAGGGCGACCTGGCCGGCGCCACGTCGTCGGCCTCGACCAAGCTGATCCACGGCGGCCTGCGCTATCTGGAGCACTACGAGTTCAAGCTGGTGCGCGAGGCGCTGGAGGAGCGCGAGCGGCTGTGGGCCATCGCGCCGCACCTGATCCAGCCGCTGCGGTTCATCCTGCCGCATCACCGGTCGTTGCGGCCGCGCTGGATGCTGCGAGTGGGCCTCTTCCTCTACGACTATATCGGCGGCCGCAAACGCCTGCCGGCCACCAAGAGCCTGGACTTCGCGACCGATCCCGCAGGCAAGGTGCTGGACCCGCAGTTCAAGCGCGGCTTCGAATATTCCGACTGCCAGGTCGATGACGCCCGCCTGGTGACCCTGAACGCGCTGGATGCCGCCGAGCGCGGCGCGCGCATCCTGACCCGCACCCGCGTGACCTCGGCCCGGCGCGAGGGGGACCTGTGGCACGTGCAGGCGGTTGACGGGGTAGGGCAGGTGCTGGAGTTCTCGGCCCGCTCGCTGGTCAACGCCGCCGGCCCGTGGGCGGATGGCGTGGCCGGCCTGACCGCGACCCACGCCGATGCGCGTCTGCGCCTGGTGCGCGGCACGCACATCGTCGTGGACCGCAAGCTCGACCCGCGCGCCTTCATTTTCCAGAACGGCGACGGCCGCATCGTCTTCGCCATTCCGTACCAGGACGACTTCACCCTGGTCGGCACCACCGACATGGACCACACCGCCGGCCCGGCCGAGGTCAAGGCCACCGACAGCGAGGTCGAGTACCTGCTTGAGGCCATCGGTGAATACCTGGCCCAGCCGCTGACCCGCGACGAGATCGTCTGGCGTTATGCCGGCGTCCGGGCCCTGCTGGACGACGGCGCCGACAGCGCCCAGGAGGCCACGCGCGACTACGTGCTGTCCCTGGACGCCGAGCAGGGCGCGGCGCCGGTCATCCACGTCTTCGGCGGCAAGATCACCACCTATCGCCACCTCTCCGAAGCGGCGATCGACAAGCTGTCCCATCACATCGACTGGGCTCGCAAGCCGCGCTGGACGGCGACAAAGCCGCTGCCGGGTGGCGACCTGGGCAAGGGCGGCCTGGCGGCCTGCATCGCCGACGTGACGGCGGCCTATCCGTTCCTCGCGCCGGAGACGGCGCGCCGTCTGGCCCGGGCCTATGGCTCGCGGGTCAAGGTCGTGCTGGGCGACGCCAAGAGCCTGGCAGACCTCGGCCGGGACTTCGGCGCTGGTCTCTACGAACGCGAGGTCCGTTATCTGATGGACGTCGAGTGGGCCCGCACGGCCGACGACGTCGTCTGGCGGCGCAGCAAGCTGGGCCTGCATATGGACGCGGCCCAGTGCGCGGCGCTGGACGCCTTCATGGGCGGGCGCTGAGATGGACAAGCACTTCCTCGTCCTGGACCAGGGCACGACCTCGTCGCGGGCCATCGTGTTCGACGCCGACCTGCGGATCGTCGCCGTGGCCCAGCGCGAGTTCCCGCAGCACTTTCCGCAAGCGGGCTGGGTCGAGCACGATCCGGAGGACCTCTGGACCAGCAGCCTGACCGTCTGCCAGGAGGCGATCGCCCAGGCCGGCCTAGCCGCCGCCGACATCGCCGCCATGGGCCTGACTAACCAGCGCGAGACGGTGGTGGTCTGGGACCGCGCCACCGGCAAGCCGATCCACAACGCCATCGTCTGGCAGGATCGCCGCACCGCCGACCTCTGCGAGCGCCTGCGCGCGGGCGGTCACGAGCCCGAGATCGCCGCCCGCACGGGCCTGCTGATCGACCCCTATTTCTCGGGCAGCAAGATCGCTTGGATCCTGGACAACGTCCCCGGCGCACGCGAGGCGGCGCGAGCGGGAAAGCTGGCCTGCGGCACGGTCGACAGCTTCCTGCTCTGGCGGCTGACCCTGGGCGCGACCCACGCCACCGACGCCACCAACGCTTCGCGGACCCAGCTCTATAACATCCACGACGGCGGCTGGGACGAGACCCTGCTGGCGCTGTTCGACGTGCCGCGCGGGATGCTGCCGGACATCCGCGACAGCTCGGGCGACTTTGGCGCGACATCGCTGGAGTGGTTCGACGGCGCGATCCCGATCAGGGGCCTGGCCGGTGATCAGCAGGCGGCCCTGATCGGCCAAGCCTGTTTATCGCCCGGCATGGCCAAGGCCACCTACGGCACCGGCTGCTTCCTGCTGCTCAACACGGGCGACACGCCGGTGGTCTCCAAGCGCCGCCTGCTGACCACCGTCGCCTATCAGTTGGATGGCCAAAGGACCTACGCTCTGGAGGGCTCGATCTTCGTGGCCGGCGCGGCGTTGCAATGGCTGCGCGACGGCTTGCGGGTGCTTCCCGATGCGGCCCAAGCCGACATGATGGCCGGCCGCGCCGCCAATGATGGTGTGCTGATGGTCCCGGCCTTCGTGGGCCTGGGCGCGCCCGATTGGCGACCCGAGGCGCGCGGCGCGATCTTCGGCCTGACCCGCGCCACGGGGCCCGACGATCTGGTCCGCGCGGCGCTGGAGAGCGTCTGCCACCAGACCCGCGACCTGCTGGACGCCATGGCCGCCGACCTGGGCGAAGGCCACGAGCTGGAGCGCCTGCGCGTCGATGGCGGCATGAGCGCTTCGGACTGGATGCTGCAAGCGCTGGCCGACCTGCTGGACGCGCCTGTCGATCGTCCCCAGACCCGCGAGGCGACGGCGCTGGGCGCGGCCTGGCTGGCGCGGCGGGCGGTGATGCCGGAAGCGGACGACGGAACTTTCTGGCGCCTGGACCGCAGCTTCGAGCCGGCCGGCGATGATGCAACGCGTCTGGCCTCGGCGTCTCGCTGGCGCAAGGCGGTCGAGGCCGTGGTGTCGATGGCGAGTTAGGAAAGACGACGTCGCCGGGTTCATCGCCCGGCGACGTCGAGGTCGCACTAGGCGAGGGTGACGTGCTTGCCGTCGCGCAACAGCGGAATGGCGTTGCGGCGCAGGTGGTTCGTGCCGGGATTGACGATCGCTTCCGGCGAATACTGGGCGAGGTAGACCCGCCGCATCTTGGTGGTGCTATTGGCGCCCGTGGCGTGCAGCACGCGGCTGCTGAACACCACGACGCTGCCGGCCGGGACCTCGACGGTGACGCCTTCCTCGGGGCCGGTCCAGCCGACCAGGTCGTTGCTGCCGTCCTGCTTGGTATGGGGCAGCACGCCTTCGCGGCTTTCCGGAATCTGGGAAAAGGGCAGCAGGCGGACCGTGCCGTTCTCGATCGTGGCGTCGTCCAGCGGGCACCAGCAGGTCAGGTAGGGCTTGTGGGCCGGCGGGCCGCCGTAGTGGTTCACGTAGCCGCTGTCCTGGTGCCAGGCAAAGGGCATGCCGCCGCTGGGGCCTTTGACGACGTATTGGTCGAAGAAGAAATAGACGTCGTCGCCCAGGGTGGCGCGGCAGATCTCCGCCATGGTCTCGCCGAACAGCATCTCGCGCAGCTTGGGCTGCTCGCGCTGGCATTCGTTGGCGAAGTAGCGCTTGCCGCGATGGGTGATGCCGATCGTGTCGACGCCCAGTTCGTCCATCCGGGCGTCCTCGCGGGCGACGAAGCTGTCGCACTGCTCGCGCAGCATATCCAGCATCGGACCGACCAGCGCCTTCTCGAAGACCGCATAGCCTTCGCGGGCGAACTGCTGCCGCTGTTGTTCGTACATCGTGACCTCCCGGCTTTTCTTGAAGGGAGGGTCGGCCCGCCAGGCCATAGGATCAAATCGAATTGATTGCCCGGCTCATTTGGAAATCCTATGGATAGCCGATGCGCATGCGCCAGGTGGAAGCGTTTCGGGCGGTGATGGCCAGCGGCGGGGTGACCGCCGCGGCGACGATGATGAACGTCAGCCAGCCCTCGGTCAGCCGGCTGATCGCCGACCTGGAGGCCTCGGTCGGCTTCCAGCTGTTCGAGCGGCGCGGTGGGCGTGTGATCCCGACGGCCCAGGCCGAGGCGCTGTACGACGCCGTCCAGCGCAGCTTCACGGGCCTGGACCTGCTGGACCAGGCCGCGCGCCGCATCCGCGCCCATCCGGTCGGCACGATCCGCGTCGCCTCGCTATCGGCCCTCGCGGTCGGGGTGCTGCCGCCGGTGATCGCCGACTTCAACGCCCGCTATCCCGACATCAAGATCACGGTGGAGTCCCTGGGTCAGCGTGGTGTGGTGGATCGCGTCTTTTTGGGCCAGGCCGACATCGGGCTGGCGGTCGAGGCCCCGGCGCGCACCGGCGTCGTCAGCACGCCGCTGGTCGAGGCCGAATATGTCTGCATCCTGCCGGCTGGCCACCGACTGGCGGAACGCGCTCATATCGATGTCGGCGACCTGGATGGCGAGGCCTTCATCGGTCCCATGCACGAGGCCGAGGCCCTGTGGTTCGGCCTGGATCATGCCCTGGAGGAGCGCAAAGTCGAACTGCACCGGCGGCTGGAGACCCAGCATTCATTCCCGGCCTACGCCTATGTCGAGGCGGGCCTGGGCGTCACCGTGGCCGAGCCATTCTCGGCCCCGCTATTCCACCGGCTAGGCGTCGTCGTTCGCCGCTTTCGCCCGACCCTGAAGGTGGCCTTCTCGCTGCTGGAGCCGGAGATCGGACCATCGCCGCCGGTCATCGCCGAGTTCCGCGCCGCCGTCGCGGCGGCGGCCCAAGCCCGTGTTGAAGCCGCCTTGGAATTGGCCGACCGTCCATAGCATTTGCGCATGGGCCGCCCCTCTATTTGCGATTGGACCTGAGGTTGGCCGCGTCGTCTCCTAACCCTCGGGAGGGCGCGATGCCGAAGCTGAAAGTCTATCAGTCGCTATGGGCCATGGACGGCCTGCGGGGCGTCGATCTCGACCACGATGTCGAGGGGGCGCTGGACCGGATCGTGGCGGCAGGCTTCGACGGCGTCGGCGTCAACCTGATGCGCACCGCCCGCGCCGAAGCGACGGCGCGGCGGATGGCGGAAGAGGGCCTGTTCTGGGAAGCCCAGGCGCTGGTCCGCGACGCCGACCAACTGGCCCGGTATCTGGACCAGGCGATCGCCCTGGGCAGCGCCAGCCACATCAACTTCCAGGTCGCCAATGTCGCCACCAGTATCGGTGAAGCGATCGACCTCATGGCTTCGCTGCTAGCGGTCTCGAAGGATTGCCCTATCCCGGTCTTCTACGAGACCCATCGCGGCCGCGTGCTCAACGACCTCTTCTGGACGGTCGACATCCTGACGGCCTTGCCGGACCTGACCCTGACCGGTGACCTCTCGCACTATGTCACGGCGCACGAGATGGATTTGCCGCCGGCCCCGCATCTGGCCGAGCGGATCGACCGAGTCCTGGCGCGCTGCGGGGCCTTCCACTTGCGGATCGCAGGGCCCAACCAAATCCAGTTGCCGGTGGAGGCCACAACCAGCGCCGGTTGGCGGACCGCGTTCGAGGGTTGGTGGGGGCAGGGGATCGGCCACTGGCGAGCCAGGGCCGGCGAGAGCGACATCCTGCCGATCCTCTGCGAGCTGGGCCCACCGCCCTATGCGATCACCGATCCGGAGGGCCGCGAGCTGACCGACCGCGGGACCGAGGCGTTGGCGCTGAAGACAAGGATCAAACATCTGTTCTCGCCCACGCTTTGACCGCAGTCTCCAACGCGGGAGGACGAGTCGAACGTGATCGATCTGGGCGAGTACGACTACATCGTCGTCGGGGCGGGCTCGGCCGGCTGCCTGCTGGCCAACCGGCTGTCGGCCGATCCGTCGATCAAGGTCCTGCTGCTGGAGGCCGGCGGCCAGGACAACTGGATCTGGTTCCACATCCCGGTCGGCTACCTCTATGCCATCGGTCATCCGCGCGCCGACTGGCTGTTCGAGACGACCGCCCAGCCCGGTCTCGACGACCGTGTCCTGGCCTATCCGCGCGGCAAGGTGATCGGCGGCTCCTCGGCGATCAACGCCATGATCTACATGCGCGGCCAGGCTCAGGACTATGACGGCTGGCGCCAGCGCGGCCTGACCGGCTGGGGCTGGTCCGACGTGCTGCCCTATTTCCTGCGTCACGAGGACCATGCCGCGCCGCAAGGCGACCATCACCGCTCAGGCGGCGAGTACCGCGTCGAGCACCCGCGCGTGCGCTGGGACGTGCTGGACGCCATCCGCCACGCAGGCGAGGAAGCCGGCGTCCCGCGCATCGACGACTTCAATGGTGGCGACAACGCGGGCTCGTCCTACTTCCAGGTCAACCAACGGGCGGGCCGGCGCTGGAGCACCGCTACGGCCTTCCTCAAGCCGGTTCTGAAGCGGCCCAACCTGCGCCTGGAAAAGGGTGTCGAGGTCGAGCGGCTGGAGTGCGACGGCAAGCGCGTGACCGGCCTGCGCGCTCGACGCGGCAGCCAGGCCTTGAGCGCCCGCGCCAAGGGCGAGGTGATCCTGGCGGCCGGGGCGGTGGGCTCGCCGGTGATCCTGCAACGCTCTGGTATCGGTGACGCTGAGGCCCTGAAGCGCGCCGGCGTCGAGCTGCGCCATCACCTGCCCGGCGTTGGGGCCAATCTCCAGGACCACCTGCAGATCCGGCCGGTCTACAAGGTCAGCGGCGTGCGGACCCTGAACACCGACTACGCCAATCTCCTCCGCCGACTTGGCATGGGCGTCGACTACGCCCTGCGGCGGTCCGGGCCCCTGACGATGGCGCCGTCGCAGCTAGGGATGTTTTGCCGCTCGGACCCGCGCCTGGCGACGCCCGACTTGGAGTTCCACTTCCAGCCGCTCAGCCTCGACAAGTGGGGCGAGGGCCTGCACCGGTTCGGCGCGGTGACCGCCAGCGTCTGCAACCTGCGTCCCACCAGCCGGGGCAGCGTCACCCTGTCGGGACCCGACCTCGCCGACCGCCCGCTGATCGATCCGCGCTACCTGACCACGGAAGCCGACCGCGAGGTCGCCGTCGCCTCCCTGCGATGGGCTCGCCGGATCATGGCTCAGCCGGCCCTGGCCGTTTACGCGCCACAGGAGTTCCGACCCGGTCCGGAGGCCGATACCGACGAGGCGCTGCTGGCCGCCGCCAAGGCCCTGGCCACGACGATCTTCCACCCCGTCGGCACGGCCGCCATGGGCCTCGCGGACGACCCGATGGCCGTGCTGGACGAGCGCCTGCGTGTGCGTGGCCTTCACGGTTTACGCGTGGTCGACGCCTCGATCATGCCGGCCATCACCTCGGGCAACACCAACGCCCCGACGGTGATGATCGCCGAGAAGGGCGCGGCGATGATCCTGGAAGATCGCCTCACATCGCCTTGAATTTGTGACGGAAAGCGTCGCTGATCCGCACCGGCTCGGCGACGCCTTTCAGCCAGGCCTGGAGGCGGCCGTCCTCGTCGGGCTTCACCTGGCGGATCGCCGCCACGCGGACGATGGCGTTGCGATGGATGCGCCAGAAGATCTCGGGATCGAGCTGCTCGGCCAAGTCCTTCAGCGGCGTGCGGATGTGGGCGCTCTCCGAGGCCGTGACCACGCGCGTGTACTTGTCCTCGGACTGGAAGCAGAGGACGTCGTCGATGGCGATCATCTTGACGACATCGCCGAGGCTGGCGGTGATCCAGCTGATCTTCCGTTTCGGCGCGAGCTGGCCGGAGAGGGCCTGCGCCAGGGCTTCCATGTCGATCTTGGGCGCGGTTTGCCGGGCCCGCAGCCGAGCCACGGTCTCGGCCAGGCGGTCGGCGCGGATGGGCTTGAGCAGATAGTCCACGGCCCCGGCCTCGAACGCCTTCACGGCGAACTCGTCATAGGCCGTGACGAAGACGACCTGCGCCGCCTCGGGCGCCTGCCGCGCCACCTCCAGGCCACTGAGGCCGGGCATACGGATGTCGAGGAAGGCGATATCCGGCGTCCGGGCGGTCCAGGCCTCCAGCGCTTCGAGGCCGTCCTCGCACTCGGCGATGACCGTCAATTCGGGCCAGAGCTCGGCGAGCATGGCCCGCAGCTCCTGGCGCTGCGGGGCCTCGTCCTCGGCGATCAGGGCGGTGATCATGGCGCGACCGGCACGTGGATGCGGGCGCTGACACCGCCTTCGGGACGCGAGGCGATTTCCAAGCCGGCGCGGTCGCCGAACAGGCTCTGGAGCTGCGCGCGGACATTGGCCAGGCCCAGGCCGGGGGTGATGCCGGGCGTCAGGCCCGCGCCGTCGTCCTCGACCGTCACGGTCAGGATGTCGCCGTCGAGCCCGGCCAGGATGGCGATCTCTCCGGGGCCGGGCTTGGGCTCGACGCCGTGGGTGACGGCGTTCTCGACCAGGGTCAGCAGGATCAGCGGCGGGAAGGGCAGGGCGCGGACGGCGGCATCGGCCTCGACCCGTACGGACAGGCGTCCGGCCATCCGCACGCGCATCAGGTCGAGATAGCCCAGGCAAAGGTCGATTTGGCGGTCCAGGGTGGCGTCCTCGACCCGGTCCTCGCGCAGGCGGGGCAGGGCGGCGCGCAGGTAGTCGGCTAGGGCGTCGATCGTCTGGGCGGCGCGCGCGGGTTCGCTGGCGATCAGCGAGCGCACCGAGGCCAGGGTGTTGAACAGGAAGTGCGGCTCGACCTGGGCCTGGAGGACAGCCAACCGGGTGTCGGCGGCGCTGCGCTCGGCGCGCAGGGTCTCTAGCTGGCGCTGGGTGGCGTACTGGGCCAGGCGTCGTCGCTCGCCCAGATAGTAGATCGTCGCCAGGCCGCCGCCGGCGAACACCCAGACGAAGACCGAGGTGTCGATGCTGGTGCGCAGGATCTGCGAGAAGACCTTGGCGAAGACGCCGACCTTCATCGAGCGGTCGGCATAGGCCTCCATCAGATGGTCGTGGTAGTGCGACGCCCAGGTGATGGCGACGAGACCGATCCAGAGGCCCAGGCCTATGGCGGCGATCACCAGCACGCGCTCCACGATCACCGGCGGGCGCAGGTGGCGGACCAGGGTCGCCAGGGCAGGGCCGGTCGTGACGGTGAGCAGCCCGGCCAGGCAGGCGCGCCACGCCAGCGGCGGCCAGTCGCTCCACACGCCCATGC
Source organism: Caulobacter sp. GW456-12-1-14-TSB4 (assembly GCF_059424195.1). NCBI lineage: Bacteria > Pseudomonadati > Pseudomonadota > Alphaproteobacteria > Caulobacterales > Caulobacteraceae > Caulobacter > Caulobacter sp. GW456-12-1-14-TSB4. The sequence goes on from NZ_JBWKZF010000004.1 coordinate 249,601, forward strand.
TGGAGGCGTGGTAGGCGGCGAAGGCAGATCCCGCGAACAGCGCCAGCGGCCAGAACAGGATCCCCCGCCGCAACAGCCACGGCCAGGTGAAGGTCCGGAAGCTCTGATACAGCGTCCAGCCGCCCAGGTCGGAGAGCACGCCGCGCGGCAATCGGGTGCGGAGATCGTCGTCGAGGCTCGCCATGCCGCCAAGCTAGCAAAGCCCGCGCCCGTGCGCACGGCGGCCCGTCCCGTCCTGGGCCGTTTCGTCGGACGAGGGACGGTTTCGTCGCGCTGACGGTCGAGCTGTCCGTGCAGCCCCTATCCATGGCTCCAACCGGAGAAGGGGAAAGATCATGCGACAGCGGGTTCTGGCGACGGCCTTGGCGGCCGTGCTGATGGCGGGCGGGGCGCAAGCAGCGCCGCGCGAGACAGTGACCGTCTCGGCCGATTGGTTGAAGGGCCACCTGAAGGACCCCGACCTCGTGCTGCTGCATGTCGGCGACGCCGATGAGTACAAGGCCGGCCACATCCCCGGCGCGCGCTTCGTCCGCCAGTCGGACCTTGCCGTGGACGCCGATGGGCGCAGCCTGCAGATGCCGTCGGCCGAGGTGCTGCGCGCACGGCTGCAGGCGCTGGGCGTTACTGATCGCTCGAAGGTCGTGGTCTATTTCGGCGGCGACTGGGTCTCGCCGGCGACACGGGTGCTGTTCACCCTGCAGAGCGCCGGCTTGGGTGCGCGCACCGATCTGCTGGACGGCGGCACGAGGGCGTGGCGGCGCGAGGGCGGGGCGGTGACGACCGAGGCGGTCCCGGCGGTCAGGCCGAGCGCGCTGGGGCCGATCCAGCTTCGACCGACAGTGGTCGACGCCGACTATGTTCGCGCCAATGCCGGCAAGCCCGGCTACGCCCTGATCGATGCGCGAGCCCAGGTCTTCTACGACGGGCTGATGCCGTCGGGCGCGCATGGGCACATCAAGCGTGGCCACATCCCCGGCGCGCGCAGCCTGCCGTTCACCAGCATCACCAACGACGACCTGGCCGTGAAGCGGCCGGACGACCTGCTGGCCCTGTTCCAGAAGGCCGGCGTCAAGCCGGGCGACAAGGCCATCGTCTATTGCCACATCGGCCAGCAGGGCACGGCGGTGATGCTGGCGGCCCGCGCCGCCGGGGTCGAGGCGGTGCTCTATGACGGCTCTTTCGAGGACTGGTCGCTGCGCGACCTGCCGGTCGAGAAATGACGCCGCGTCCATACGCTGATCCGTATCTGGCGGGCGTTGGCCTTGGCGCTGTGCTGCTGGCCTGCTTCGCGCTGAGCGGGCAGGGCCTGGGTGCGTCGGGCGCCTTCGCCAGTGTCGCCAGCCACGTGGCCGGAGTGGTCAGCAAGAACAGCTGGGTCGAAGGTTATCTCCACGGCGGTTCATGGATGCTCGTCGAGGTCAGCGGGTTGATCGTTGGCGCTGGGCTGTCGGCCTGGCTGGCTGGACGGCTGGCGGTGAGCAAGGCGCCGAGCCGACGGCTGGCCGCCTCGCTGGGTGGCGGCGTCCTGATGGGCGTCGGCGCGGCCCTGGCGCGAGGCTGCACCAGCGGCCTGGCGCTCAGCGGCGGCGCGCTGCTGAGCGTCGGGGCCTGGGTGTTCATGCTCGCCCTGTTCGCCGCCGGCTTCCTGGCCGCGCCGCTGCTGCGGAGGCTGTGGGCATGAGCGATCTCCTCGTCGCGGCCGCCATCGGCGTCGCATTCGGCTGGACCCTGGAGCGCGCTGGCCTGGGCGATCCGCCCAAGCTGGCCGGGCAGTTCTACCTGCGCGACTTCACGGTGCTGAAGGTGATGATGAGCGCTCTTGTCACCGCCATGCTGGGAGCCTTCTGGCTCGATCGATTGGGCTTGATCGAGTTGGGCAAGGTCTACGCGCCCGAGACCTTCGTGCTGCCGCAGCTGGTCGGCGGGCTAGTCTTTGGCATCGGCTTTGTGCTGAGCGGCCTGTGTCCCGGCACGTCCTGCGTGGCCCTGGCCAGCGGGCGCGGCGAGGGGGCGGCGACAGTGCTAGGCTTACTGGTCGGCATGCTGGCGGTGGGGCTGGCCTTTCCGAGCCTGGAGGCCTTCTACGGCGCGACGCCGATGGGCGCGATGACCCTGCCGAAACTCACGGGCTTGTCCTACGGCGTGGTGGTGGCGGCGATAACCGTGGCCTGCGTCGGCCTGCTGGCCACGATCGGACGTTGGGAGGCGCGGCGATGAGCGCGACCCGTCGCCTAGGGCTTGGCGCGCTGGCCCTCGGTCTGTTGGCGCCGTTCGCCGGCAGCCCGCAGCGCACCTCCGGTGCTCTGGACCTCGACGCCATCACGCGCGCTATCGACGACGGTTCCGACCATATCAGCGCGCGTCAGCTGGCGACCTGGATCCGCGCCCGCAAACCAGGCCTGCGCGTCGTCGACGTCCGCGACGCCAAGGCCTTCGCCGACGACGCCATCCCGACGGCCGAGAACCTGCCGATCGACCGACTGGTGCGCACGGCCTTCAAGCCGGGTGAGACGGTGGTGCTCTATTCGCAGGAGGGCGCCCATGCCGGCCAGGCCTGGGTGCTGCTGAAGGCCCAGGGTGTCGCCGACGTGGTCTTCGTCCCTGGCGGCCTCGCCGATTGGCGGGAGGAGGTCATGACGCCGATGCTACCGGCCGACATGCCCGCCGCCGAGCGCGACGCCGCCGCCGATCTCAGCCGTTATTTCGGCGGCTTCCCGCAGGTCGGCGTGGCCAACGGCGAACCCGCCGCGCTCAAGACCTATCGGAGGCGCGGATGCTAGCCCGACACGCCGCGACCGCGCCGGCGTTCGACTTCGAGGCCTTTCGCTCCGAGGAGTTCGGGCGGCTGGACGCGGCCGGGATCGCCTATCTCGACTACACCGCCGCCGCGCTCTACGGCGCTTCCCAGGCGCGGGCCCACGCGGCGCGGCTGGCGACGGGCGTGTTCGGAAATCCGCACTCCGAGCACCTGGCTTCGCGTAACAGCGCCGAGGTCATGGACGCCGCCCGCGCCGCGACCCTGGCGTTCTTCGACGCCGACCCGGCGGTCTACGAGGTCTGCTTCACCGCCAACGCCACGGCGGCGATCAAACTAGTGGCCGAAAGCTATCCGTTCGCGCGTGATTGCGGATTGGTGCTGAGCGCCGACAGTCACAACTCGATCAATGGGATACGGGAGTATGCTCGCCGTGCCTTTGCGCCGGTCGAGGTACTGCCGCTGGACGCCGAGCTGCGGCTTGATCACGGGGAAGAGCGCTTGCGCGCAACGCACGGGCCAGGCCTGCTGGCCTTCCCGCAGCAGTCGAACTTCTCCGGCGTCCGGCACGATTTGGGGCTGGTCGAGATCGCTCACGGCCTTGGGTACGACGTGCTGATCGACGCCGCCTCGGCCGGGGCTTGCGGGGGACTGAGCCTGCGCCGCCATCCGGCCGCGTTCGTGGCCTGCTCGTTCTACAAGCTGTTCGGCCTGCCGACCGGCGTCGGCGCGCTGATCGCGCGGAAGTCGGCGCTGGCGCGGCTGCAGCGGCCATGGTTCGCGGGTGGGACCGTGGACTTCGTGTCGGTCGAGCATGGTCGCCACGGGCTGCGGTTGGGCCATGAAGGCTTCGAGGACGGCACGCCGAACTATCTGGACCTGGCGGCGCTGGAGGCCGGGTTCGCGTTCCTGGACCAGATCCCGCGCGCGGCGCTCCAGGCGCATGTCGGTAAGCTGACCCAGCGGTTCCTCGACGAGGCCAGCGCGCTTCGCCACCCGAACAGCGCGCCCAAGGTGCGGCTCTACGGTCCTCGGACCATGGAAGGACGCGGCGGAACGGTGGCCTTCAACCTGCTGCGCGCCGATGGGCAGGTCGTCGCTTATGAAGAGGTCGAGCGCGGGGCGCGGGATCATGGCCTCGCGATCCGCGGCGGCTGCTTCTGCAATCCGGGCGCGGCGGAGAAGGCCTTCGGTTTCGAGGCGCTACCGCTGGCCGCGTCCCTCGATGCGCTGGAAGGGCGGTTCAGCATCCCGGCCCTGCGGGATCGGCTGGGCGGCGCGGCCGTCGGCGCTCTGCGGCTGTCGGTCGGCGCGCCGACGATCGATGCGGACCTGGACCGCGCGCTGTCGTTCATCGAGGGCTTTCGGTGAACGACAGCGCGCCGGCCTCAAGCCCTAGTAGCGGGCGCGGACGTTGAACAGCACACGGCGCGGTTCGCCCCAGTAGCCGCCGTTGAAGTAGCCGACATTGCGATAGTACTTCTCGTCGAACAGGTTGGTGGCGTTGACCCCGACGCTGATCTTGTCGGTGACGGCGTAGCGCAGCAGGGCGTCGGCCAGGACGTAGCTGCCTTGCGTCACGCGCGTGGCGGCCAGCACCGGCGCGCCGGCGGTGGTGAAGCGGCCCGTCGGGGCGTTCATGTTCTGATAGACCTTGGTCTGCCAGCTGACGCCGCCGCCGAGGGTCCAGCGCCCCAGCTTGTAGGTCGAGTTCAGCTTCAGCATGTGCAGCGGATTGACCGTGAACACACGGTTGCCCTTGGCGTCCTCGTTGTAGGTGTAGGTATAGCCGCCGGTGATGTTCCAGCCCTTGGTGATCTCGCCGGAGACCTCGATCTCGGCCCCTTGCGTCTTCACGCCGCTGACGGCGCGATAGGCGGTCGTACCGTCCGGCAGGCTGTTGGGCAGCACGGTCGGGTCGATCTCGGCGACGTTGTCCTGTTGCATGTAGAAGCCGTTCAGCGATGCGTAGAGGCGCTTTTCGAAGAACTCGGCCTTGATGCCGTACTCCCAGTTGCCGCCCACCTTCGGGGCGATCTGCTCGAAGTCCTTGGTCTTCAGGTTCTGCGGCTGGAAGACGTCGGCATAGCTGACGAAGGCCGTCAGGTTGCCGGTCAGGTCGTAGAGCACGCCCAGATAAGGCGAGATGCGGTTCTCGCCGTAGCGGCCGGTCGTCGTGGTGTAGGCGCCGGTCGTGGCGCTGAAGTTGTCGGTGCTGACGTCCCAGTCGGTGAAGCGCGCGCCGGTGATCACCTTCAGGCGATCGGTCGGGTTCAGGCGCAGGGCGGCGTAGAGCCCGCCTTCGGTGGTGTTGGCGATGCTGCGTGGCTTGCCGGTGTTGGAGACGCCCGGCAGGCCGATGTCGCCGTTCCAGGTGAAGATGCTGGGGAAGGCGGTCAGGCTGTACGGGCGGCTGGTGATGGCCGCGTTCAGCGTGCGCAGGTCACGGCTGAAGAAGTTGCCGCCGACCACCAGTTCGTGCGTCCGGCCGAAGGCCTCGAACGGACCCGAGGCGTAGGCGTCGAGCGCCTGCTCGCGGGTCTCGGTGACCGTGTAGGTGTCGGAGATGGTCAGGCCCAGGCCCGTGGTCTTGTCGGCGAAGCCGCCGCTGTTGGAGCCGGCGAACAGCAGGCTCTCGGTGTCGGTCGAGCGATTGTTGTAGGCCACGCGGCCGACCCAGCCGCCGCCGAAGTCGTGCTCCAGCACGGCGAAGGCGTTGACGCTCTCGCGCTCCCAGCGGTTCCACTTGGCGCCGGCGCTGTACGAACGGGGCAGCTCGGCCTTGCTACCGTCACGGAAGAAGAGCGGCGCGGCGCTCCAGGCCCCGCCCTGCGAGTCCGTGCGCAGGTAGTCGGCGCCGATCCGCAGGCGGGTGTTGTCGGTCAGGTCGGCCTCGACCACGCCGTACAGGCTGGGCGACTTGTCGTGCTGGAAGCGGACATAGGACTCACGGTCGGTATAGGCGCCGACCAGGCGGCCACGGATCTTGCCGTTCAGCGCGACCGGACCAGAGACATCGACCTCGCCGCGGCGATAGTCCCACGAGCCGGCCGACAGGCTGGTCGAGGCGCGGAAATCTTCCGTCGGGCGCTTGCGGACCATGTTGATCGTCGCCGACGGATCGCCCGCGCCGGTGACCAGGCCCGTGGCCCCGCGCACGACCTCGATGCGCTCGTAGATCGAGGTGTCCGATAGTACCGAATTGCCGCCGGCCCCGGTGGCGTATTGGGTCGGCACGCCGTCGAACTGGAAGTTGGTGATGGCGAAGCCGCGCGCGTTGAACAGCACGCGATTGGAATCGTACTGCTGGACGTTGACGCCCGGGGTTTGGGCGAAGACCTCGGTCACGGTGATCAGGTTGAAGTCCTCAATCCGCTGGCGGGTGAAGACCGTCAGGGACTGGGGCGTCTCGCGCAGGGTCAGCGGCAGCTTGGTCGCGGTGTTGGTGCCCTTGACCTGGTAGCCCTCGGTGCGGCCGGTCACCAGCACGCTATCGACAGTGGTGTCCTCAGCCGTTTGGGCGTGAGCGGTCGAGACGAGCGCCAGGAGGGCGGCGCTGGCGAGGAGGACGGTGCGAGCGGACAAGGCTTGGGTATCCTTTGGTTCGAAAGGTGCGAGAAGAGCTTGGAATTTCAGGGTTTTCCGCGAGGGATCGCGTAGGTCAGGGCCAACAGCACCGGCGCGGCGCCGGCGGTCAGGAAGCCCAGCCAGTAGATCGGGCCGTAGGCCGGTCCCCAGGCGATGATCGAGACGATCAGGGCGAGGATTAGGGCCAGTGTCCCGGCCAATTGCAGCCACCGCTTGCGGGTCTTGGCCGGGCGGACGCCGGCCAGTGCGTGATGGTGACGGTCCATGGCGAGCGCCAGAACAGCGAAGCCCGCGAGGCTGAGGAGGAGGGCCAGCAGGGTCATCCGCGCGCCTCGGCCAGCTTGGCGGGAGCGGCGTTCTTGGCCTTCTGCTTGGTCTGTGAGCGGGCCACGCGCCAGGCGATCAGCAGGAAGCTCGCGCCCGTGGCCAGCAAGCCCAGCTCCATGCCGATCAGCGCGCCGTCGCCGGCCTTGAGGCTGTCGATCAGGCCTCGATCGGTGGCGGTCTGGTCGAAGATCGGCAGCAGAACGAGGGCGACGCCGGTCAGGCTCAGTTGCTCGATCCAGCCCCGGCGCGGCGCGCGGACAAAGGCGTGGAGGAGGGCGGCGGCCCAGGTCAGGAACATGGCGTGGACTTCCCAGTCCGCGCGGTGCGCCATGCCGATCGGCAGCAGGCGGTTGGCCCACAGGAAGCCGGTCATGGCCAACGGCAGGCCGGCGACCGCGCCGATGTTCAGCCGCTCGACCAGCCAGAAGCCGAAGTGGCGCGTGTCGGCGAGCTTGGCGCGGCGCTTGGCGGTCCACAGGACCAGACCCGATGCGACCATGGCCGTGCCGGCGACACCCGACAGGAAGAACAGCCAGCGCAAGGTCATCGGCGCGAAGCGGCCGGCGTGGATGCCGATCATGCCGCCGCGCGTGATCATGCCCGCCGAGGTCGGCGCGACGCTGCTGCGGACCTTGCCCGTCACCCCGTCGAAGACGATCTCCCAGCGGCCGTCGACCAGCTTGTCCGAGGCGCGGCGGGTCAGGACGATGCGCGCGGCCGCATCACCCGGATTGTCGATGCGGATGATCCCCGGCTGGCCGCCGTCCCAGGTCCTGGCGGCCGTCGCCAGCACTGGGCCGATGTTGGTCAGCGGCGCGGCCTCGCCCTTGGCCTTGGGCGCCTTGGTGCGCGGCGCGCTCTCGGCGTAGTAGGCCGCCTTGGTCGGGTAGTTGGCCGTCACGCCGAACGGCACATAGATCACCATCAGGGTGACGAGGCCCGTGTAGGTGATCATGGCGTGGAACGGCAGCGCCAGCACCGCCAGGGCGTTGTGGCCATCCAGCCAGCTGCGCTGACCCTTGCCGGGCCGGAAGGTGAAGAAGTCGGCGAAGATCTTCTTGTGGGTGATCACCCCGCTGATGATCGCCACCAGCATGAACATCGAGCAGAAGCCGACCACCCAACGGCCCCAGATCGCCGGCATGTACCGCAGGTCGAAATGCAGCCGATAGAAGACGTCGCCGCCTTCGGTGTCGCGCACCGTCACCGGCTTGCCATCCGGACCGATGGTCGCGGCGGTGGGATCAGGCGTGCCCGGCCGCAGCGGCTTGGGCTTGCCCCTGGGCTTCCAGGTCGTCTCCGCGCCGCTCGCCCGTTCGTCGGGGAGGGTGATCTGCCAGGAAGCCGCCTTCGGGGCCGTGGCCTGCAGGTGTGCGACCGCGCCGCGCGTGACGGTCTCAAGGTTCCGGGTGGCGGCGATCTCGGGCCGCGCCCAGCGGGTCAGCTCCTCACGCCAGTAGCTGACCGTGCCGTTCAGGAAGATCAGGTACAGCACCCAGCCGACCAGCAGACCGGTCCAGGTGTGCAGGCCCGCCTGCGATTGCCGGAACCCTTGCTTCATGCCGCCAGCACCGCGCCGAGCCAGGCGAGGCCGCCAATGGCCAGCAGGACGGCGCCCGCGCGCAGGGCGCTGGACGCGGCGAAGACCCAGACCACCAGGCCCGCATAGATTCCGAAGGCGGCGATCGTTGACCACAAGGTGGCGTCGAGGCGGGCGGCGGGGATCGTCCGGGCCAGCAGCGTCGTGCAGGCGGCGGTCACGAAATAGGCCCCCGGAATGGCCAGCAACACCCGAACGGCGACGTCCAAGCCCCTTGGCCAGCTGCCTTGCTTCCGTCCTTGAACGACGCCCGTCGCCATACGCCCTACACCCCCGCGGCAGCGCCGCTTTGATTTCAGGCTCGCCTAGCGTTATTGATAGTCACTCGCAACGATGGGGCTTGGCTTTGGCCCGATCCCTGAACATATCGACCCGTTCGCGACTGCCGCGCGCGCCGATCCACGGCTGATATCGATCGCCAGTTGTCCCAGAGATTCCGTGTCCTTCCCCGATCCCACCGAACCGCCGATTAACCAGAGCAGCGCCGACTACCCGCCCGTGCGGCCGGTCATCGGCTTCTACGGTCGCCAGCCCACCGGCTACTACGACCCACCGCATGTCCATGACCGTGCGCAATTCTCTTATCGGCTGGAAGGTGTGGCGGCTGTCCGGGCCGGCGACGCGGCGATCGTGCTGCCGCCGGGGCGCGGGGTCTGGATCCCGGCCGGCATGCGTCACGAGGTCAGTTGCCGGGGCCCGGCAGCCTACAACGTCCTCTATGTGACGACGCAGGCCAGCCCGCAGCCGGACGACCTGCGGGTGATCGACATCAGCCCCTTCCTCCACGCCCTGGTCGAGGAGTTCCTGACCTTCGACGCGCGCTACGACGAGGCGGGCCGGGAGGGCGACATCGTCCGCCTGATGCTGGGCGAGATCACGCGCGCGCCGCCTTCGACCGACGCGGGACCGCGCCTGCCCACGGACCCGCGCCTGCAACGCGTCTGCACCGCCCTGCGCAAGGACCCGGCCGACCCAAGGGACATCGACGCCTGGGCCGCCGAGGCCAGCATGAGCCGACGGACCTTCACCCGCAATTTCCGCCTGGAGACCGGGATGAGCTTCGTCGCCTGGCGCCAGCAGCTGCGCATGACCCAGGCCGCCGCCTTGCTGGCCACGGGGCAGTCGGCCACCCAGGTCGCCCAGGTCCTGGGCTTCTCGTCGCTCAGCGCCTTCGCGACGCTGTTCCAGAAGTCGTTCGGCATCTCGCCGGGACGCTATGCCGAGCAGCTGGAGCCCGGCCGGCGAAGCGCGCTGCGACGGCCCTAGGGCTGTTCCGACAGGGCGTAGATCCGCTCCATCTCGACCCAGGTCTGACTTGGCGCGAAGGGCAGGGACTTCTGGAAGGTGCGCATCAGCGCGTCCCAGGCCTGGACGTCGGGGTTGGCCGCGTCGCGCGTGGCCTTTGCGGCTGGATCGTACTGGTCGCCCTGTTCCAGGATCATGAACATCCGGTCGCCGACCAGCCAGATCTCCAGCTCGCGCACATCGTCCGCGCGGATCGCCGCCGTGACGGCCGCCGGCGGCCCGCCGGCTTCGTGCCAGGCGCGGTAGCGCGCGATCGAGGCGGGGTCGTCGTACAAGTCGACCGCGAAGCATCGGCGGACAATCCTGCTCATTTCCACCTCGACAAGCCCGTTGACGGGATCGGCGTGATGCCTATAAACATCATACATATTATCTTATAGAGATCGTTGCCGGGGAGGCAAGGCGTGCCCGAGTTGTATGGACGGAGTCTGAGCCGCCGCGCGTTGGCCGAACATACCGGTTCGCTGTCGCAGTTCGCCGGTGTCCGCCTCTCGACCCTGGGCGACGGCGTCGAGCGCGGCGTTCGGCAGCTGGAGTTCCGCACCGGCACGGGCCTGCGCTTCACGGTCCTGGTCGATCGGGCCATGGACATCGCCGAGTGCGAGCACAACGGCCGCGCTGTCGGCTGGCACTCGCCGTCGGGCTTCCGCCATCCGGGCCTGCACGAATACGAGGGGGAGGGCGGTCTCTCCTGGTTTCGGTCGTTCTCGGGCCTGATGGTCACCTGCGGCCTGGACCACGTGCTGTTCATGCACGACGACCCGGCTGGCCACTATTTCTACGGGCCGAAGAAGACGGTCAGCTCGTCGCTGCACGGCCGTGTCGGCACGATCCCCGCGCGTCTGACCGGCTATGGCGAGCGCTGGGAGGGCGACACGTGCATCCTCTGGGCCGAGGGCGTCGTCCAGCAGTCGACGGTGTTCGGCGAGGACCTGCACCTGATCCGCCGGATCGAGGCCACCGTCGGCTCCGACGAGATCCACCTGCACGACCGGGTGGTCAATCACGGCTTCTACAAGACGCCGCACATGTACTGCTATCACATCAATGTCGGCTATCCGGTGCTGGCCGAGGGCTCGCGCTACGTCGCCCCGATCCGCGACGTGGTCTGGGCGGCGCATGCGGGCAAGGACTATCAGAAGCAGGGCGTGGGCTATCGCACCCTGTCGGCGCCGATTCGCAACTTCCATGAACAGGTCTGGCAGCACGACATGGCCCCTGATGGCGAGGGCAAGGTCAATGTCGCCCTGGTCAACGAGGCCCTGGGTTTCGGCTTCGAGGTCCAGACCCTGAAGTCGCAATTCCCGGCCATGTACGAGTGGCAGAACCTACACGCGGGCCACTACGCCCTGGGCATCGAGCCCTCGACCAACCATGTGCTGGGCAAGGATTTCGCCCGTGAGCGCGGCGAGCTGATCGAGCTCGAACACGGCGAGGAGCGTCGCTACGACAGCGTCTTCCGCATCCTGCCCGACGCGGCGGCGGTGTCCGAGGCCGTGACCCGTATCGAAGGCGTCGCGCGCCAGCCGGTCGAGGACTATCCCGCGCCGTCCGGCGTCTATCCCGCGATCGGGGGACGCTGAGGTGTCCGCGATCCTGGACCTGGACGGCAAGGTCGTCCTCTACACCGGCGCGGCTGGCGGCCTTGGCTTGCAGACCACGCTGCAGCTGATGGCGCGCGGCGCGACCGTCGTCGCCATCGACAACGACCCGGCCAAGGTCGCGGCGCTGGAAATCGCCGCCGCGACCATCGACGGCGGCCGTCTGATCGTCTCGACCTCGGACCTCTCCGACCTGGAAGGCTTCCGCGCCGCCCTGCGCGTGCTGGCGGCCAAGACCGGCGGCTTCGACGTCGTGATCAACAACGCCGCCATCTACCCCTCAAAGCCCTTCGAGGACTACACGATCGAGGACCACCAACTGGTCCAGCGGATCAATGTCGACGCGGCGGTCGTGGCGGTGCTGGAGGCCCTGCCGGCCATGCGGGCCAAGGGCTTTGGCCGCATCATCAACATCTCCAGCATCACCATCTCGGGCGAGTGGGCGAACCTGTCGCCCTATGTCGCCTCCAAGGGCGCGCTGATTGGCCTGACGCGGGCCTGGGCGCGCGAGTTCGGGCCGTACGGGATCACCGTCAACGCCATCGCCCCCGGGGCCTTCCCGACCGACGCCGAGAAGATCCATCCCGATCCCGAGGGCTACACCCGCCACGTCCTCGACAGCCAGGCCATCAAACGTCGTGGCCATGTCGGCGACATCGCCCACGCCATCGCCTTCTTCGCCGCCGACGCGGCGGGCTTCATCACCGGTCAGACGCTGCACGTGAACGGCGGCTGGGTGATGAGCTGATCCAGCCAAAGGTTTGTTCTGAAATGGGTATCCTGAGCGGAATTCGCGTTCTCGACTGTTCGATCGCCATGGCCGGCCCGTTCGCCGCCCAGCGCATGGGCGACATGGGCGCCGACGTCATCAAGGTCGAGCCGACCACCGGCGAGTGGCAGCGCCACGTCGCGGCCGGCGGCGCGCGCGGCAACCAGATCAACGTCTCGTTCCTGTCCCTGAACCGCAACAAGCGCTCGCTGGCCGTCGATCTGAAGAGCGCCGAGGGCAAGGCCCTGCTGCTGGAGATGGTCAAGACGGCCGACGTCTTCCTGCAGAACTACCGCCCCGGCGTCGCCCAGCGGCTGGGCGTCGACTACGAGACCCTGTCGAAAATCAATCCGCGCCTGATCTATGTCTCGATGTCGGGCTATGGCGAGGATGGTCCGTACAAGAACTATCCCGGCCAGGACCTGCTGCTACAGGCGATGTCGGGGGCGATGATGTCCTCGGGCTCGGCCGACCAGCCGCCGCAGCCGGCCGGCCAGTACCTGGTCGACGCCATCACCGCCTACACCGCCTTCGAAGGCGCGCTGGCGGCCCTGTTCCACCGCGAGCGGACGGGCGAGGGGCAGCTGGTTCAGATCAACATGCTGGATGCCATCACGACGATTCAGATGCAGGAACTGTCGGTGTTCACGGTCGGCGGCAAGCCGCAGACCCGCTCGGCCGAACCGCACGCCCACACCTACATCCGCGCGCCCTACGGCGTGTACCAGACCGCCGACGGCTACATCTCGATCGCCATGGCCTCGCTGAAGACCCTCGGCGCGCTGATCGAGGAGCCGTTCTTCGCCGACCTCGACGACGAGACCGACAGCTGGACGCATCGCGACGAGATCTTCGCCTGCGTGCGCAAGCGCCTGGTCAATCGCGCTAGCGCCGAGTGGCTGGCCCTGTTCCGCGAGCACGATATCTGGTGCGGCCCGGTCTATGGCTATGCCGACCTGGTCGAGGACCCGCAGATCCAGCACAACGGAACGTTCGTCGAGTACGACCACGCCACCGAGGGCCGGGTGAAGGCCCCGGGCTTCCCGATCAAGTTCTCCAAGACGCCCTCGAGCATCGATCGTGGCGCGCCGCTGGTCGGCGAACACACCCGTGAGATCCTGGCTGAAGCCGGTCACTCGGCCGACGAGATCGACGCCCTGATCCAGGCCGGCGTGGTCCGCTCGGCATGACCGCCTATCGCGGCCTGACCTGGGATCATCCGCGCGGCTACAAGGCCCTGGAAGCGGCAGCCGCGCATGCTCGCGACGACCTTTCCCTGACCTGGGATCGCCATTCGCTGGAGGGCTTCGAGGAACGGCCGATCGGCGAGCAGTGCGCGCTGTACGACCTCGTGGTGCTGGACCATCCGCACGTCGGCGAGGCCGTGGTGGCCGACTGCTTGCGACCGCTGGAGGAGCTGTTCTCCGCCGAGGAGATCGCCGCCTGGCGCGAGCAGGCCATGGGCAGGAGCATGGTCAGCTACCACTATGCCGGCCGGCACTGGGCGCTGCCGCAGGACGCCGCCACCCAGGTCATGGCCTGGCGCCGCGACCGCCTCGACGCCCCGCCGGCGCTGTGGGACGAGATCGTGCGGCTGTCCGAGACGGGCGTCGTGGCGATGTCGCTGTCGGGCCCGCACGCGGCCCTGACCTTCCAGTCGATCTGCGCCGCGCATGGCGGGACCTTCCGCAACCGTCCCGAGGCTCGCGCGGCGTGGGACCTGCTGAGCAAGCTGGCGGCGAACAGCCCGCAGGCTTTGCGGCCGCTCAACCCGATCGGCATCCTGGAGCACATGAGCCGCAACGATGACGTGGCGGTCTGCCCGTTGGTCTACGGCTACGTGAATTATGCCCCAGGCGGTTCCTTGAGCTTCGCCGACGCGCCGCGCGTGACGGCGGACGGGCCGGTGGGCTCGATCCTGGGCGGCACGGGGATCGGCGTCTCGCGCAAGTGCGAGGTGACGCCGCAACTGCTGGATCACCTGCGCTGGCTGATGTCGCACGAGGCCCAGCGCGGCTTCATCCCCGACCACGAGGGCCAGCCGGCCCTGAAGAGCGCCTGGCGCGACCCGGCCGTCAATGCGCGCTGGGGCGGGTTCTACGCCGACACCTACGCCACCCTGGACGGCGCCAGCCTGCGCCCGCGCCACTATGGGGCCATCGCCTTCCAGACGGCGGCCTCGCAACGCCTCCGCGCCGGTCTCGAGGCCGGTGAGCCCGCCGACGCCGTGCTGGACGACCTGCAAGCGCTGTTCGAGCGCCACCGCCCAGCCGGCGCCGAGATCTGAAGGACTTCGAGATGAGCCAAGACGTTCTGTTCGAGGTGACGGGCCACGTCGCCGTCATCACCCTGAACCGCCCCCAGAAGCTGAACGCGGTGACCCCCGACATGGCCAAGGCCGTCGAGGCGGCGATCGTGCAGGTCGATGCTTCCGACACCATCCGCTGCGTGGTGATCACCGGCGCGGGCGAGAAGGCCTTCTGCGCCGGGTCGGACATCGCGACCCTGGACGCTTACGAGACCCCCTGGGACTTCCGGAACCGGGGCGATTATTGCGACGCCGTCCGCCTGTGCCGCAAGCCGACCATCGCGGCGGTCAACGGCTACGCTCTGGGCGGCGGGCTGGAGACCGCGATGAGTTGCGACATCCGCATCGCCTCGACCAACGCCAGGTTCGCCGCGCCCGAGATCAAGCTGGGCTGGATCGGCGGCGGCGGCATGGCGGCGGGGTTGGTCCACTCGATCGGCGCCTCGAACGCGGCCTTGATGATCCTGACCGGCGACCCCGTCGACGCCGAGCGCGCTCGCGAGTGGGGCTTGGTCAGCGAGGTGGTCGCGCCCGAGGACCTGCTAACCCGCGCCAAGGCCTTGGCCGAGACCATCGCCTCGCGCGCCCCGATCGCCGCTGAGACCGCTAAGTTGAACCTGAAGGCCGCCCACGCCATGCCCTACGAAAAGGCCGTGGAATACGAGCGCGACCTGCAGACCATCTGTTTCGCCACCCAGGACGCCGCCGAGGGCCGCGCGGCCTTCGCGGAGAAGCGTCCGCCCGTGTTCAAGCGCCGGTAGAGCCATGCGTCTGCAACCCTCCGACATCCTGCCCGCCGATGCGCGGGCCCTGCTGTTCGGCCGCATCTGGACGCCTGCCGGCCCGGCCGTGGTCCGCGTCGACGGCGAGCGCCTGATCGACGTCTCGCGCGCCTTCCCGACCGCGCGTGATCTCTGTGAGGCCGATGATCCGGCCGCCGCCCTGCGTTCTGCCGAGGGCGTGGACCTGGGTCTGCTGGCCGACGTCCTGGCCAACACCGATCCCGACACCCGCGATCCGACCAAGCCCTGGCTGCTGTCGCCGATCGACCTGCAAGCGGTGAAGGCCGCCGGCGTCACCTTCGTCACCTCGATGCTGGAGCGGGTGATCGAGGAGCGGGCGCGGGGCGACCTGTCGGCGGCGGCGGGCCTGCGCGGCCAGATCCGCGACCTAGTCGGCGACGATCTGCGACAGCTGAAGCCCGGCTCCCCCGAGGCGGCGGCGTTGAAGGCGACCCTGATCGCCGCCGGGGCCTGGAGCCAGTACCTGGAGGTCGGCATCGGTCCGGACGCCGAAATCTTCACCAAGGGCCAGCCGATGTCGTCGGTCGGCACGGGCGCCGATGTCGGCGTGCATCCGGCCTCGACCTGGAACAATCCCGAGCCCGAGGTGGTGCTGGCCGTCTCGTCCGCTGGAAGGATCGTCGGCGCGGCCCTGGGCAACGACGTCAACCTGCGCGACGTCGAAGGCCGCTCGGCCCTGCTGCTGGGCAAGGCCAAGGACAACAACGCCGCCGCGGCCGTCGGCCCGTTCGTGCGGCTGTTCGATGAGCACTTCGACCTCGACACCGTCGGCAAGCTGGAGATCGCCCTGACCGTGATCGGCGAGGACGGCTTCACGATGCGGGGCCGCTCGTCGCTCAGCGAGATCAGCCGCGCGCCGGCCGACCTGGTCGCCCAGGCGATCAACGCCCATCACCGCTATCCCGACGGCCTGGTGCTGTTTCTGGGGACCCTGTTCGCCCCGGTCGAGGACCGCTACGAAAGCGGCAAGGGATTCACCCACGCGACGAACGACGTGGTCCGCATCGCCTGCGACGAGCTGGGCGCGCTGGTCAATCGCGTGCGTCCGACCGACGCCTGCGAGCCGTGGACCTTCGGCGTGGCGGACCTGATGCGGAACCTGGCCCGTCGCGGCCTGATCTAGGACGAGACGATGAAGCCGAAGATCCTGATCAGCCGCAGTTGGCCCGAAGCCGTCCAGCAGCGTTTGGCCGAGCGCTACGACGTGACGCTGAACGCGACCGACACGCCGCTGACCATCGACCAGCTGAAGGTGGCGATGACCGAGTACGACGCCCTGTGCCCGACGGTGTCGGACAAGATGCCGGCCGAGGTACTGTCGACGCCGGGGGCGCGCGCGAAGATCATCGCCAACTACGGCGCGGGCTTCGAGCACATCGACCTGGGCGCCGCCAAGACCGCCGGCCTGGTGGTGACCAACACGCCCGACGTCCTGACCGACGCGACGGCCGAGCTGGCCGTGCTGCTGATGCTGATGACCAGCCGGCGGGCCGGGGAGGGCGAGCGCGAGCTGCGCGAGGGCCGCTGGGCCGGCTGGCGGCCGACGCATCTGCTGGGCCAGTCGCTGGCCGGCAAGACCCTGGGCTTGGTGGGCTACGGCCGCATCGCCCGCGCCACGGCCCAGCGGGCCAAGGCGGCGCTGGGCATGGAGCTTGCCTATTACAGCCGCCGACGCGCGATCGACGAGGACGGCGCGACCTATCACGACACGCTGGAGAGCCTGGCGGCGATGTCGGACGTGCTGTCGCTGCATACGCCGGGCGGGGCCGAGACCCATCACATGGTCGATGCGGCGTTGCTCTCGCGGATGAAGCCGACGGCGATCCTGATCAACACAGCGCGCGGGTCGGTCGTGAACGAGGCCGACCTGGCCCAGGCTCTGACCGACCGCGTGATCGCTGGCGCGGGCCTGGACGTCTATCAGGGAGAGCCCAAGGTGAACCCGGTGCTGCTGGCCGCGCCCAACACCGTGCTGCTGCCGCACCTGGGCAGCGCGACGCTGGAGACCCGCACGGCCATGGGCATGCGGGTGGCCGACAATCTCGACGCCTTTTTCGACGGCAAGCCGCCTCATGACCGCGTCGCTTGATGTCGTCGAGCGGGCCCTGGACGGCTGGCGCGGCGACGGGCCGTTCGTTCTCGGCGTCTGCGGTGCGCAGGGCTCGGGTAAGTCGACCCTGGCCGAGGGGCTGACGGCGCGCCTGAACGCTAGGGGCTTGCGGGCGGCGACGCTCTCCATCGACGACCTCTACCTGTCCCACGCCGAACGGGCGCGGCTGGGCGAGATCGTCCATCCGCTGTTCGCCACGCGCGGTGTTCCGGGGACCCACGACACCGGACTGGGCGTCCGCCTCCTGGACCAGGTCCGCGAGGGCCGCAATGTGGTGTTGCCGCGCTTCGACAAGGCCACCGACGATCCCGCGCCGAGCGGAGCGCCGGTGAAGGGGCCGCTGGACGTACTGATCTTCGAGGGCTGGTGCGTCGGCGCGCGAGCCCAGGACGACGCGGCGCTGGACGCTCCGATCAACGCCCTGGAAGCCGAGCGTGACGAGGACGCCACCTGGCGGCGCTGCGTGAACCTGGCCCTGGCCACCGACTATGCCGACCTCTTCGCGCGGATCGACCGGCTGGTCCTCCTGGCCGCGCCGGGGTTCGAGGTCGTCCGCGACTGGCGCATTCAGCAGGAACACCAACTGCGCGCCCGCGTCGGCGAGGGCGGCCGGACGATGAGCGACACCGAGATCGGCATCTTCATCCAGCACTACGAGCGCCTGACCCGCCACATCCTTTCCGACATGCCGGCCTATGCGGACCTGACGCTGCGGCTGGACGAGCAGCGCGGCCTCACATGATCATCGCCTCGACCACCGACTTCCGCGCGGCGGCCCAGCGTCGCCTGCCGCGCTTCCTGTTCGACTATATCGACGGCGGGGCCTTCGCCGAGAAGACCCTGCGCAGCAATGTCGACGACCTGGCCGGCATCGCCCTGCGCCAACGCGTGCTGCGCGACGTCTCCGCCCGCAGCCTCGAGACCAGGCTGTTCGACGAGACCCTGGCCATGCCGGTGCTGCTGGCCCCGATCGGCCTTGGGGGCATGGCGGCCCGGCGGGGCGAGCTGCAGGTGGCCCGCGCGGCGACGGCGGCCAACATTCCCTATGTCCTCTCGACCGTCAGCGTCTGCGACCTCAAGGCGGTCACCGAGGCCTCGGGGCGGCCGATCTGGTTCCAGCTCTATGTCCTGAAGGACCGCGCCTTCATGCGTGACGCCCTGGAGCGGGCCATGGCGCTGGGCGTGACCAAGCTGGTGTTCACCGTCGATATGCCGGTGCCGGGCTCGCGCTATCGAGATCCGCACTCGGGCATGAGCGGGCCGTGGTCGGGCGTGCGGCGCATGAAGCAGGCGGTGTTCAAGCCCGGCTGGGCCTGGGACGTCGGCCTGCACGGCCGTCCGCACGACCTGGGCAACATCTCGGCCTATCGCGGCAAGGCGACGGGACTGGCGGATTATATCGGCTGGCTGGGCGAGAACTTCGATCCGTCGATCTCATGGAAAGACTTGGAGTGGATCCGCGACGTCTGGAAGGGCCAGATCATCATCAAGGGAATCCTGGATCCGGAGGACGCTCGCGACGCCCTGCGCTTCGGCGCCGATGGACTGGTGGTCTCCAACCACGGCGGCCGGCAATTGGACGGCGTGCTCTCGACCGCCCGCGCCCTGCCGCCGATCGCCGAGGTGGTAGGCGACCGGATGACGGTGCTGGTCGACGGCGGCGTGCGCACGGGTCTCGACGTCGTGCGGATGCTAGCCCTGGGCGCGGACGGCGTCATGCTGGGCCGGGCCTATGTCTACGCCCTGGCGGCCGGCGGGCAGGCCGGCGTGACGCGTCTTCTGGAGCTGATCGCCGCCGAGATGCGCGTGGCCATGGCGTTGACCGGCGTGACCTCCACGGCGGCGATCTCTTCCGACATCCTGGCAAAGATGGGTTGATATAAGATAATACATCATACAACATGCCGCCCTCAAACAAGAAGAGGCGGGGAGGCATGGCGGACGACGCGTTGGGCCAGAAGGCGGAGTTCAGCCGTCGGTTCGTAACCTTGGGTCTCGGCGTGGCCATGGCGGCTAGCCCGTCCTTGGTGCGGGCCGCCGGCTCGCTGAAGGGCTTTTACGACATCCGCGACTACGGGGCGGTCGGCGACGGCATCGCCATCGACTCCGACGCCATCAACCGCGCCATCGAAGCCGCTTCTGCCGCCGGCGGCGGTACGGTCGTCGTGCCGCCCGGCCACTATCTCTGCTTCTCGATCCGCCTGAAGAGCTTCATCACCCTGGTGCTGATGAACGGCTCGGTGATCGAGGCCGCCGATCCGCGCAAGCACGCCGGCCGCTACGACCTGCCCGAGAGCGTCTATGACGAGCAATATCAGGACTACGGCGTCAGCCACTTCCACAACAGCCTGATCTATGGCGACGGGGTCAACGACGTCGCCATCATCGGCAAGGGCCTGATCCACGGCCTGGGTCTGGACCGCGAAGGGCCCGCGCCGCGCTGGCATGGCATCACCGGCTGGAAGTCGCCGGCCGAGCAGGGGCTGAGCGCCGACGCCGCCCGCCGGACCATCCCGCGCGAGATGGCCTATGAGGGCCGCGGCAACAAGGGCATCGGCCTGATCCGCTGCCGCAACGTGCTGCTGCGCGACTTCACCATCCTGCAAGGCGGCCACTTCGCCTGCTACGTGCTGGGCTCGACCAATGTCCGGATCGACGGCCTGACGGTCGACACCGACCGCGACGGCATCGACATCGACGCCTGCCGCGACGTGAAGGTCACCAACTGCATCGTCAACGCCCCCAAGGACGACGCCATCGTCCTGAAGAGCAGCATGGCCTTGCAGGAGCCGCGCTTCTGCGAGGACGTCAGTGTCATCGGCTGCAAGACCAGCGGCTACCTGCTCGGCACGGTCGTCGACGGGACCTACCAGCCTTCGCCCTACATGTCGGTGGACGACATCGGGGTGCTGGGGCGGATCAAGCTGGGCACCGACAGCGTGGCCGGCTTCCGCAACATCCTCATCTCGGACTGCGTCTGCGAGAACACGCGCGGCCTGCAGTTGGGCGCGATCGACGGCGGGATCCTGGAGGACGTGACCTTCTCGAACATCCTGCTGCGCAACCCGGTCAATCACCCGATCTTCGTGCGCCTGTCGGCCCGCAACCGCGCGCCGGAGGGCAACGGGCCGTCACAGGTGCGGCGCGTGCGGTTCTCGAACATCAACGTCTCGGGCGCGCGGGGGCCCTATGCCAGCGGCGTCGTCGGCATTCCGGGCGGGATCATCGAGGACGTCAGCTTCGCCGATATCCACGTGCGCTCGGCCGGCGGCGGCACGCGCGAGGACGCCGCCCGCGAGATCGAGGAGCGTCCCAAGTCGTCGCTGGAGCCCAGCTTCATGGGCGCTCTCCCGGCTCATGGCCTGTGGGTGCGCCACGCCCGCAACATCAGCATCAAGGACGTCAGCTTCACGGTCGACAAGCCCGACGCGCGGCCGGCCGTGGTGCTGGACGACGTGCAGGGCGCGGTCATCGACGGCCTCGGCTCCAGCCTCGCGCCCGGCTCGGCCGTCCGCGCCGTGCGCAGCCGCGAGGTCCGCGTGCGCGACGTCGAACGCCTGACCTGAACATCGAAGACAGAGAGACGCCATGACCCCTCGATCGTTCCGCGCCGGCCTGCTGGCCGGTCTCGCCGTCCTGGTGTTCAGCGCGGCCCAGGCCGCCGAGGTCAAGCCGCTGAGCGACGGCTGGCGCTTTGTGCGCAGCGACGCCGCCGGCGCCGAGGCCGTGGCGTTCGACGACAAGGCCTGGACCACCGTCTCGACCCCGCACACCTACAACATCGCTGACTCCGGCATCGGCGGGGCCAAGGCGCGGGGCGAGCCGGAAGGCGTCTATTATCGTGGACCAGCCTGGTACCGCTTGGCGCTCGATCATGCGCCCAAGCCCGGCCAGCGCTATTTCCTGCAGTTCGACGGCGCGGCGCTGAAGGCCGACGTCTATCTGAACGGGACGAAGCTGGGCACGCACGAGGGCGGTTATGCGGCCTTCCGCTATGACGTCACCGAGGCGCTGAAGGCCGGTCGCAACGTGTTGGCCGTGCGGGTCGACAACGCCCGCAACACCCGCTTCGCGCCGTTGAACGGCGACTTCAACGTGTTCGGCGGTTTGTATCGCGCCGTGAAGCTGGTCGAGACCTCGGACGTCCACGTGGACCTCGGCGACTGGGGCGGCCCCGGCCTCTACGGCCGCACCGAGAGTCTGGCGGCGGGCCAAGCGAAAATCGCGGCCAAGGTGCTGGTCCGCAACGACCGCAAGGCGGCCGCCAGCGTCGAGGTCGTGACCACCATTCTTGACGCCAAGGGTGCGGCGGTGGCCCAGGCCAAGGGCTCGGCCAAGCTCGCGGCCGGCCAGAGCCAGACGGTCCCGCAGGCCCTGGTGCTGAAGAAGCCCAAGCTGTGGGAGGGCCGACGCTCGCCCTATCTCTACCGCCTGCGCACCGAGGTGCGGGTCGACGGCAAGCTCGTGGACAGCGCCGAGGTTCCGCTGGGCGTCCGTACCGTCGGCCTCGACGGGGAGGGGCGGTTCCTGCTGAACGGCAAGCCCTATGCCCTCTACGGCGCGAACATCCAGATGCCGACCCGCTTCGGCAAGGGCCCGATCCTCAGCGACGCCGAGATCGACGAGGACATGCGGATCATGTCCGAGATGGGCGTCACCGCCCTGCGCCTGGCCCACATGCAGCATCCGCAGCGGGTCTATGACGCGGCCGATCGTTTGGGCATCCTGTTGACCACCGAGGTGCCGCTGATCGACGACATCGACCCGTCGGACGCCTTCCGCGAGAACCTCGTCCAACAGATGCGCGAACTGATCGCCCAGAACGTCAACCACCCGTCGGTGGCGCTGTGGGGCATCGGCAACGAGCTGCGCGCGTCGGGCGAGGCGCCCAACAAGCTGCTGGCGGCGTTGCAGTCGACGGCCAAGGAACTCGATCCGACCCGGCCGACAACCTACGCCCACTGTTGCTTGAAGGACGACGACCCGATCGCCCAGCACAGCGACACGGTCTCTTATAATCGCTATTTCGGCTGGTACTGGACCGAGAGCAAGGACATTGGTCCGTGGGCGGATGATTTGCATGCCCGCCTGCCCAAGCGGCCGATCGGGGTCAGCGAATACGGCGCCGGGGCCAGCATCCTGCATCAGGAAGACCCGGTTCTGCGTCGCCCGGTGGCTGACGGCTACTGGCATCCCGAGCAGTGGCAGACCGGCTTCCACGAGGTGCATTGGCGTGAGCTGAAAAAGCGCCCGTTCCTGTGGTCGAACTTCATCTGGGTCGGTTTCGACTTCCCGTCGTTCAAGCGCAACGAGGGCGACCGCCCGGCGATCAACGACAAGGGCCTGGTCACTGAGGATCGCAAGGTGCGCAAGGACGCCTACTACTGGTACCAGGCCAACTGGTCGGAGGTTCCGATGCTGCACATCACCAGCTCGCGCGACGTGAACAAGCGGACCAAGCACGTGAAGGTGAAGGTCTATTCGAACCAGCCGACCGTGCGGTTGCGGCTGAATGGCGGCGAGTGGGCGACCGTGGCGGTCGATGATCACGTGGCGCTGTGGGAGATCGACCTGGCGACGGGGGAGAACGTCGTTGAGGCCGAGACGCAAGGCGCGGGGAAGACGCTGAGTGAGAGCGTGCGGTGGACGTACCGGACTAACCCGTAAACCTCTCCGTCTCCCCGGCGAAAGCCGGGGCCCAGATTCATCCTGAGAGTCTGTCGTGAATGCGAAAGGGCGCTGAGTGAAAGCACTCAGCGCCCTTGGTTCGATCTGGGTCCCGGCTTTCGCCGGGAAGGCGGGGTTTAGGTTAGCCTCGGCTCTCGAACCGGTGATCGCCCGAGCCGATTTCCAGCACCAGCTTGCCGCGCTTCAGGCCCTGCACCGTCACGCCCGGCGCCTGAGCCGCCGCGACGCCATTCACCCGCACCGCATCGGCGTTCTTCGCGGGCACATGCACCTCGGCCCGGCTGTTGGTCGGAGCTACAAGCCGCAGCGCGAACCCGCCATCCGGCTTCAGCTCCCAATCCGTACTGATCCGCCCCAGGACGCTGTCATAATCCCCGCCGCCCTTGGGCACGCGCGGGTCCAGCACCGGGTCGAAGCGGAACGACAGGAACCCCGCGCGGATCGGCTCGATCCCCGCGATCCGGCGGAACACGAAGCCGGTCACCGCGCCCAGGGCGTAGTGGTTGAACGAGTTCATGGACACGTCGCCCACATCGCCGTTCCAGCGCTCCCAGATCGTGGTGGCGTCCTTGCGGATCATGTAGCCCCACGACGGGAAGTCGGTGCGCAGCAAGAGGTCGTAGACGACGCTGTCCTGGTCGTTGTCGGCGAGGGCGTCGAGGCTGAACGGCGTGCCCAGGAAGCCCGTGGACAGCAGATTGCCGCGCCGGCGGATGTCGGCGACGAGGTAGGCCGTGGCCGCCGCGCGCAGGTCCTGTGGAACGAGGCCAAAGCGCAGGGCCAGGATGTAGCCAGCCTGCGAGCCATTACCCATCGAGCCGTCGGGCCGCACGAATTCACGCTGGAAGGCGGCGGTGATCTGGCTGGCGAGATCGCGGTAGCGGACGGCGTCAGGCTTGCGGCTCGACCCGTACGCCATGTCGGCCATGGCCTCGACCGAGCGCTTCCACCAGGCGGTGGCGATCAGGGCCTTGGGCGTGGTCTCGTCGCCGGGGTTCTTGGCGTCCAGCGCCACCCAGTCGCCGAAGTCGTAGCCGCGTTCCTTGCGCCAGATCAGGTCCGGATTATTGCTGCGGATGAAGGCCAGGTAGCGGGTCATCGCCGCCCAGTTCTGGTCGACGATGGCGGTGTCGTTGTAGCGCTTCCACACCGTCCACGGCAGCATGACGCCGGCGTCGGCCCAGCCGGGCGAGGCGCCGAGGCCGAGATCCGCCCAGCCGGCCGGGGCGTAGTCCGGGAACTCGCCGCGCGGACCTTGGGCGTCGCGCAGGTCGCGGCCGAACCGCTCGGTAAAGGCGGCGACGTCCATGTTGAAGGCCGCCGCGTCCCAGAAGACGTTGGCGTCGCCGGTCCAGCCCAGGCGCTCGTCGCGCTGCGGGCAGTCGGTGGGCACGCCCATGAAGTTGCTGCGCTGGCTCCACAGGCTGTTGCGCCACAGCTGCTGGATCACCGGATTGGCGATGCGCAGGTGGCCGGTCTCGGTGAGGTTCGAGGAAACGACGACACCCTCGACATCGTCGGCGGTGGGCGCGCGGCCCAGGGCCTGGGCCAGACCCTCGACCTCGACATAGCGAAAGCCGAAATAGGTGAAGCGCGGCTCATAGGTCTCGCCGGCCGGGTCGCCCTTCAGGGTGTAGACGACGGCGGCGCGAGCGGCGCGCAGGTTGGACTGGTCGGCGCGGCCGTCGGCGGCCAGCACCTCGGCGAAGCGCAGGGTGACGACCTGGCCGGCCTTGCCGCGCACCTTCAGCCGCGCCCAGCCGGCGAAGTTCTGGCCGAAATCGAAGACGTGGCGCGCGCCGACGGCCTTGATCGTGGCGGCCTTCAGGGTCTCGATCCGACGGATCGGCGGGCTAATTTGGGCCTTGAGGGCGCAGGGCGGCGTTGGGGCGGGATCGACGGCGCGCCAGCCTTGGCCGGTGAAGCCGGCGGTGGCCCAGCCGGACTGTTCCAGGCGGGCGTCGTAGTCCTCGCCGTAGTAGATTTCGCCGCGCGTGATCGGGGCAGGGGCGATGCGCCAGGTCTCGTCGCTGGAGACGGTCTCGCGGGTCCCGTCGGCGTAGGTGATCTCCAGCTGGCCGAGGAAGCGCAACGGGGCGTCGCCGAACGTGTAGCGACCAGCGGGCGCGTGATAGCTGCCGTACCAGCCGTCGCCGACCATGGCCCCGATGGCGTTGTCGCCAGTGACCAGCAGGTCGGTGACGTCATAGGCGCGATAGAGGGCGGTCTTGCGGAAGTCGGTGCTCTCGGGCGTCAGCAGGGCGTCGCCGACCCGCTTGCCGTTGATCTGGGCCTCGTAGGCGCCCAGGGCCGTGGCGTAGAGCCGGGCGCGGGCGATCGGGCGCGCGACCTTGAAGTCCTTGCGCAGCAGGAAGGCGCCGTAGCCGGGCCACGCTTGGGGTTGGGTCTTCGAGACCTCGGCCTTAGCCCAGCCGCCGTCGGCGAAGCCCGGGCGCATCCAGTCGTCGGGCGCGTGCAGGGTGGTCTTCATGCCGCGCGAGGTGATCCGAAGGGTCTTGCCGCCCGGAAGTTCGGCGCGGACCATCACCGCCGTGGCGATCTCATGCAGTTTGGGCTCGTTGAAGCCGACCGGGTCCTCGACCTTGATCGCGACCACGTGGCGGCCGGCGGCCAGCTTGTGCCTGGTCTCGGCGATCGGGGCGACGCCGAAGGCGATGGGCGAGTGCGGCGGGCGCTGGACCGGCTGGCCGTCCAGCCAGGCGTCGGACTTGAAGTTGGCGATCGAGAATAGCGTGACATTGGCGGCCGCCGGCAGGTCGAAGGCCAGGCGGAAGTAGCGCGCCGAGCGGTCTGCGGGACGATCGCCGCGCATCCAGAGCAGGCCAGCCTGACGGTCGGCCTTGGCCAGCTCGCTCTCGGCCGCGATCCACTTGGCGGTCCAGTCGGACGGCGCCAGCAAGCCGGTCTCGAAGCTGGCGATGGCGCTGTTGGCCTTGCGGCCCTTGTTGTCGCGCACCAGAACGCGCCACCAGACGATCTGGCGCGACTTCAGCGGGCTGCCCAGCCACGAGACGTCCATAGACTGGTCGGTCAACACCTCGCCGGCGTTCCAGAGGTCGGCGTCGCCGGCCTCCAGCTTCTCGCGCGAGCTGGCCGCCTGGATCTCGTAGCGGGTCTGCTTGACGTCCGGATCGGGGCTGACCAGTCGCCAGGACAGCCGCACGGCCTGGTCCTCGACGCCGATCGGGGCGGTGACCGAGCCGGCCTTGAGATCGAGCACCTCGAGCGCAGGGCCTTGCAGCGCCTGGGCCGCCAGGGACGGCGACGCCGCTGCGACGCCGGCCAGGCCGGCGCCCATCATCAGGCCGCGACGGGAGACGCTCACTTGCCGGCCTCCGGACGCGGGCCGGCTTTGTCGATCACCGCCTGAGCCTCAACCGGCCAGTCGCGGGTCGGGACCAGGATGTTGTCCTTCTCCACATTGCCGATCTCGGCCAGCCAGCGGCCGCCGGTGCGCAGCGAGTTGTGCCAGTTGCCGGCAGCCAGGTTGTCGGTCGAGATCTTGCGGCGGAACATCTTGCCGGCGGTGTTGATGTTCAGCCACTTGCCCTGGGTATCGACGACATTGCCCGTCACCTGGAAGTGCTTGGAGCCCTCGTCCAGATAGATGGCGATCTTGCCGTCGATGTCGAAGATGTGGTTGCCGCGGATCACCGAGCCCGGATTGGCCGACAGATTGTAGATGGCGCCGCCGTCCATGTACCAGGTCTTCACGCCATGGATGCGGTTGCCCTCGACCAGGGTGTTCCGAAGCACCGTCGGCGTCGCGTACTTGGTGTTGTAGCGATAGCCCTTCTGGTTCTCGTCGTAGTTCGGGTTGCCGCCAGCGTCGTTGTAGCCCCAGCCCCAACCGACCGCGACGCCGTCATAGGGCGCGTCCGAGATCTCGTTGTGCAGGATGCGCGCGCCGTCGACGTAGGTCGTCAGGATGGCGGCGTTGTCCTTGTAGTCCTGGCTGACCGTGGCGATCGTGTTGTCGGCGATCTCGAGGTCGGCATTGACCAGCTCGGGGGCGGACGGGTGGTGAGCGTCTTCGCGCACGCCGCCGGCCATGATGGCGCTGCCCGACAGCACGGCGAACAGGTTGCGGTTGACGCGCACGCCCTTGGTGGCGAGGCCCTGGCCGGAGAGGTTGGCGTTGGCGTCGTTGCCGATCCCCAGGCCGATCTGGCCCAGCTGCGAGAACTGGTTGCCGGTGAAGACGATGTCCTGCGCCGCGGCGACCTGCACGGCGGCCGGGATCTGGCTCCACTTCTGGCGCATGGACTCGAACTCGGGGCAGCCCCAGCCGCACGATGTCCAGGCGTCGGCCGGGCGGAGGGGCGACGCATCCTTCAGGAACGCGCCGCTCTGCTGGTTGGCGTAGCCGGTCGGTTCCGACGGGCCCATCCACGAGGTGTACGAGAACCGCAGGCCCTCGAAGGTCAGCCCACGCACCGGCGCCTTGGCCGAGCCGCTGATCGAGACCAAGGCGGGCAGGGCGGGAACGGTCACCCGCAGGGTCTTGATGTCGTCGTCTTCGGCGATGCGCAGGTACAGCTTGCCGGCGGCCGGATCGACGAACCACTGGTAGGGCTTGGCGTGCCAGTCGTTGGTCTTGCCGATCAGCTCCAGGGCGTTGACCAGGAACAGCCGCGAGTCTTCGGGGAAGATCGGCTTGGAGAGGGTGTCATAGCCCCAGGTGTTGTTGTCCCAAGCCGGCTGGCGCATCGTCACCTTGGTCCCGTCGATGGCCTGGACCGGCGAGACGCGGTCGGTGAAGAAGCCTGTGGCCTCGATCTCCAGCCGTGACGGGTGCTTCAGGTTCGACAGGAACGCGAGCTTGGGATTGGTCACCTCGAAGCCCGTGGCGTTGAAGGTCACGTCCGAGGCGCGGATTTCCATCCACGGACGCTCGGCCAGGGTGTCGTTGACCCAGACCTGGCGGGTGTCGAGACCTTTGGGGATGTCGGCGACATAGATCCGGCGGTCGGCGTCGAACACCGCGAAGTTCGTGATGTCGAAGCCGCCCGAGACCAGTGGCCGCGCGCCGGCCTGGCCGCGCCAAGTGACGCGGTGACCGGCCTGGCCGCCGTCTGCCGCCGTGAAGACCAGGGGCTTGTCCAAGCGGTACTCGCCCGTCGCCACCTCGACCGTGACATCGGCCTTGGCGTTGCTGGCCCTCACCAGTGCTTGGGCGCGGGGCAGGGTGCGGACCGGGCGCTCGGCCGTGCCGGGGCTCTTGTCGTCGCCCTGGGGCGAGACGTGCAGCGTCACTTGAGCGTTCGCGAGAGCCGCCCAGGCCAGGACGGCGCCGGAGACCATGGTCGCCGCGAGGCCGCGAGCGAAGAGGGTTTTGACCATCACGAACTCCCTAGTCTTGTTCTTCTTGTCGAGGATGGCGTCAGGCCTGGGCGACGACCTGCCGCTGCTGGCCCAGGCCCTCGATGCCCAGTTCCATGACGTCGCCGACCTCGAGATAGAGCGGCGGCTTCTGGCCCAGGCCCACGCCCGGCGGCGTGCCGGTCGAGATCACGTCGCCCGGCAGCAGGGTCATGAACTGCGAGAGATAGGCGACGATGAAGGCGGGCTTGAAGATCATGGTCGCGGTCGAGCCGTCCTGGAACGTCTTGCCGTTGACGGTCAGCCACATCTTCAGGTTCGCCGGATCGGGGACCTCGTCGCGGGTGACCAGCCAGGGACCGATCGGGCCGAAGGTGTCGCAGCCCTTGCCCTTGTCCCACGTACCGCCACGCTCGATCTGGAAGGCGCGCTCGGAGACGTCGTTGATGGTGCAGTAGCCGGCGATGTGGACGTCGGCGTCCGCTTCGTCGATGTAGCTGGCGGTCTTGCCGATCACGATGCCCAGCTCGACTTCCCAGTCCAGCTTGGTCGAGCCGCGGGGCTTGAGGACTTCGTCGTTCGGGCCGCAGATGGCCGAGGTGAACTTCGAGAACAGTACGGGCTCGTCGGGGATCGGCAGGCCGCTCTCGGCGGCGTGGTCGGCGTAGTTCAGGCCGATGCACAGGAACTTGCTGACGCCCGCGACGCAGGCACCGTAGCGCACGCCTTCAGGGGCTAGCGGCAGGCTCTCCAGATCGAGGGCGCGCAAGCGGGCCAGGCCTTCGTCGGACAGCGTCTCGCCGCCGATGTCGGCCACCACGCCGCTGAGGTCGCGGATGCGGTTCTGGGCGTCGAGGACGCCGGGCTTTTCCTGGCCGATGGGGCCGAAGCGGAGCAGTTTCATCAGTTCACCCAGCCGCCGTCGATGACATTGATGGTTCCGGTCGTGAAGGCGGACTCGTCCGAGGCCAGGTAGACGGCCAGCGCGGCCAGTTCCTCGACGCGGCCGAAGCGGCCCATGGCCTGGCGGGCGGTGAACTCGGCATAGGCCTTGTCGAAGTCGCCGGTGTCGCGCAGGCGCTGCAGCAGGGACGGGGTCTCGACCGTGCCCGGGCAGATGGCGTTGCAGCGGATGCCCTTGGCCACGAAGTCGGCGGCGACCGACTTGGTCAGGCCGATCACGGCGGCCTTGGTGGCGCCGTAGGCGAAGCGGTTGGGCACCGCCTTGATGCTGGAGCACACCGAAGACATGTTGATGATCGAGGCGCCGCCATTGGCGATCATGCGCGGCAGGAAGGCGCGGATCATCCGGTACTGGGCGGTGACGTTCAGGGCGTTGGAGAAGTCCCAGGCGTCCTCGTCGCAGTCCAGGATCGTGCCGGCGTGGACGAAGCCCGCGCAGTTGTAGAGCACGTCGACGTTCGGGAACTCCTCGGCGATGGCCTTGACGGCCTCGCGGTCGGTGACGTCCAGCTGGCGGACGGTCAGCCCTTCGACGCCGTCCAGCGCCTCGGTGCGGATGTCGGCGGCGATGACCGTCGCGCCTTCCAGCTGGAAGGCCTCGACCGTCGCGCGGCCGATCCCTTGCGCCGCCGCCGTCACCAGGGCGGTCTTGCCTGCGAGCCTCATCTCGTCACCTCAAACATAAGACGTATGATGTTTGCTAGTGGCGATGGCCCGGCCCGTCAAGGCGCGATCGGGGGCATCGCCATAAAGAAAAACCGCGCCACGACGGGCGTGACGCGGTTCACCAGATTGGCAGGAGGGGGAAAGGTTTAGAAGCGCATCCGTACCCCGGCCGCGATGCGGCGGCCCGTGGTTCGGAACTCCTTCGTGCGGTCCGGCGTGACCGAGTAGATGAACTCTTCGGTGTCGGTCAGGTTCAGGCCGTCGACGAACACCGTGAAGTTGGCCGAGACGTTGTACGAAGCGCCGACATCCAGCTGGCCGTAGCTGTCGAAATATTCCGGCTCGCCGTTACGACCCGAGGCGACCTGCAGGAACTTGTCGCGCCAGGTGTAGGCCACGCGGGCCTGGATCGGACCCTTCTCGTAGAAGCCGACCAGGCTGTACGAGTACTTCGAAAGGCCCTCCAGACCGTACGACACGTTGGCCACGGTGTTGGTGTAGTTGGCGTTGGACTCGGCGTAGGTGAAGCTGGTCTGCACGCCCAGGCCATCGAACGGCGCGGGCAGCTGGTTGAACACCTGGCGGTAGCCCAGCTCGAAGCCCTTCACGACCGCGCCCTTGCCGTTGCTGGGCACCGTCACCTGGAAGGTGACCTGATCGACCTTCTGCGGCGTGGTGGTCAGGGTCACGAACGAGTCGATGTTCTTGTAGAAGACCGCCGCCGAAAGCAGCGACATCTCGCCGAAGTACCACTCGGCGCCGCCTTCGATCTGGGTGGCGCGGAAGGGTTGCAGGTCCGGGTTGCCGCGACGGATGGTTTCGTTGCCCGGGTTGGTCTGGATGGTCTGGCGTGGCGACAGGTCCGACAGGGTCGGGCGGGTCATGACGCGCGAGGCGGCCAGGCGGACGATGACGTCGTCGGTGAGGTTCAGGCGAGCGTTGAACGACGGCAGGATGTCGGTGTAGTGGCCCTTGAAGCTGACGGGCACGACCGGCGACACCGTGATGATGTTCTGGCCCGCGCCGTTCGGCTTGGCGCTGGTCACCGTGCGCGAGGCGCCTGACGAGGTGTAGTCGGTGTCCTCGATGCGGACGCCCACGTTCACGGCCAGCGGCATCGAACCCAGCTCGGTCTTGATGTCGCTCATCAGGTAGCCCAGCAGCACCTTCTCATCCACGACCGACGAGGCCGAGGGCGAAGGGACCGAGGGGTTGAAGGCCTTGCCGTCGCGGGTGGCGTATTCCTTGACCTGCAGGATCAGGGCGCGCGGATCGTAGATCAGCCAGTCGTGCAGGATGGTGTTGCCGTATTTGCCGTCGAAGAAGTTGCGGTTGGTGTTCTGGAACAGCGAGGCCGGCAGCACCTGGTTGGAGTCGCAGTAGGCGCACTGTTCGCCGAACGGCATCTCGATCGCGGTGATGGTCTTCTTGCGGTTCTGAGCGGCCAGGCCGCCACGCAGCGAGACCGCGCCTTCGGGCTTCCAGTTGGCGTCGACCGAGAACTCGTTGATCGCGTCATCGACGTCCGAGCCGCCGCCCCAGATGTAGTAGTGGGCGGTCACGCCCTGCGGGTTGGTCGCGGCGTTGGTGTAGTTGGGGCTGGTGAAGCCGTACGAGTACATCTCGTTGCCGCCGCGACGATCAAACCAGGTGTCGACGTTCTTGCGGCGGATGGTCGTGAAGTCGTTGTCTTCCTTGCCGCGACGCTCGGCCTTCGAGTGCGAGGCGTCGAAGGTCAGGGTCAGGTCGTCGGTGGCGTCCCACTTCAGGTTCAAGCCCAGCTGGTCGGTCGTGACCTTGCGATGGTCGAACTGGATGATCTGATCGACGAAGCCGCCCTGATAGCGCTGGTAGACCGCTTCCTTGCCCGCGATGACCTGCTCGACCAGCGTGCCGCCGGCGAAGTCATAGGCCAGGCCCGTCTGCTGTTCCTTGATGTTGGCCCGCGCGTAGAGGGCGTCGACCGTGGCGGTCAGGCGTTCGGTCGGCTTGTACTGAACGGTGCCGTTCAGGCCCAGCATGGTCTTGTCGCGCTCGAAGAAGAACGGCGACAGGTTCGAGGGCATCGAGATGTTGCTGAACGGCGCGACGCCCGGGCCGATGCGGGCGCCCGCGACGCCGCCGGCGTTGTAGTAGGAGTCCGTGCTCGAGCGGTACACGTGGCCGGCGCCGATGGTGAACTCGTCGTCGCGGACCTTCTGGTCGGTGTACGAGGCCGACACGGCGACACCAAAGGTGCGGTCGGCGTTGCGCCAGCTCAGCACGCCCGAGGCTTCCGGATTGTACTTGTCACGCAGCTCGGCCCAGGTGCCGCTGACCGAACCGGCGGCGCTGAAGGCCTGGCGCTGTTCCAGCGGACGCAGCGTGCGCACGTCGATGGTCGCGCCGATCGAGGCGCCGTTGATGTTGGCTTGCGGCGACTTGTAGACGTCGGCGCCCGAGATGATCT
Source organism: Caulobacter sp. GW456-12-1-14-TSB4 (assembly GCF_059424195.1). Classification (NCBI taxonomy): domain Bacteria; kingdom Pseudomonadati; phylum Pseudomonadota; class Alphaproteobacteria; order Caulobacterales; family Caulobacteraceae; genus Caulobacter; species Caulobacter sp. GW456-12-1-14-TSB4. The sequence goes on from NZ_JBWKZF010000004.1 coordinate 281,876, forward strand.
CCGAGGGCAGGACGTCGAACGAGAACTCACGGCCGTTGTTGTCGGTGGCCAGGGTGCGGCCGTTGACGGTGACGGCGTTGAACTTCGGGCCAAAGCCGCGGACCGAGACGTAGCGGCCTTCGCCGCGGTTACGCTCGATGGTCACGCCGGCGATGCGCTGCAGGGACTCGGCGACGTTCTGGTCGGGCAGCTTGCCCAGGTCTTCCGAGGCGATCGAATCCACGACGCCGACCGCGTTGCGCTTGATGTCGATCGATTGCTGCTGGCTGGCGCGGATGCCGGTGACGACAACCTCTTCGACGGCGGTCGAGGAGGCGTCCTGCGCCCAGACCGCAGAAGGAGCCGCCCATGCCCCCATGAGTCCGAGGGCGGTTGCGGCCATCAAAGTAGTCTTCGTGGACATGCTTGGATCCTGTCGTTTCAACCCCTTGGCCGTTTCCCGGCCTTATCCAAAGCATTTACGACAAGATAAGACGTATGTCAAATTATCATAATACGTCATACAAATTATCTGAGGCCTCAGCGCACACCCTTGATCGGCGCGACGCACAGGGCCGAAGCGAAGACGAACACGATCGCCGCCACGAAGATGGCCGCGTAGTTGTTGTGGAAGACGTTCAGCAGCACCGCCGCCATCACGGGGCTGAGGATCTGCGGGATGTTGACCGCCGTGGTCAGCACGCCCAGGTCCTTGCCCTCGTCGCCGACGGCGCTCTTGGGCAGCACTTGGGTCATCAGGGCCATGTCGATCGACATGAACATGCCGTAGCCGACGCCGATCACGCCGGCATAGATCCACATGCCGGTCATGTTGGGCAGGACCAGCGGGGCGACCATGGCGCAGCCCATGATCAGGCTGGAGGCGATGACGAACGGCTTGCGGCGCTGGAGCTTGTCAGACAGGAAGCCCGAGGTCAGCGACGAGACGATCAGGCAGACCAGGGTCAGCATCGCCAGGTTGGCGATGGTCCGGTTCGAGGCGGCGTCCGACAGGCCGATATAGTCCCGCAGTATGTAGAGCAGATAGGCCGCCACGGCCTGGTAGCCCATGTAGACCGTGAACCGGCCGGCGAACGCCCAGGCGAAGTCCGGGTGCTCCTTGGGACTGATCCAGAAGCTGGCGGCGAAGGCCTTCCACGAGAAGGGACGAGCGGGCGCCTCGGCGCTGGAGGGCTCGCGGTTGATCAGCACGAAGGCCAGGCACGAGACGGCGATGGCGACCGCGAACAGGCTGTAGGCCAGCACCTGGGCGCCGGCCAGATAGCCGGCCACGACGGTGCCGGCGGTCAGGCCGGCGGTCATGCCCGCGCCGACGATGCCCGACACCGCGCCGCGCGTCTCCGGCGCGAAGCGGTCGGCGATCACCGTGGTCATGGCCGGCTGCATGGAGTTGTAGGCCACGGTGGCCATCACCCACAGCACCATCAGCGACCAGAAGCTGGTCTGCCACGACACCCCGAACAGGGCCATCGAGCCGATCAGCGAGGCGACGGCGATCCAGGGCGAGCGGCGGCCCCAGCGCGTGCGGGTGCGGTCCGACAGGGCGCCGGCGATCGGCGTGGTCAGTGTCGAGAACACCGAGGTGATCGCGAATAGCAAAGCCAGGTTGTTGGCTTTTTCGCCAGGATTCAGCGTGGCGATCTGGTTGGGCAGCAGCACGCCCAGCACGCCGCTGTAGAGCGCCATCAAGAGGAAGAAGTTGACCATCAGCGACAGCTGCAGACGCATGCGGCCTGCGCTGGCGGGAGCCGTGACGGGGAGGGTGGTGTCCAGGCTCATGCGAGCGTCTCCGTCGTCAGGGCGTAGAATTCGGTCGCGGTCCCGGCCTCGATGCGGAGGCGGTCGCGCGGAGGTAGGGCGGTGATCGTGGTCTCGAACAGGCTCAGCCAGCGGGCGTAGCCGCCGGCCAGGTCCACGACCGGCCAGTCGCCGCCGAACATCAGGCGCTCGGGGCCGAAGCCGTCCAGGGCGTGGCGGATGTACGGGACCTGGGTCTCGTCGCGGCCTTCGGTCCAGTGATCCTGGGTGGTTAGGCCTGACAGCTTGGCGAAGACATTGGGGAAGGCGGCCAGACGGCGCAGGCTGTTGGCCCAATCGGCGCCGTGGATGTCGCCGGCATGGGCGGCGATGTCGGGCTTGCCCAGGTGGTCCAGCACGACGCGGGCTGCGGGCGCGCGCTCGAACAGGGCGTCGAGCAGGTCGATGATCAGCGGCAGTTGATGGTCACGGGCGCAAACGTCGATTGTCAGGCCGTGCTCGGCGGCTGCCACCAGGCCGTCCAGGTGACGAGGATCAGTGATGAGGGCGTCGGGCTCGTTCTGCACCGAACGGCGGACGCCGCGTACGAGAGGCCGCTGGCGCAGGGCGTCCAGGTGGTCGCCGACGGCCTTGCCCTTTTCCAATGGAGCGAAGGCGACGACGCCCAGAATATCCAGATCGGGATGGGAGAGGCTTGCGACCCAATCGACCTCGGCCAGCGCCTGTTCGGGCGCGCAGTCGGCCTGGACGAAGACGGCGCGGCGTACGCCGGTGCGCTGGGCGCTCCACTGCTCGGGACCTTGCCGACCGGCGATGGTCGGCACGAAGCGCAGCCAGTCGTAGTCGAGCCGGGCGGGGTCCCAGAGGTGCAGGTGGGCGTCGATCATTTGCCGGCCTTGCCGCCGCTGCCGGGCCGGATGTCCCAGCCGATGTCCAGCACTGGCGCCAGGGCGTCCTCGACCGCCGCCAGCACGGACGCGTCGAGCGGCGTGGTCAGGGCGGCGAGATTCTGGCGTAGGTTCTCGGCCTTGGACATGCCGACGACGGTCGAGGCGATCCCCGCGTCGGCGGCAGTCTGCAGGGCAAATTGCAAGGCGGTGAACGACAGGTCCGCGCCCAGCGCCGCGCATCGGCGCGCGGCTTCGGCGGCGGCGGCCTGGACGCTATCATGCGCGGGATGCCAGTCCGGCGGGCCGCCGGCCGTCAGCAGGCCCATGCCCAGCGGCGAGGCGTTGAATACCGTCACCCCATGTGCGGCCAAGCGCTGTGAAACCGGCCCCAGGCGCTGGTCCTGCAAGGTGTAGGTGCAATAGGCCATCACCGTGTCGACCTGCTCGGCGACGGCGATCTCCTCCAGCAGGGCCAGGTCGTAGCCGGTGATCCCGACATGGCCGATCACGCCCTGGGCCTTCAGCGCGCGCAGCGTCGGTAGGGCCTCGTCCAGCAGCTGCCGGCGGTCGCCGTGCTCGATGTCGTGGCATTGCAGGACGTCGATCCGGTCCACGCCCAGGCGCGCCAGGCTTTCGTCCAGGCTGCGCAAGGTGGCCTCGCGCGAGAAGTCCCAGTCCTTGTCGCCATAGCGGCCGATCTTGGTCATCAGCACGTAGGAGTCGCGGTCGGCGCCGCGCAGGGCCGCGCCCAGCGCCGTCTCGGCCCGCGTCAGGCCGTAGTAGGGCGCGACGTCGATCAGGTTGACACCGGCTTCCAGAGAAGCGGCGACCACGGCGTCGGCCTGGGCCTGCGACACGGCGTGGTAGACGCCGCCCAGCGAGGCGCCGCCGAGGGCCAGGGGCGAGAGGGGCGCGCCGAGGCGGGTGGTGATCATCCGGTTCATTTCCTACCCAGAAGCGTCCTTGAGGACGTCTTATCGTTCGCCGGCGGCGCGGCTGTTGGGCACCAGTCCCAGCCCCGCCCTGCGAGGCCGGACGTGCGGTCCCCCTGACTTCGACCATGTTCCGCTGAGTCGGTTGGCGGCGATCGCGGCTTCGTCGACCTCGATGCCCAGGCCAGGCTTGTCGCCCAGCACCAGGCCGCCGTCCGTGATCTGCTGATCGACCGAGAGGCCCAGCGGGAAGTTGAAGTCCTGGATCTCGATGCCGACCATGTTGGGCACGGCCGCGGCGGCATGGGCTACGGGATTGCAGTCATAGCCGACCGGCGAGACCGGCAGGTTGTGGGCATGGGCCGCCAGGGCGACGCGGTTGAAGTGGGTGATCCCCCAGACGCTGCCGGTCTGGACGATATCGACGGACTTGGCCTCGAACAGCGGCGTGAACTGGTCCAGGCCCGTCAGGTTCTCGCCCGTGGCGACGGCGGCCTTGATGGCGCGGCTGACGATCGCGTGGCCCTCGGCGTCCCAGCGGCGCAAGGGCTCCTCGACCCAGGTCAGGTCGACGCGGGCCTCGATCTCGCTGGTGTGGCGCACGGCCTGCTTGCGGCTCCAGCACTCGTTGACATCCAGCATCAGGGCCGGGCGCTCGGTGTTGCGGCGCAGGATGTCGCCTGCGAGGTTCAGTCGGCGGATATCGCGCTCGACGTCGCGGCCGCCCTTGATCTTGGCGGCGGTGAAGCCGCGCTCGGCCCACAGGCCATAGTGCGCCTCGAAGGCTTCATCGGTCAGGCCGTAGCACAGGCCCGAGGCGTAGCCGGGGACGAAGCGGTCGCGCGCGCCCAGGGTTCGCCATAGCGGCTCGCCGGCCATCTTGGCCTTGAGGTCCCACAGGGCCATGTCGACCGCCGCGATCGCGCCGTAGGTCGCCCCGGCGTGGCCGCTCTTGAACACGTGCGCCAGCATGCGGTCGTACAGCGCCGAGACGGCGCGGGGGTCTTCGCCCTCGACGGCCGGGAAGACCCGGTCGATGTCGGTGTGCTGGCCCAGGCCCACGCCGGTCAGGCCGCCGTCGGTCTCCAGCAGCAGGATGGGGACCTCAGTGACGCCGGCTTCGACCACGCCGTTCACGTCCCCGACGGGGCGCTGCCAATCGTGGATGGTCGTCAGGCTGCGATAGCCGGTAATCCGCATGGTGTCGGTCTTCAATCCAGAATATGGGACGACTGCCCTCAGATGAGATAATATGTATTATGAATTTTGGCTTTGCAACCCTTCGTAGGGCGCAAGCGGTTACGGCTTTCACGGCCTCGCTCCCGCTCGAATCTCGTATTGTGATACGACTGGGGCGTCGGGTAGAACGCTCGGACAACCAGATGAGCGCCAGGCTATGACAGCTTCCACGAACGCCACGGGCCTGCGAGCCGCCGCCGCGCGCCGTCCCCGGCTGGCCGTGGCCGTGGTCGAGGACCTCGTCAACGCCATCGTCACCGAGATCTACCCGTCCGGCACCGTGCTGCCGCCCGAGAACGTCCTGTGCGACATGTACGCCGTCAGCCGTACGGTCGTGCGCGAGGCCACGACGGCGCTGACGGAAAAGGGCCTGGTCGTCTCCCAGCAGGGGCGCGGCACGATCATCCAGGACGCCTCGTCTTGGAACCTGCTGGACCCGATGATCCTCAGCGCCCTGTTCCGGCGCGAGGACGGGCTCAGCTATCTGGACAATCTCTCGGAAATCCGCGCCTCGCTGGAAGCCAGCATGGCCGCAAAGGCGGCTCGCAACATCACCCCGGAAGCCGCCGCCCAGCTGGGCCGGCAGATGGAGCGGCTGGAGGGGCTGATCGACACCCCGGCCGGCTATGTCCACGAGGACGTCGCCTTCCACGACATCATCATGCGCCTATCGGGCGACCGCCTGAGCAAGGCGATCATCGACAGCATCCAGAGCAAGGCCGTGAAGACCTACAGCTATAGCGGGCGGCTGAACGTGGACCACGTCCGCGCCACGCACGAGGCGCACAAGCGGATCTACGACGCGATCGTGGCCGGTGACTCTGACGGCGCCGCCCACGCGATGCGCGACCACATCGAGACCTCGTGGCGCAAGCGCCGGCCGACCAGCATCGACAACCGGGCTAACCCCGCTGGATGACGCGCTTGGCCAGCGCGCCGAAGCCGACGCCAATCACCGTCCATAGCAAGGCCTGCATGCCGATCGAGGCGATGCGGAAGTCCCATAGCACCACGGCCGGGAAGTCGGTCGGCACCTCGTTGATCCTTGGCAGCATCGCCTGGGCGGCCGAGATCAGCACGACATAGGCTGCAACGGCGGCGAAGCCAGCGTTCAGCGCGCCCAGGCGGGCGTGAAGCTTGCGGCCGACGTTCAGGGCGGTGACGGCAGCGATCACCGACAGGGCGATCATCAGGAAGAAGGCGGCCGTGCGCAGGGCCACCGTCTCGTGCTGGCCGACGGCCGGCGGGGTGGGCGGGTACTTCA
>NZ_JBWKZF010000005.1:0-270869 GCF_059424195.1 Caulobacter sp. GW456-12-1-14-TSB4
GGGTGGTGGTGGCGGTGGAGGCGGCGGCGGATCGACCAGCGTGACCAGCACCGACGGCGGCTCGGGCGGCTGCGGCGTGATGTGGGTGGCGAACAGGACCGCGACGGCGGCCACATGCGCGCCGATGCTCACGACCAGGGCCACGCCCTTCCCGCCGCGTCGTCTCCAGTGCGCCATCACTCCGCCAGGTCACAGGCCGAAGCGCCGGCCCAGAACGTGATTTAGGCCACGCCCCCGCGTCAGGAACGTGGCGATTGGTCAAGCTTGCCAGCCACGGACGGACAACCGAAGATCGAGTTCTGGCAGGAGCGTGATCATGGACCCCGTCACCTTGGTCTGGGCGCTATTGCTGGCCGCGCCCATCGCCGGCTTGCTGCTGCGGACCCTGGCGGGGCGACTTGCGCCCCGCCCTTATGCGGCGACGGCCGCCGCGACCGCCATATTCTTATGCGTAGTCGTTGCGGCCGGCGTGGCGGGAATCCGCTTCGTGCCCGTCCTGGCCAATGTCTGGACCCTGGCGGCGGCCTATGCCGCCTACGCTTTCCTGGTCTTCTCCATCGGCCGACTGCCCTGGCCCAGGATGGCGCGACGGGCCGCCATGGTCTTCGGCGCGTTGCCGATCGTCTATGGCTACTTTCTTGGCAGCGTCGGCCTGCTGGGCCTGGTGTTCGTGGCGGGTGAATATGTCGATCCGCCCAGGCAGACCTTGCGGCTGAGCCAGAACATCACCTGCGTCATGACCGAAGGCGGCGGGCTGGACAGCGCCTATAACCTGCGCCTGCATCGCGAATGGCCGCTGGCGCCGCTGCTGCATCGGCAGACCAAGGTGATTTCGGTGGGGGAAGATCGGCTAAGCGCCGCGGACTGCGCCGAACTGCGCGATCGACCGCTCTAGACGCTGAGATCGACCAGCAGACCCGTGCCCGCCGCCGGCGTCGCGCGCACGGCTTGCTTCAGCCGATCGGCGATCTCCGCGCGTTCGGCATTCGAGGTCACGGCCTTGATCGGCTGGATCGGCGAGACATAGGCCTCGGTCGCGATCCGATTGACGGTGAGGTCCATCGGGCTCAAGCAGTCGTGGAACTAGCCATCGCATTGTCGTGCAATAGCCTTAACAAGCGCCTACCAGACGCCCAAGCCTCACTGTTTTGCGGGTCCTTCCGTTGACAGACCCCAGGTGAAGCCCCCACTTTCCCGGCGCTCGCCTCATGGGCGACCCCTTATACTGCACAAGAGTCAGAATGAACGTCGTCGTCGTCGAGAGCCCGGCCAAGGCCAAGACCATCAACAAGTACCTCGGGTCCGACTACACGGTTCTCGCCTCGTACGGTCACATCCGTGACCTGCCGTCCAAGGACGGTTCGGTCGAGCCGGACAACGACTTCGCCATGAGCTGGGAGGTCGACGCCAAGGCCTCCAAGCGGGTCAGCGACATCGTCGACGCCCTGAAGAAGGCCGACCGCCTGATTCTGGCCACCGACCCGGATCGCGAAGGGGAAGCGATCAGCTGGCACGTGCTGGAAGTGCTGAACAAGAAGAAGGCGCTGAAGGACAAGGCCGTCCAGCGCGTCACCTTCAACGCCATCACCAAGACGTCCGTGCTGGAGGCCATGGCCAATCCGCGCGACGTCGACATGGAGCTGGTCGAGGCGTACCTCGCCCGCCGCGCCCTGGACTACCTGGTCGGCTTCACCCTCTCGCCGGTGCTGTGGCGCAAGCTGCCGGGCAGTCGCTCGGCCGGCCGCGTGCAGTCTGTCTGCCTGCGTCTGATCGTCGACCGCGAGCTGGAGATCGAGCGCTTCAAGACCCAGGAATACTGGACCGTCGACGCCGACGTCTCGGCCGGCGCCGATCCGTTCCTGGCCCGCCTGGTCAAGCACGAAGGCAAGAAGCTCACCAAGTTCGACCTCAATAACGAGACCTCGGCCCTGGCCGCCAAGGCCGCGGTGGGCGCCGCCGTGTTCAAGGTCGCCGCCGTCGAGAAGAAGCCCGGCAAGCGCTCGCCCGCCCCGCCCTTCACCACCTCGACCCTGCAGCAGGAAGCCGCCCGCAAGCTGGGCTTCTCCGCCCAGCGCACCATGCAGGCCGCCCAGAAGCTGTATGAAGGCATCGACATCGGTGGCGAGACCGTCGGCCTGATCACCTACATGCGGACCGACGGCGTGTCGGTCGAGCCGGAAGGCATCGCCGAAGCGCGCAGCGTCATCGGCAACGTCTACGGCGCGACCTATGTCCCCGAGACCCCGCGCTACTACAAGGCCAAGGCCAAGAACGCGCAAGAGGCCCACGAAGCCATCCGCCCGACCAGCCTGAACCGCAACCCGGGCTCGCTGCGCCTGGAATCGGATCTCGGCCGCCTCTACGAGCTGATCTGGAAGCGGATGATCGCCTCCCAGATGGAGAGCGCCCGCATCGAGCGCACCACGGTCGACCTGGAAAGCAGCGACGGCCAGACCGGCATGCGCGCCACGGGCCAGGTCGTGCTCTTCCCCGGCTATCTGGCCGTCTATGAGGAAGGCCGCGACGACGAAGGCGACGAGGACAGCGCCCGCCTGCCCGCGATCGAGGAAGGCGCTAGCGCCAAGGTCATCGAAGCCCGCGCCGACCAGCACTTCACCGAACCGCCGCCGCGCTATTCGGAAGCCAGCCTGGTCAAGAAGATGGAAGAGCTGGGGATCGGCCGTCCGTCGACCTACGCCTCGGTCCTGACCGTGCTGCGCGACCGCGAATACGTGAAGATGGACAAGCAGCGCTTCGTCCCCGAGGACAAGGGCCGCCTGGTCACCGCGTTCCTGGAGCAGTTCTTCAAGCGCTACGTGGAATACGACTTCACCGCCGCGCTCGAGGAGCAGCTGGACCTGGTGTCGGACGGCAAGCTGGACTGGAAGCAGTTCCTTCGCGACTTCTGGAAGGACTTCCACGCCGCCGTCGGCGAGATCGCCGAACTGCGCACGACCAATGTCCTGGACGCGCTGAACGAAGCCCTGGGCCCGCACATCTTCCCCGACAAGGGCGATGGCTCGAACCCGCGCCTGTGCCCGACCTGCAATGTCGGCCAGCTGTCGCTGAAGACCGGTAAGTTCGGGGCCTTCATCGGCTGCTCGAACTATCCCGAATGCCGCTACACGCGCCAGCTGGGCGTGTCGGAGGGCGAAGGCGAAGCCGAGAGCGCCGACAAGGAACTGGGCCTCAACCCCGCGACCGGCCTGGCCGTGTGGCTGAAGAACGGCCGCTTTGGTCCCTATGTCGAGGAGCTGGCCGCCGCCGACAGCGGCGAGAAGCCCAAGCGCTCGTCCCTGCCCAAGGGCTGGATCGCCTCGGCCATGGATCTGGAGAAGGCCCTGCGCCTGCTCTCGCTGCCGCGTGAAGTCGGCAAGCACCCGGACGACGGCAAGGTCATCACGGCCGGCCTGGGACGCTTCGGCCCGTTCGTGCTGCACGACGGCACCTACGCCAATCTGGAAAACGCCGAAGAGGTGTTCGACGTCGGCCTGAACCGCGCCGTCGCCATCCTGGCCGACAAGCGCGCCGGCGGCGGGCGTCCGCAGCGTGGGGCGGCGGCCGCTCTCGCCGAACTCGGCAATCACCCCGAGGACGGCAAGCCGGTGCGCGTGCTGTCGGGTCGTTTCGGCCCCTACATCAAGCACGGCGACACCAACGCCAACGTGCCCAAGGGCAAGGACCCGGCCTCCATCACCATGGAAGAGGCCGTGGCCCTGATCGCCGAGCGCGCCGCCAAGGGCGGCGGTAAGAAGCCGGCGAAGAAGGCGGCCGCGCCCAAGAAGGCCGCCGCAAAGACGGCCAAGGCGGAAGGCGACGCTCCGGCCAAGAAGACGGCCGCGAAGAAGCCCGCCGCCAAGAAACCGGCGGCCAAGAAGGCCGCGCCGAAGGCCAAGGCCGCCGCCTCGACGGATGACGGCGCCGCGCCTTGGGACGACGAGGCCTGAGCCTATCCAGGCGCTAGGGAGGGGAGTACAGTTCGATCATGACGACGCTGGAACGTCCCCTGCCCCTGCACGTCGTGGTGTCCGCGCTGATCCTGTGCTGCGTGGGCGGCTTCGCCATGGGCGTCACCAACGCCATGAAGATCGACCACGGTGGCATGGAGACCTCCAAGCAGCCGCTGGCCGAGGTCTCGGGCGTGCCCGTCAAGGACGCCGCCCCCGCCCTCGCCTATGAGCCGCCGCCGGTCGAGAAACCCAAGCCCAAGGCCGTCGAGGTCGAGACCGCCGAGCAGGAAGCCCCGCCGGTGATCGAGACCCCGCCAATCGCCGCTGCCGCTCCGGCCGCCGTGGCTCCCGCCGCGCCCAAGCCCGCCGAGCCCCAGCCGCCGAAGTCGATCGAAGACCTGTACTAGGCCTCACGCGCGCCCCTTGGCTGGCCATCCGCCCCCGTAACGGGGTAAGGCAGGACATGGCCAAACTTCGACCGACCAAGACCTTCAAGCCCAAGCCGCCGGCCGGCCTGCCCGACCGTGACACGCTGATCGCGTTCCTGCGCGACGCCGGCGAGAGCGGCAAGGCCGACATCGCTCGCCACTTCGGCCTGAAGGGCGCCGACCGCCGAGCCCTGCGCGAGATGATCCGCGAGCTGGAGGCCCAGGGCGCGCTGGCCAAGCGCGGCCGGAAAGGCTTCGCGGAAGCCGGCTCCCTGCCCCCCGTCGGCGTGGCCGACGTGGTGGATCGCGACGGCGACGGCGAGCTCTATGTCAAACTGACCAAGTCCGACGACGACGTGCCGAACGTTCGCCTGGCCCCGACCAAGGGCGAGGCCGCGGCCGGCGCCCCGGGCCTGGGCGATCGCCTGCTGGTCCGCTTCGAGCGCCTGGAGACCGGCGAGTTCGAGGCCAAGCTGATCAAGAAGCTGGGCCAGAGCGCCCACAAGGTGCTGGGCGTCATCCGCAAGCACCGCAAGGAGATCCGCGTCGAGCCGGTCGACCGCAAGTCCAAGGACGTGCTGGTTCTCGACCCCAGCGTGGCCCATGACTTCAAGGACGGCGACCTGGTCCTGGCCCAGGTCGGCACGCACGGCGGCCGCTACGGCCCCAAGCCCGGCAAGGTGCTGGAGGTGGTCGGGACCGAGAACGATCCCCGCGCGGCCTCGCTGATCGCCATCCACAGCCACGGCATCCCGACCGGCTTCTCCGAAGAAGCCGAGCGCGAAGCCAAGGCCGCCGTCGAGCCGACGTTGACGGGCCGCGAAGACCTGCGGCATCTGCCGTTCGTGACCATCGACCCGGTGGACGCCCGCGACCACGACGACGCCGTCTTCGCCCATCTCGACGAGGACTCGACCAATGTCGGCGGCTGGGTCGTCTGGGTGGCCATCGCCGACGTCGCGGCCTATGTGCGCCCCGGATCGGCCCTGGACCGCGACGCCCGTGAAAAGGGCAACAGCGTCTACTTCCCCGACCGCGTCGAGCCGATGCTGCCCGAGACCCTGTCGAACGGCCTGTGCTCGCTGCGTGAAGCTGAGAACCGCGCGACCCTGGCCGTGCGGATGGTGTTCGACAAGTCGGGCCGCAAGAAGGGCCACAAGTTCGTGCGCGGCCTGATGCGCTCGGCCGCCAAGCTGTCCTATGAGCAGGCCCAGTCGGCGATTGACGGCCAGCCCGACGACAAGAGCGGCCCGCTGCTGGAACCGATCCTGCAGCCGCTATGGGAAGCCTATCGGACGATGAAGATCGGCCGCGACGCCCGCTCTCCCCTGGCGATCGAGAGCGACGAACGCCGGATCATCATCCGCGAGGGCGAGATCACCTCGATCACCAAGCGCGCCAGCTTGGAAGCCCACAAGCTGATCGAGGAGATGATGGTGCAGGCGAACGTCTGCGCCGCCGAGAGCCTGGAGGCCAAGCGCTCGCCTCTGATCTATCGCGTGCACGATACGCCCAGCCTGGAGAAGATGCAGAATCTGGCCGACTTCCTGCAGACGCTGGATATCCGCTGGGACAAGGGCCAGGCCCCGCAGACCTCGCGCTTCAACAAGCTGCTGGACGAGACGCGCGAAGGGGCCAATGCGGCGATCATCAACGAGGTGGTCCTGCGCACCCAGATGCAGGCCCACTACAGCAGCGACAACATCGGTCACTTCGGGCTGAACCTGGCCAAGTACGCCCACTTCACCAGCCCGATCCGCCGCTATGCCGACCTGATCGTCCACCGGGGCCTGATCCGGGCGCTGGGCCTGGGCGACGATGGCCTGACCGACCAGGACATCGCCCAGATCAAGGACACGGCCGAGGTCATCACCCATGCCGAGCGCCGGGCCATGGCCGCCGAGCGCGACGCCACCGACCGCTATATCGCCGCCTTCCTGGCCGACCGCGTGGGCGCGACCTTCGAGGGCCGGGTCACCGGCGTCACCCGCTTTGGCCTGTTCGTGAAGCTGGCCGACACCGGCGCCGACGGCCTGGTGCCGGTCTCGACCCTGGGCCAGGAGTTCTTCGTCCACGACGAGAAACTGCACGCCCTGGTCGGCGACCGCACGGGTCAGCGCTGGACGCTGGGCATGAACGTCGAGGTCAAGCTGGTCGAGGCCACGCCGGTGACCGGCGGCCTGCTGTTCGAGATGCTGAGCGATCCTCTGCCGGCGGATCCGAACATGCCGCGTCCGCGGCTCGGCGCCCGCCGCCAGGCGGCGGTGAAGCCGCGCGGCGGCCTGCCGAAGGGCGTGCGGCGCGGGAAGCGGCGGTAGGCTTGGTGCGTGATCCTCGCCCTTCGACAAGCTCAGGATGAGGATCATGGCTAGGGCGGTTCACGAGAAACCTCATCCTGAGCTTGTCGAAAGACGAGGTTTCGGCCCCGCTCACGGCGCCGCGATCGCCGCCTCCAGTTTGTCGGCCATCATCTTCTGATCGGCCACCGAAGGGTGGTGATGGCATGCGCCGCTGTCCATCCCCGTGATCCGCACGGCCCTCGCGCCGGTGCGGTCGGCCACCTCGGCGACGTCGTCGGCGAAGGTGTCGCCGGCGATCAGGAACACCCGCGCGCCGGGCCGGCTGGCCTTCAGGCCCTGGACGAAACTCACATAGGTCTCGCGGTAGTCGTGATGCAGCGCCGCCTCGTCCGCCCAGGCCTCGCCGGGGTGGAGCTTCGTCGAAAAGTCGTTGGTGCCCAGACCGATCACCACGATGTCCGGCGCCCACGGGTCATCCGCCGCCACGCGCGGCTCGGCCTGCCCAGGGATCACGCGCGGGAACAGCACCGGCAGCGGCTCACCGGGCGCCAGGCCATCATAGTTGCGCACCACGCCCCGGCCCGAGAACGCCTCGATCCGGTAGTCGGCGTCCAGCCGCCCCGCCAGGATCGGCCCAAAGGCCAGGCTGGTGTCGGTCAGGTCGTGCACCTGCTCCTGGGTGCAATCGCGGCTGGCCGAGCGGACGCCGTAGCCGACGGTGTGGGAGTCGCCGATGAACTCGATCCGCCGCGGACGGGCCGGCGCGGGCAGCACGCTATCCTGCGGTCCGACGAAGAAACCCTCGAACCGCGCCGAACCGGTCTGGCTCTCGGTCAGCTTGTCCAGGCGCACGACATGCTCGCCAGGGCCTAGCCGGTCCAGCAGCAGGTGCAGTTCGCCGGCCTTGGTCAGCTCGGCCTTGCGCGCGCCATCGATGCTGACGGCCAGGTGCTCGTCGCCGGTATTGACCACGACCTCGACGGAAGGGCCGTTGAAGCGCCCCTCGAAATAGACCCCCGGCCAGCCGAAGTCGTAGGCTCCGTCCGGCGCCGGCGCGACGCGGCCGCCGATGTTCAGCGGTAGCGCGGTCTGCGCCCAGACAGGCGTCGAGATGGCAAGGGCGGCGGCGAGGATCAGCGAACGCATGTCCCCTTCTCAAGCGGGATGCGCGCCGCGTCAAACCCCGCTAAGCAAAGCCATGCGCGCGCAGATCGAACCCTTCCACGCCATCGCCATCAGCCGCCTGGCTCACCAGTTGAAGACCGAGGGCGCCTCGATCATCCACATGGAGTTCGGCCAGCCTTCGACCGGCGCGCCCAGCAAGGCGCTGGCCAAGGCCCATGAGATTCTCGACGCCGAGGCCATGGGCTATTGGGAGAGCCCCGCCCTGCGCCAGCGCATCGCCGAGCGCTACCAGACCCTCTATGGCGTCACGGTCGAGCCCGAGCGGATCGTCCTGACCTGCGGCGCCTCGCCGGCCCTGGTCCTGGCGCTCTCAAGCGTGTTCACGCCCGGCGACCGCATCGCCCTGGCCCGCCCCGGCTATGTCGCCTATCGCAACAGCCTCAAGGCCCTGCACCTCGAACCCGTCGAGATCGCCTGCGGGCCGGAGGATCGCTTCCAACTGACCGCCAAGCACCTGGCGGAACTCGACCCCGCCCCCGCCGGCGTCATCGTCGCCAGCCCCGCCAACCCGACCGGCACGATCATCGCGCCAGAAGAGCTGGAAGCCATCGCCAAGGTCTGCCGCGAGCGCGGCATCCGCATCATCAGCGACGAGATCTATCACGGCCTCAGCTACACCGGCCGCACGCCCTCGATGCTGGAGTTCGCGCCCAACGCCCTGATCGTCAACAGCTTCAGCAAGTACTTCAGCATGGCCGGCTGGCGGCTGGGCTGGCTGCTGACGCCCCTGGGCGAGGACCTGGAGCGGGCGCGGGCCTATGTCGGCAACCTGTTCCTGACCGCCCCGTCGCTCAGCCAACACGCCGGCCTCGCCGCGATGGACTGCATCGACGAGCTGGAAGCCCATATCGACGTCTACCGCAGGAACCGCCAGCTGATGCTCGACGCCCTGCCCGCCCTTGGCCTGCGCAAGATCGCCCCGCCGGACGGGGCCTTCTACATCTGGGCCGATATCGGCCACCTGACGGATGACTCGCTGAGCTTCTGCCAACAGCTCCTGAAGGATACCGGGGTGGCCACCGCCCCCGGCGTCGATTTCGATCCCGTCGAGGGCAAGCACTTCATCCGCTTCAGCTTCGCGGTCTCGACCCCGGAGGTCGAGGAGGCGCTGAAGCGGATAACGCCGTGGTTCGAGGCGCGGGCGGCCAGCTCAGCACAGGCCCCCACCTGACCCGCTCACGCAGGTCTGTCCGCCCCCAAACGGGGCGGAGAGCTTAGCTCCGCCCCTCGCAGAGCGAGGCTCTCCTCCCCCTCTTGGGGGAGGGGGACCGCCGAACGGCGGTGGAGTGGGGCAGCGCCGCCCCCTACTTCTTGTCCAGATAATCCAGCGCCATGAAGACCTCGGCCTTCACGCCGGTCTCGAATACCGCCTCGTCCACATCGAAGTAAGGCGAGTGGTTCGCCGGAGCCGTCGCCGCCGGCACATCCGCCTTGCGGCCGCCTAGCTGCACGAACACGCCCGGCACCTTCTCGGCGTACATCGAGAAGTCCTCGGCCCCGGTCACCAGAGCCGCCTTGTCATCGACCTTGCCGGGCGAAGCCTTTTCCAGGCTGGCCTTCACCCAGGCCGACAGCGCCGGATCGTTATAGGTCACCGGATAGGGCTGGCTGAACACCGCCTCGGCCTTGGCGCCGTAGCGGTCGCCGATGGCGGCGACGGCCTTCTGCATCTTGGCGACCAGGTCGTCGTGGCGGGCGGTGGAGAAGGTCCGCATGGTCCCCTCCATCTTCAGGTCCTCGGGGATGATGTTCTGGCGCATGCCCATGTTGATGACGGCGATCGTCACCACCGAGGGCGAGGCGCCGACATCGACCTGACGGGCGGCGATCTGGTTGGTGGCCTGGATGATGTCGGCCGCGATGCTGGCCATGTCGATCCCCGCCCAAGGCCGCGCGCCGTGGGTCTGCTTGCCCTTCACCGTGATCGTCAGCCGGTCGGACGAGGCGTAGAAGCCCTCGGGCCGGTAGTTCAGCAGGTGAGCGTCGGCCGGACCGATGTGCAGGCCGAAGACGGCGTCCACCTTGGGCTTGTCCAGCGCGCCGTCGCGGATCATCAGCTTGGCGCCGCCCTCCTCGCCGGCCTGCGGGCCTTCCTCGGCGGGCTGGAAGATCAGGACGACCGTGCCCTTGATGTCGGCCTTCATGCCGGCCAGCACCGTGGCGGTCCCCAGCAGCATGGCCACGTGGGTGTCGTGGCCGCAGGCGTGCATCACCGGCACGGTCTTGCCCTCCCAGGTCGCCGTGACCTTCGAGGCGAACGGCAGGCCGGTCTTCTCCTCGACCGGCAGGGCGTCCATGTCGGCGCGCAGGGCCACGACCTTGCCGGGCTTGCCGCCCTTGAGGATGCCGACGACGCCGGTCTTGCCGACGTTCTCGCGGACTTCGAAGCCCAGGGCCTTCAGCTCCTTGGCGATCAGGGCCGAGGTGCGGACCTCCTGATTGCCCAGCTCCGGATGCTCGTGGATGTCGCGCCGCCAGGCGATGACCTTGGGCTGGACGGCCTTGGCCGCCGCCTCGATCTTGGCGGTGGAGGGCGCGGCGATGGCCGGCGCGGCCCCTGACACACCAACGAGCGACAAACCGGCGACCAGCGCCAGGGTGGAAATCCGTACGATCATAACGCCCCCTCGAAAAACAGGCCTGACGTTACGTCGGTCTTTCCCAGCCGCGCAATCGGTCTAACGTGATGGCATGAGCCTGCCGCCGATCGACGCGAAATTCGACACGATCAACGACGGCGCCGTGCGCGAGACGGGCGCGGCGCTGACGCCCAAGCACGCGGCCACCGTGATCATCGTCCGCACCGACGGCCCGCAACCGCGCCTGCTGATGGGTCGTCGCAACGGCGGCGTCGCCTTCATGCCCGACAAGTGGGTGTTCCCCGGCGGCCGGGTCGACCGCGCCGACTACGACGCGCCCAGCGCCACCGAACTCGCGCCCGAGGTCGCGGCCCGGCTCGAACTCGAACCCCGCCACCGCACCCCCGCCCGCCTGGCCCGCGCTCTGGCCCTGGCGGCGGTGCGCGAGACCTTCGAGGAAACGGGCCTGCTGCTGGCCAAGCCAGCCCCCGAGCGCCCCGGCGCGGGCCCCTGGCGGCCGTTCCTGGCCCAGGGCGCCCTGCCCGACCTGGCGCCGCTCAGCTTCGTGGCCCGGGCCATCACCCCGCCCTATCGCCCGCGTCGCTTCGACGCCCGCTTCTTCATGGCCCCTGCCGAGGCGCTGCTCTCCCTGGACCGCCGCCCCGACTGCGGCGAACTGGACGAGATCGCCTGGGTCGATTTCCAGGAAGCCATGGCGCTGGACCTGCCCAACATCACCCGCTTCGTGGTCCACGAGATCGGCCAGCGGCTGGCGGAGACTGGACGGCCCGCGCCGTTCATGCGCTTCCTGAACGGCAAGCGTCACCTGACGCACCTCTGAGGGAGGTTCTCGTGATCGCTTCGGTCCTGGCCCTGACGCTTCTGGCCGCGCCCGCCGACATCGACCGCCTAAGCTTCATCGCCGGCTGCTGGACCCTGGTCCGGCCCAACGGCACGAAGATCGAGGAGCAGTGGCTGGCCCCGGCCGGCGGCGCGATGATCGGCATGAGCCGCAGCGTCCGCGACGGCAAGCTGCAGTACGTGGCGATTCCCTCCGGCCAGGCCGAGGCCGCTTTCCCGCTGAAGCAGATCGCCGAGAACACCGTCACCTTCGAGGCCCCGGAGCACGATTTCCCGCAGCGGATCCTCTACAGATTGGTCGACAAGGACACCCTGGTGGCCCGGATCGAGGGTTCCGTCGGCGGTCAGGCGCGATCGGCGGACTTTCCTTACAAGCGGTGTACTGCCGCCAATTGACTTTGAGCTGCCGATCAGTATGTTCCGCGCCTCTTATTTCCAACGCGCGGGAACCTGCGCGACCACCGCAGGGATTCGACCATGGCCAAACCGGCTTCCATCAAGATCCGCCTGAACTCGACGGCGGACACCGGCTTCTTCTACGTCACCAAGAAGAACGCCCGCACCAAGACCGAGAAGATGGTGCTGAAGAAGTACGATCCGGTCATCCGCAAGCACGTCGAATTCCGCGAAGGCAAGATCAAGTAAGATCGCTTTCAGCGCTACGACATCAAGACGCCCGGCTAGCGATAGCCGGGCGTTTTTGTTTGCTCGCCCTCTGGGGGAGCTGTCGGCGAAGTCGACTGAGGGGGCTAGCTGGATGTGGGCCGAGTTGGCCCCCTCCGGCCCTTCGGGCCACCTCCCCCAACGGGGGAGGATCTAGCGGCCGATCAGGAACCAGCGGAAGAAGGCGAAACCGCCCCACAACACGGTCAGGGCCAGCAGTACCGGCCCGACGCAGATGGCGACGAACGCGCCCAGTGTCGCCGCCGTCGAGAGCCCGCCTGAAAGATGCTCGCTGGCCTGCGCGCCCAGGACGAACAGCGCCACACAGGTCAGCAGACCCAGGACCAGCCATCCGCCCGGAAACGGATGCTTACGCGCACGCACTCTTGCTCTCATCTCACCACTCCCCCGTGCGAGACATTGAGACGAGAGTCTGCGACAGCCGTATGCAGGCCGCTAAGAAAGCCGCCTAATTTCGGTTAGTTATGCCGCATCCGTGATCAGACGGCCTTGGTCCAGCGCCCGCTTGGCCAGCAAAGTGTCGGCCACACCATAAGTGCGCTCGTTATCGACATCGATGGCGTGGGCGCCGTCGGTCAGGACCACCGGCTCGACCTTCAGCTTGAAGCGGCGGCCCAGGCGGTTGAGCGCCCCGCGCAGCGACAACCGGCCCATCAGCAGCAGGGCCAGGTTGATCGGCCCCAGGGCCATGATCATCCGCATAGGCTTCTTGGCGAACTGCCCGCCGCTGCGGAAGCTCTCGGCCACGCTGGTCGCGGCGGGTCCCGCGAAAGCGTAGAGATTGCAGTTCGAATAGGCGTCGTCCCAGAACTTGTAGAACCGCCGCTGGCCTTCCGGATGGGCCGCCATCACCGAGCGCTGGGTCGCCATGGCCAGGGAGACGTCGGCTACCTTCAGGGCGTTCAGCACCTCGCTGACCGCGCCCGGCGTCAGCAGGACGTTGTCGCCCGTGGTCACCAGCAACGGCATGTCGCCCACGCCCTCGGCGGCGGCATAGACGCTGTCGGCCAGATTGTTGGCGGCCGGCACATATTCGATCAGGAACCGGCTGGCGGGCAGCATCGCGTCGATCAGCGGCGCGGTCTCCGGCTCGACGACGATGCGCAGGCGCGTCAGGCCCGGCGTCGCGATCAGGGCCTCGACCACATAGCGCACCAACGCCGCGCCCTGGATCGGGACCAGGTTCTTGTTCACGACGCCCGCGGCCTCGGCCAGGGGATCGACACGGCCCGGCCGCTGACCAGCTAGAATCACGCCGACGAAAGGCTCAGGCTGCGACGACATCGTACGCCCTTTGCAGCAGACCCTGGCGGTCCAGGCTCTCGGTCAGGATGGTCTCGATCAGCTCGGCATGGGTCCAGCCGATCTGCTGGGCGGCCATCGAGATCGTCTTCCGGGACCACAGATTGCAGTTCAGGTTCACTTCCAGGAACTGGACCTCGCCGGTGGCGACGTCGAGGCGGAACTCGAAGCGGCCGTAGTCGAACGGCATGAACTCCCGCATCATCTCGCGGGCCCGGGCCTCGGCGATCTGGCGCTGCGGGCCGTCCTCCAGCGGGCGGATCTCATAGGCCTGGCCGCCGACCAGGTTGCGCTTCTCCTGATAGGTGCGCAGCTGGGCCGGGTTGATCTGCTCGACGATCTGGGTCGGCAGGATGACCGGCTCGCCGTCGACCGTGATGGCCGAGATCTCGATGTCGTGGCCCTGGATGAACGGTTCGACGATGACGTCGTGGCCTTCCTCGTGCAGGCGCTGGACCGCTTCGCGCACGCCGGCCCAGTCGAAGGCGTCGCTGACGCCCCAGCTGGCCGAGGAGGCGTTCGGCTTGATCACGAAGTGCTCGCCCGGCGGCAGCAGGCTGGCGTCCAGCGGCGCGCCCCGGCGATAGACGGCCCACGGCGCGGTCGGCACGCCCCGCGCCACGGCGGCGCGCTTGGTCAGGTGCTTGTCGTCCGACAGGCCGCGCAGGATCGGGCTGGCGCCGAGGTACGGTAGCGAGAGGCGGTTGCAGAGCAGCGGGACAAGCATTTCCGAGTTCAGGAAGCCGGCGCGGTTCAGCAGCGGGAAGACGAAATCGACGTCCGGACGCTCGAACAGCACGCTGTATTCGTCGGCGACCATCAGGTTGACCCCGATGTCCTCGAGCGTCTCGCGCATCTCGCAGTGATAGACCGCGTGGGTGCCGTCCTCGGGATGCAGCTCGCCCCGCCCTTTGGCGTGCTTGGCGATCAGCATGATGCGAAGGGCGCGCTTGGCCTCGAGCGGAAGGCGTCGCGGAGCGGCGATACGGTTCATCGGCAGCCTCCGGGCTCGGGGCCACCGGAAGCCCCCTTCCGCAGGTCCGTCGCGTCGATGTCGATCTTCGAAGGCTAGGCTCGGCGCGTGACGGACGCGCTACGGTTTCATGGCAAGATGATATGCGAGTAAAGCGCCGTAACGGCCGACGCCCAGACCCTGGCGGGCGGCGCGCTGAGGCATCAAGACGCCCGGCTTGCCGTTGCCCTCGATCAGCACCGGGCCGGTAGGCGTCAGGGCCACGTCCCAGCCGATCAGGGCGTAGTCGGGGAAGACCTCGGCATGGGCCCGGCGCACTAGGCCCTTGGCCGCGGCCCAGTCGGGCAGCATGCGGCCGGCGATCGCCGCGCCGGTGACCGGATGGACGGCATGGTCGCCGCCGCCATAGCCCTTGCAGGCCACGCCCAGCGATCCGACCGGCAGGTCCACCGCCGCGATCAGCCCGCCGGCCTTCATGTTGTCGACCTTGGCCCCGCGCACCGAGGCGAAGCGGAAGGTGGCGCTGACCACCTCGGGCGCGCCGACCTCGTCGACCATGGTGACGATGCGCACGGTCGGCAGGGCGTCCAGCGCCAGGTCCCGCAGCGCCGGATGGGTCGCGACCCGGTCCTGGACCAGCCAGGCGCCCCGGCCGCGCGGCAGGCGGGCGGCCAAATGGACGGCAAGATCGGCGGCGTCGGCCACGCGCTCCAGCACGACGACGCCGTCGCCGCCCTCCCCGTCCGCCGGCTTCAGCACCAGGTCGCGGCCGGCCGGGTCGGCCTTCATCTCTACATTGCCGTCCCGGACCACCGCCACGGTGCGCGGCGAAGGCAGATGGGCGGCGGCGCAGCGGGCCTCGAACCGGACCTTGTCGGCCAGCACGCATTCGCGGGTCCAGCCCAAGGGGTTGATCCGCTTGTTCAGCGCCGCGTCCTCGAAGCGGCGGATGTAGCCGTCCAACTGGACCGGGTCCTCGATGCGGAACAATGCCAGGTCGTTGGGATCGACGAAGCGCGCGTGGGCGATCTCGATGGCGCGGCGGCGCCAGGCTTCGCCGAGGTCGAACTTGCGCGCCACCTTGGCCGCGCGGCCGGGGATCCAGGCCTGGAAGGCCAGGCCCACCACCGCGTCCAGCGCCGCCCGCGCCGGCCCGCGCCGGGCCTGGCGCTGGGCATAGTGCGCCTGCAGGCACCGCGCCGACACCGGCGCCACGACGCCGGGATAGATCCCGTACGCCTTCTTGAGGAAATAGAAGCTGTCGTAGCCCATGCGCCGCCCCCGGAACGGTCAGGTCTAACGCCGCCGTGTAACGGTTTTGGGACGACTAGTTGGGCTTGCCGCTGGTCATGCCCAGCTTGTACGGCGGCTGGGTCGCCACGACGTCCGCCGGGCGCACGGTTGGGCTCAGCGGCGTGGCGCCCTCCAGTCCCTTGCCGGTGACGTTGTTGATCGAGAGCTTCGGGCCCTCGGCGATCGTCACGGCCACGTTCTTCAGCGTGACGTTCTTGATGTTGGCCAGGGTGATCCCCTTGCCCGCCGTCCCGGTGATGTCCTTCAGCGTCAGACCGTCCAGCGGCTTGTCGGGATGGATGTTGACCGCCTCGACCAGCACCGGGACGTCGGTGACCTTGATCCGCTCGAAGGTGAAGTTGCGCACCGTGGGGATGCCGTCGAAGCCCGCGACCGGGAACTGGTCCTGCTTGCCGCTGTCCAGGAAGTTCAGGCGCAAGAAGCCGTTGCCTGTCCCGGAGACCTCCAGGTCGCGCATCACGATGTCCTC
Source organism: Caulobacter sp. GW456-12-1-14-TSB4 (assembly GCF_059424195.1). Lineage (NCBI taxonomy): Bacteria > Pseudomonadati > Pseudomonadota > Alphaproteobacteria > Caulobacterales > Caulobacteraceae > Caulobacter > Caulobacter sp. GW456-12-1-14-TSB4. The sequence continues at coordinate 16,046 of NZ_JBWKZF010000005.1, forward strand.
GATGAACGCGCCACGACCCGGTCGGCTCTTGATGTAGACGGCGAAGGTGTGGGCGGCGAGCATCTTGCACCGCTCGACCCGCACGCGGCGCACGCCCGCCGAGGTTTCGCTGCCGATGCCGATACAGGCCCAGCGATGGTCCTTGAACGTGCAGTCGGTGATCACGACGTCCTCGGTCGGACGGGCGATCAGATTGCCTTCCATCCCCCGGCCGGACTTCAGCGAGATACAGTCATCGACCGTGTCGAAGTCGCAGTGCTCGATGGTCACCCGGCGGCAGGAATCGACGTCGATGCCGTCGGCCCTACCGTTGACGACCACATTGCGGAACACGACGTCGTCGCAATAGACCGGGTGGATCGACCACATGTCGTTCTGCTGGGTCTTCAGATCGGTGACGGTCAGGCCCTGGACGTCGACGAACTCCAGCAAGGCCGGATGGCGCAGGCCGGTCTCCTTCTGGACGCGGCCCTTGATCGCGTCGGAGGCGACGATGGCGCCCTTGCCGGTCAGGGCGATATTGCGCGCGCCCTGCCCCCAGATCAGGCCGATATAGCCGGGAACCCAACGCCCCTCCCAGCGCACCTGCACGATCGGATAGTCGGCGAGGTCGGGCGAGCCCTGCAGGGTCGCGCCCTCTTCGATCCGCAGCGTGGTGTTCGCGCCGATCCGGATCGCGCCGGTCAGGAAGGTCCCGCCGGCCAGCACCACCTCGCCGCCGCCGAACACGGCGCAACGATCGAGGGCCAGCTGTAGGGCGTGGGTGTCCTTGGCGACGCCGTCGCCCACCGCGCCAAGCTCGCGCGGATCGATCCGCAACTTCGGTTGAGCCGGTGCGGAAGTCTTGGGCGCAACGGCGGCGCCCGCCGGGTTCGCGGCGATCAGGGTCGAGAGACCGGCGAGCGCGAGCACGGCGCGGCGATTGGCGGACATGGGCGGACGCTCCCTAGGATCGGCTTATGACACCGGTTTCTCAGAGCAGCATGCGACGGACGCGACGCGCCCGCCAATCCATAAATGTCGAGATCTGGAAGGCGCTTACGCGGCCTTGCCGACCACCGCGTTACGGCCCGAGGCCTTGGCCTGGTAGACGCCCTCGTCCGCCCGCTTCAGCAGGGCTTCGGGGGTGTCGCCTTCACCGGCCGTGGCCGAGACGCCGATCGAGATGGTCACGGTCAGCTCTTCCTTGGTGGGTCCCACCTTGAAGGGCGAACCGGAGACATGGTTGCGAATCCGCTCGGCGATGCGCAGGGCGTCGGCCAGGGCGGTGTCAGGCATGATCACCACGAACTCCTCGCCGCCGAAACGGCAAGGCAGGTCGATGGCCCGAACGTTGGAGGCCAGGCGCAGGGCGAACTCGCGCAGCACCTCGTCGCCGATGTCGTGACCGAAGGTGTCGTTGATCTTCTTGAAGAAATCGATGTCGATCAGCAGGGCCGAGACCGGCTCGCCGCCCATCGCCGCGCGCTTGACCAGCGAGTCCAGCTGCCCCGTCATGTAGCGACGGTTGTGCAGGCCGGTGAGCTGGTCCGTAACGGCCAGTTCCAGGCTGTGGTCGAGGTTGTTGCGCAGGTAGTCGGTGTAGCGCTTGCGCTGGATCTGCGTCTTGACCCGAGCCGACAGCTCCTGCGGGTCCACCGGACGCGGCAGGATGTCGTTCACGCCGATTTCCAGCGCCTTGACCATGCGGCCCCGGTCGTCGGGATCGACCATGGCCAGCACGGGCAGCTGGCGCGAACGCTCTTCCGACCGCAGGGCGGCGGTGAAGCGCAGGCCGTCGAAGCTCTTGGCCGCGGCGTTGACGATGACCAGATCGACCGGACCGCCGGCGCTGATCTTGGCCTTCTCCGGATCGCTTTCGACGACCGGGCGATGCTCAACGCCCAGCTCGGCGGCGATCCGCTGGGCCTGGCGCTCGTTGTCGTCGACGATCAGCACCCGGCCGCCCAGGCCGTCCAGGCGGGCGGCGGCGCCGGCGATCACGCCCATGCGGCGGCCCGAGGCCTCGCGCTGACGCAGTTCGTCGATCACGAGCTTGAAGCGGGTCAGGCTGCGCACGCGGGCGAACAGCATGACATCGTCGATGGGCTTGGTCAGAAAGTCCGAAGCGCCCGATTCCAGGCCCTGGATGCGATCGGCGCGGCCGTCGAGGGCCGTGATCAGCACCACCGGGATGTGGCGGGTGGTCGGGTCTTCCTTGAGTTTGCGGCAGACGGTGAAGCCGTCCATGCCGGGCATCATCACGTCCAGCAGGATGATGTCGGGCAGGTCGCGGGCGGCCATGGCCAGGGCGGTCGGGCCGTCCATGGCGCTGGAGACTTCATAGTACTCGGCCGTCAGCTTGGCCTCGAGCAGACGGACATTGGCTTCGATGTCGTCGACGACGAGGATCCGGGCGCTCATGCGGCGGGGACCTTGTCCAGCAGGCGCTTGATGGTGTCCAGGAAGTGGACCACCGAGATGGGCTTGGAGATATAGGCCTCGCAGCCGCCTTCGCGGATACGCTCCTCATCGCCCTTCATGGCGAAGGCGGTGACGGCCACGACCGGGATATGCGCCAGGTCGTCGTCTTCCTTGAGCCACTTGGTGACTTCCAGGCCAGAGATTTCCGGCAACTGGATGTCCATCAGAATCAGATCGGGCTTGTTGTCGCGGGCAATAGACAGCGCCGACAGACCCTCACGGGTCTGCAGGGTCTCGTAACCCTGGGCCTCGAGCAGATCATGAAAGAGCTTCATGTTCAGCTCGTTATCCTCCACGATGAGGACCTTCTTCGTCATCCTTACCCCGACCAAACGGTCACGTGGCGGCGCCTAGGGATTCGCGCCGCCTTCCAGAACCAGATCGCACGAATATCCTTAAGCCCGCGCTAATCGCGTTAAGACCCCGAGCTCATGGAACCACGCTACTCCGACCTTCAGGCCTGCGCCATCACGCCGACCGCATCGCTGGTCATCGTCGATGTCGACGAAGTGCTCGCGCAGTTCATGCGCGGCTTCGGCGATTTCATCGCGCGCCATGGCTTCGAGCTGCGGGTCGATCGCTTCGCCCTGTTCCAGAACATCTATCGTCCCGGCGAGACGGAACACCTCGATCTGATCGCGGGCAAGGTCCTGTTCGACGATTTCTTCCGCGACGGCGCCGATGACCTGATTCCCGCCATCGGCGCCGCCGACGCCCTGGCCGACCTGTCGACCCGGGCCGAGGTGGTGATCCTGACCAACGCCCCGGAACACGGACGCCTGGCCCGGGCCAAGTGGCTGAAGACCCACGGCTTCGACTATCCGCTGATCATCAACAGCGGGCCCAAGGGTCCCCCGGCCGCCGAGCTGGCCGCGCGCACCTCGGGCCGCGCCGTCTTCATCGACGACCTTTTGCCGCAGCTGGAATCGGTGGCGGAGAAGGCGCCCGACGTCGGGCGGTTCCAGATGGTCAGCGACGAGCGCCTGCGCCCGTTCGCCCCCTCCGCGCCCGACCGTCATGTCCGTATTGACGAGTGGCCTCGCCTGAAGGCCGCCATCGAGGAGCGTCTGTTCGCATGATCCGGTTCGGAGTCGATTTCGGCGGCACCAAGATCGAGGTCGCCGCTCTCAACGAGGCCGGCGAGTTCGTCGCGCGGGTGCGCAAGCCCAATCCGGGCGAGTACGGCGCAGCGCTCGATGTCGTGGCCGGCCTGCTGGCCGACGCCGAGGCCATGGCCGGTGCGACCTGCGCCCGCCTGGGCCTTGGCATCCCCGGCTCGATCTCGCCGCGCACCGGCCTGATCCGCAACGCCAACAGCGTCTATCTGAATGGCCGGCCGTTTGGTCAGGACCTGGAGCAGCGCCTGGCTCGCCCGGTGCGCCTGGCCAACGACGCCAACTGCCTGGCCCTCTCGGAAGCCGCCGACGGCGCGGGGGCCGGAGCGCGGGTGGTGTTCGCGGTGATCATCGGCACCGGCTGCGGCGGCGGGGTCGTGGTCGATGGCAAGATCATCGAGGGTCACAACGGTTTCGGCGGCGAATGGGGCCACATGCCCCTGCCCTGGCCCAAGCCGGAGGAATATCCCGGTCCCGAGTGCTGGTGCGGCCGCAAGGGGTGCATGGAGAAGTGGGTCGCCGGCCCGGCGTTCTCCAAGGACGCGGGCTTCCCGACCGGCCAGGCGACCATGGACGCGATCAACAGCGGCGACGCCTCGGCGGCCGGGGCGCTGGACCGCTATGTCGATCGCCTGGGCCGAGGCCTGGCGGCCATCTGCGACATCATCGACCCGGACGTCATCGTGCTGGGCGGCGGCATGTCGAATGTCGACGCACTCTATGATCGCTTGCCCGCCGCCATCGCGCCGCACGTGTTCTCGGACGTGTTCGAGACGCCAGTGAAGAAGGCCATCCACGGCGACAGCTCCGGCGTGCGCGGCGCGGTCTGGCTGTGGCCGCCGGAGGCGTAAGGACGCTCCCATGAAGTCCCTGTGCCGCGATTGCGGATGGACGGGCGAGGTGAAAGCCGCGCGCTGTCCGTCCTGCGCCTCGCCGCGCACGGTCTTCCATGAGGAGCTGGGCGTACTCTCGATCGCCCATCTGGACTGCGACGCCTTCTACGCCTCGGTGGAGAAGCGCGACGACCCGAGCCTGCGCGACAAGGCGGTGATCGTCGGCGGCGGCAAGCGCGGGGTCGTGACCACCGCCTGCTACATCGCTCGCATGAGCGGCGCCCGCTCGGCCATGCCGATGTACAAGGCCTTGAAGCTGTGCCCGCAGGCCGTGGTCATCAAGCCCGACTTCACCAAGTACCGGGAGGCCAGCCGGCTCATCCACGAGAAGCTCGATAAGCTGACGCCGCTGATCCAACCGCTGTCGCTGGACGAGGCCTGGATCGACCTGACCGGCACCGATCGCCTGCACGGCGCGACGCCGGCGGCGATGCTGGCGCGGCTGCAGGCCGAGATCGAGCGCGACATCGGCCTGACCGTCTCGATCGGTCTGGCCCCCAACAAGTTCCTGGCCAAGATCGCCTCTGAGCTGGACAAGCCGCGCGGCTTCTCGGCGATCGGGTCGGCCGAAGCGCAGAGCTTCCTGGCCGGCAAGCCGGTCAGCATCCTGCCCGGCGTCGGCCCGGCCACGGTGTCGTCCCTGGCCGAGATCGGTTTGAAGACCGTCGGCGACATCGCCGCCGCAGATCTGAAAGAGCTGGCCAAAAGCTTGGGCTCCGGCGGCCTGCGCCTGCACCGCCTGGCCCACGGCCAGGACAGCCGGATGGTTGATCCCGACCAGGCCCGCAAGACGATCAGCGCAGAGACCACCTTCAACGACGACCTGCACAAGCGGGACGAACTTGAGGACGAGCTCTGGCCGCTCTGCGAGAAGGTCGCCAAGCAAGCCCGCAAGGAAGGCGTGGCCGGCCGCGTGGCGACGCTGAAGCTGCGCACGCCCGACTTCAAGATCCACACCCGCCGCCGCACCCTGGCCGTGCCGACCCAGACGGCCCGCACCCTGTTCCAGGTGGCGCGCGAACTGCTGGCGGCCGAGAAACCCGGCCTCTCCTATCGCCTGATCGGCGCGGGCCTGACCGAGTTCGTCGACGCCGAGACCGCCGGCGCGGACATGTTCGCCGACGAGGAACGCCGCACGCTGAAGAGCGAAACCGCCATCGACGCCCTGCGCGGCAAGTTCGGCGCGGCCGCGGTCGTCAGTGGTCGGGCGCTCAAAGGCCGCTGAGTGAGTCGCGCGTTCGGCGCTCCGCACCCCTCTTGCGCGACAGGATGTCGCTAACCATTTGGGCCTCTCACCCACGGAACCGTTCGCGCTCGGCCTTCGCTCTCCCAATCGTGAAGCCGTTTTCCGAGGCGCCCCTGTGCTAAAGCGGCGCAGCGGCGTGTCGGCCTCTTCCAAAGCCGTCGCGTTTCCATATCTAATTCAGACAGGCGAGTGATTTGCTCGCCGGGAGAGAACAAGTCGATGGCCGAGCGGAAGCAAGGCGGACAAAGCAACGGCGCTGGGTCGTCGGTCGTCACGGAAGTGAAGCCGAAGACGCAGAAGCCTTCGCTCTATCGAGTTCTGATTCTCAACGACGACTACACTCCCATGGAGTTCGTCGTTTACGTGCTCGAACGGTTCTTCAACAAGTCGCGTGAAGACGCCACGCGCATCATGCTCCACGTCCATCAGAACGGCGTGGGCGTGTGTGGTGTCTACACTTACGAAGTCGCAGAGACCAAGGTCGCGCAAGTCATCGACTCGGCGCGACGTCATCAGCACCCCCTGCAGTGCACCATGGAAAAGGACTGAGGAGCCCCCCATTGCCCTCTTTTTCGCGCCCCCTGGAAGAGTCCCTGCATCGCGCCGTTGCGTACGCCAACCAGCGTAAGCACGAGTACGCGACGCTCGAGCACCTTCTGCTTTCCCTGACCGACGACGAGGACGCCGCCGGAGTTATGCGCGCGTGCGACGTTGATCTCGCCGCGCTGAAGAAGAGCCTCTCGAACTATCTCGACGTCGAACTGGCCTCGCTGGTCGTCGATGACGACGAGGACGCCAAGCCGACCGCCGGCTTCCAGCGCGTGATCCAGCGCGCGGTGATCCACGTCCAGTCGTCGGGCCGCGAAGAGGTCACCGGCGCCAATGTTCTGGTCGCCATCTTCTCCGAACGCGAAAGCCACGCCGCCTACTTCCTGCAGGAGCAGGACATGACGCGGTACGACGCGGTGAACTTCATCGCCCACGGCATCGCCAAGAAGGCCGGCGCCTCCGAGACCAAGAACGTCAAGGGCGCCAGCGCCGGTTCGAACGCCACCGAGGAAGACGGCGAGAAGCCGAACACCAAGACCGGCGGCGAAGCTCTGGAAGCCTATTGCGTCGACCTCAACGAAAAGGCCCGCCAGGGCAAGGTCGACCCCCTGATCGGCCGTGCGAACGAAGTCGAACGCGCGATCCAGATCCTGTGCCGTCGCACCAAGAACAACCCGCTGCTCGTGGGTGACCCCGGCGTCGGCAAGACCGCCATCGCCGAGGGCCTGGCCCGCAAGATCGTCACGCACCAGGTCCCCGAGGTCCTGGAAGGCGCCACCATCTACTCGCTCGACATGGGCGCGTTGCTGGCCGGCACCCGCTATCGCGGCGACTTCGAGGAACGCGTGAAGCAGGTCGTCAAGGAACTCGAGAACCACCCGAACGCGGTGCTGTTCATCGACGAGATCCACACCGTGATCGGCGCCGGCGCGACCAGCGGCGGGGCGATGGACGCCTCGAACCTGCTGAAGCCGGCCCTGGCCTCGGGCAGCCTGCGCTGCATGGGCTCGACCACCTACAAGGAGTTCCGCCAGCACTTCGAGAAGGATCGGGCCCTGGTCCGTCGCTTCCAGAAGATCGACGTGAACGAGCCGACGGTGGAAGACACCATCAAGATCCTCAAGGGGCTGAAGAGCTACTACGAGGACTTCCACAAGCTGAAATACACCGCCGACGCCCTGAAGGTGGCGGTGGAGCTGTCGGCCAAGTACATCACCGACCGCAAGCTGCCGGACAAGGCGATCGACGTGATCGACGAAGCCGGCGCGGGCCAGATGCTGCTGCCGGAAAGCCGTCGCAAGAAGGTCCTGGGCGTCAAGGAGATCGAAGCCGTCGTGGCCAAGATCGCCCGCATCCCACCCAAGTCCGTCTCCAAGTCGGACACCGAGGCCCTGAAGGAACTGGAAGCGGACCTGAAGCGCGCCGTGTTCGGTCAGGACGAGGCCCTGCTGCAACTGTCCTCGGCCATGAAGCTGGCCCGGGCCGGCCTGCGCGACGCGGACAAGCCGATCGGCTCGTTCCTGTTCAGCGGCCCGACCGGCGTCGGCAAGACCGAGGCCGCCAAGCAGCTGGCCTCGACGCTCGGCATCGAGATGATCCGCTTCGACATGTCGGAGTACATGGAACGCCATACCGTGAGCCGCCTGATCGGCGCCCCTCCCGGTTATGTCGGCTATGACCAAGGCGGCCAGCTGACCGACGCCGTCGACCAGCACCCGCACGCGGTCGTGCTGCTCGACGAGATCGAGAAGGCCCACCAGGACGTCTACAACATCCTGCTGCAGGTCATGGATCACGGCGTGCTGACCGACAGCAACGGCAAGAAGGTCGACTTCAGGAACGTCATCCTGATCATGACCACCAATGCCGGCGCGTCGGACGCCCAGCGCCAGTCGATCGGCTTCGGCCGCGACAAGGTGGTCGGCGAGGAAGAGGCCGCCCTCAAGCGCCTGTTCACGCCGGAATTCCGCAACCGCCTCGACGCGGTCGTGGCCTTCAAGCCGCTGACGGCCGATATCATCCGTCAGGTCGTGCAGAAGTTCGTCATGCAGATGGAGGCCCAGCTGGCCGACCGGAACGTGACGATCTCGCTGAGCGACGACGCGGCCGACTGGCTGGCCAAGAACGGCTTCGACGAACTCTACGGCGCCCGTCCGCTGGGTCGCGTCATCCAGGAGCACATCAAGAAGCCCCTGGCCGACGACATCCTGTTCGGACGGCTGGTGCGCGGCGGCCACGTCACCGTGGTGCTGGAGAACGGCAAGATCGCTTTCGAAATCGAAAGCACGCCCGATCCGAAGGCCAGCAAGACCGACGAAGCCGAACCGGCCCTGGCCGAATAAGGCTTGGTCACAGACCTAGCGAAGGGCCCGGAGCGATCCGGGCCCTTTTCGTTTGGGTCGCGCGAAAATTGTGGACGAAACGAGAACAAACGATTAGCGTGTGTACATGACCGCGATCGGCTTCGACACGCTCAGCGCTTCAAAACGGCTTCGCGAAGCCGGCATGGACGAACGCATGGCCGAAACGATCGTCGAACTGGTGCAGCAAACGACCATACTTCCAGACATCAGCGAACTGGCGACCAAGGCTGAACTCGCCGCCACTCGAGCAGACCTCCTCGCCACGAAGAGTGAACTGAAGAGCGATATCGCCCTGGCGGAAAGCCGTCTCCGCGCTGATCTGAGCGAGAAGATCCGCCTACAAGGCTGGGCGATCCTAAGCGGCGTGGCGGTGCTGATGACCATTTCCACCGCTCTGATCAAGCTGACGCCCTAACCGCCCCGCAGATAGCGCTCGCCGAGGCGGGTCAGCAGGCGCTCGGCGCGGTCGGCGTCCAGGCCGGCGGGCTGGAAGTGCTCCAGACCCACCTCGGCCAACAGAGCCTGATCCAGCACGTCCAGGCGGTGCTGGCCCATGTTCCAGTCCCGGAAACGGCGGCGATCCGCCGGGCCGTCGGCGAGGGTCATCAGGTCGGCGTGGCGCTTGTCTCGGGCGATCCGCGCAAAGGTCTCGTCCACCTCAGTCGCGGGACCTTCCAGCCACTGCAGGAACCAGCCCTCGCCCGCCAGCAGGAAGCCGGTGACATCGACCAGGCGATTGTTCTGGATCGAGGCGTTGACGATCGTTCGCACCGCCTCGCCGAAGTCCCCCTCGCCGACGAACCGGCTAGCATAGATCAGGCGGCGCAGGCCTTTGCGGCCTTCCTCGAATTCAAGCATGGCGTTCCCGGGCCTGGCGTCTCGCCGGTAGCGCTAACGCGCCAACCGTTAAAAGAGCCGCCCCCGGAATGAAGCGCGTTCCCGAAACGGGTCCCGCCGCTACAGCGCCGCGCTGATCTTCGCCGCCAGGACCTTCAGCTCCTCGACATCGGCCATCCCGCCCTCGCCGTGGCGGCCCAGGCTTTCACCTTCGTAGCGAGGGATGATGTGGAAGTGCAGGTGGAAGATCGTCTGGCCGGCCGGGGCGCCGTTGAACTGGGTGACGACCACGCCGTCGGGCTTCAGGGCCGAGACCACCGCCGTGGCGACCTTCTGGGTGGCGCCGATCAGGCGGCCCAGGGTCTTGGGCTCCGCGTCCAGCAGGTTGCGGGCCTGGGACGTCTTGGAGATCACCAGCACATGGCCGCGCGACTGCGGGAACACGTCCATGAAGGCCAGGACCTGCTCGTCCTCGAACACCTTCACGGCCGGAATCTCGCCCCGGATGATCTTGGCGAAGATGTTGTCCGTGTCGTAGCGTCCGTCGAGGCTCATGACCGTCTCCCTTTGGAAGACCGGTCGTAGCAAACCGGGGGACGCGCGCAACCATGGACATCAAGCCCCAGGGCCTGACCGAACAGCAGCAGAAGTGGTTCGCCTCGGTCCGGGCCAATCTGGAGCGCGAAACCGGCAAGACCCTGGACGAATGGGTCGAGATCGTCCGCCGCGAGTGCCAGGAAACCAAACCCCGCGCCCGCACCGACTGGCTGAAGGCGACCTACGGCATCGGCCAGAACCGCGCCGCCACGATCTTCTCCGTCGCCTTCCCTTCGCAGATGGGCTGGGACGACGCCGACGGCCTGCGCGCAGTGCTGTGGATCGACCCGGGCTCGGCGGCGATCCTGGAAGCGGTCGAGGCCGCCGTGGCCGGCTTCGAGGGCCTGGTCACCGGGCAGCGCAAGGGCTTCACCGCCTGGTCGCGCAAGTCCCAGTTCGCGGCGCTGAAACCGGTCAAGGGCGGCACGGCCATGCTGGGCCTGGCGGTCGAGCCGGACGCCGCGCCGGGTTTGCTGGCACCGAAGAACGAAGGCTGGTCCGAGCGCCTCAAAGCCAAGCTGCCGTTGGCCTCGCGGGACGCCGTCGATGGCGCGGTCACGGCGTTGCTGAAGGCGGCTTGGGAAAGGTCCTAGCAGCAAACCGCTCATGTAGGCGTGGCTCAGGACCCCGCTCAGATCTCTCTTCTCCTGCGAGCGAGACACAACCATAGTGTGCGCAAGATCGGTGAGACGAGGCCGCCACGATGCCGGACTGGATACGGGACGTTCTGAGGGTCGTGCTCCTCTTCGCGTTTCCATTGAGCATCTTCATCGCTGCAGGCTGGACGTATATAATCTGCATGTTCGGCGAGCCTCCCTATCCATCACAGATGATGCTCGCCTATGCACTGTGGGCGCTCTCGGTAGTCTTGCTCGTAGGCCTATGGCTTCTCCGCCCTCGCCGGGTTCGTCCCGGCAAGGCGGAAAGCCCCGCCCAAGCGTCGCCCTAGGAACGCCCCTTCCCGGCCGCCGTTGGTCTCCCACGCAAAGGAGACCCCCCATGTCCAAGGAAGCCGATCTCACCGCCAAGTTCTGGAAGGCCCTGAAGTCCGACCGCACCGTGATGCTGGGCCTGCCCGACGTCGATGGCGGTCGCGCCCAGCCGATGACCGCCCTGATCGAAGGCGATCACAGCGGGCCGATCTGGATCTTCACCTCGTCTGAGACCGACCTCGTCCACTCGCTGGACCAGCAGGGTCGCGATGCCTTCATCCACTTCCAGGACAAGGGCCATCACCTGTTCGCCGCGATCGACGGAACCTTGCGGATCGACACCGACCACGAGACGATCGATCGCCTCTGGAACCCCTTCATCGCCGCCTGGTTCGAGGGCAAGGACGATCCCAAGCTGCGCCTGCTGCGCTTCGAGCCGGCCGACGCCCAGATCTGGCTGAACGAGAACAACCTGTTCGCCGGCGTGAAGATGCTGCTCGGGGCCGATCCCAAGCGCGAATACAAGGACAAGGTCGGCGAGGTGCGGCTGAACTAGCGCCCCAGCCTAGCGCTCATCGCGGCGCGGATCTGGTTCGTGGCGGAAGGGTGAGAACTCTTCCGTCAGCATCTCGATGTCGTGTTCGACGGCCTCGCGCTCGCGCTCGAGATAGCGCGCCACCGGCTCGCGCAGCGCTGGATCGGCGATCCAGTGGGCCGAGTAGACCGCGCTCGGCAGATAGCCCCGCGCGATCTTGTGCTGCCCCTGGGCGCCGGCCTCAACGCGCGGCAACCCCAGGCGGATCGCGTGCTCGATGGCCTGGTAGTAGCAGAGCTCGAAATGCAGGAACGGCACGTCCTCGGTGCAGCCCCAGTGGCGGCCGTAGAGACAGTCGCGACCCAGCAGGTTCAGCGCTCCGGCGATCCACGGACCGCCCGGGCGACGGGCCATGATCAGCAGCACCTTGTCGGCCATCCGCTCTTGCAGCAGCGAGAAGAAGCGACGGTTCAGGTACGGCCGGCCCCATTTGCGCGAGCCGGTGTCCATGTAGAAGCCGAAGAAGGCGTCCCAATGCGCCTCGGTCAGCTCATCGCCAGTCAGGGCGACGATCTCCAGCCCGCCCTGAGCGTCGCGGCGTTCGCGGCGGATGGTCTTGCGGCGATTGGCCGACAGGGCCGCCAGGAAGTCGTCGAAGGTGGCGTAGCCCCGGTTCTCCCAGTGATACTGCTGGTCCTGGCGCAGCAGCATGCCGCGCTGGCCCATCCAGCTCCACTCGTCCTGCACTGGGAAGGTCACGTGCAGCGACGAGGCCTCCAGCCGCTGGCACAGGGTCAGGGCCCCGCCCAGCAGGGCTATGCGTCCTTCGTCGACATCGACATCCGGCCGCACGATCAGCCGTGAACCTGTCACCGGCGAGAACGGCGAGGAGCACTGAAGCTTGGGATAGTACTGCCCGCCGGCCCGCTCATAGGCGTCGGCCCAGGCGTGGTCGAAGACATATTCGCCCTGGCTGTGGGACTTCAGATACAGCGGCATGACCCCGGCCACGACGTCGTTGTCGTCCAGCACCGTCAGATGGTGCGCGGCCCAGCCGGTGCGGGCGGAGACACAGCCGCTCTCTTCCAGGATCGACAGGAAGTCGTAGCTGACGAACGGATCGCCGGTGTGGTCCGCACAGGCCTCCCAGGCGTCGCGACCGATGTCGGTGATCTCGCGATGGACGCGGACCGCCGACTGGACGCCCACCGGGTCGGTGGTCACGCCGTGAAGCCCTCGAAGATCAGGTTGTCGCAATGGTCCTTCACGCCTTCCCACTGGTCGGGGTCACGGACCGTCCACGCAATGATCGGCATGCCCTTGGCGCGATATAGGTCCGCGCGCGGGCTGGGCAACATGTCCAAGCCCAGAGCCAGGAAATCGGGGCGCGCCAGCTCGACCTGCTCCAGCGCCGCCAGCGACTTGCGCATTTCAGGAGCCAGCTTGCGGGCGCTGTCGTCGTTCCAGCTGTAGCTGTCCAGGCCGCGCAGGATCTGCGGGTGATGGTCGGCGAACCAGGCGTGCGAGTACGGGTTGAAGCCGATCACGGCGGTCGGGCCGTTGTGGTCGACCAGCACGTCGGTGACCCGCTTCTCCAGCGGGCCGACGTCACCGAACGGCGTCTTCAGCTCGATGAACACCATGGCCCGGTGGCCGATCATGGTCAGCGTATCGGCCAGGGTCGGGATGGTCTCGTCGGTGCCCTTGAGCGCGAAGGTCGCCAGTTCGGCGGCGCTGTGGTCGCGCAGGCGCCCTTCCCGGCCGGTCATGCGCTCCAGGCGATCGTCGTGGAAGACCACGGCCTCGCCGTCGGCGGTCAGCTGGACGTCTAGCTCGATGCCGTAGCCGCCCGCGCAGGCGGCCTGGAAGGCGGCCAGGCTGTTCTCCGGCGCGCCATCAGGGGTCCAGAGACCGCGGTGGGCCACCGGCGGCTCGAACAGGCGCTCCCACGCCTCGCCGAAGACATCGGTCGAGGGGCGTTCGCGCGAGCGCATCAGGCGATCTCCACTACCGCGTCCACCTCGACCGCGAAGCCGAGGGGCAGCTTGTAGACGCCCACCGCCGAGCGGGCGTGGCGACCGGCGTCGCCCAGGACCTCGACCATCAGGTCCGAGCAGCCGTTGATGACCTTGGGGATGTCGATGAAGTCGGGGCCAGCCTGGACGAAGCCACCCAGCTTCACGACGCGGACCACGCGGTCTAGGTCGCCGTCGCAGGCGGCCTTCATCTGGGCCAGCAGGTTGATGCCGCACAGGCGGGCGGCCTTCTGGGCGGTCTCCAGATCGACATCGACGCCGACCGTGCCCTTGATGCCGCCATCGGCCGCGATCGAGATCTGGCCGGAAATGGTCACGAGATTGCCCGAGCGGACGTAGGTCACGTAGTTGGCCACCGGGGCCACCGGCTGCGGCAGCTCGACGCCCAGTTCCTTCAGGCGATCCTCGACCTTCGACATCCACACGCTCCACTGAAATGCAGTGGCTCATGCTTAACGTGCTGCGCAGACCGGCAAAAGAAAAAAGGCCCGGACCTTTCGGTCCGAGCCCTTCAATCCGTAGTCCGGAAGCGGCGCTTAGCGAGCGGCTTGGAACTTCTCGACGGCGGCGCTGGCGCGTTCGTTCAGCGGCTTCACCGAGTCCTTGATCGAGGCCGAGACGATCTCCGAGGCCTTGCTGACCTGGGCGATGTAGGCTTCCAGAGCCGACTTGGCCCAAGCGGTCTGCAGTTCGACGGCTTCCTGGACGCTCTTGGCGCCGGCCAGCGACTTGGCGGCGGCGACCTGGTCTTCCACGGCCTTCTTCGAATAGGCGAAGGTCTGGGCGCCCAGGGCTTCAGCGCCCTTGGTGGCGGCGGTCACCGAAGCGACGACGGCTTCCAGGTTCTTCTTCGAGTGGGTGTTGGCTTCGGCCAGAGCGGCCAGCGACTTCTCGACGCCGTCCTTGAACGCTTGGTTCGAAGCGGCGGTGTATTGCTCGACGGTGTTCTTGACGGTTTCGGCGGCGGCCATGGGAATTCTCCTGGGGAGGGAACGAGGCGGGGCGGATCAAGCGAGCTGCAACTCGCCCATCTGCGCTTGGAACACCGCGGTTCTCTCATGTTGCAGTGCAGCAGTCAACAATTTTGTGCAGCGCACCATGACGCAACGTCATGACCTCTCAAGCTGCAGCATTGGAACCACGCGCCTGATATTTTTGCGCCTGCGGCAACATCGCTCACCAGTTGTTTACTTTAGCGAAAGGCCGCTTCCATCATGCTACTGGTCACACGTGTCGCGGCGCCAAACCGCGTCCCAGTTCAAATGACGGACGTCGCTTCATGTTCGCCAAGCTTACCTCCGCCCGTTCCTTCCTGGCTGTCGCCGGCCTCGCGCTCTCGTGCCTGTTCGGCGCGGCCGCCCCGACCCCGGCTTCGGCGGCCATACCCTACCTGCAGCTGAACGCTCAGGAGCCGAAGTACGCGGCGATCGTGATCGACGCCAATTCGGGCGAAGTCCTTTACGACAAAAGGGCCGACAGCCCCCGCTACCCCGCCTCGGTCACCAAGGTGATGACCCTGTACCTGACCTTCGAGGCGCTGAGCGAAGGCCGCCTGAAGCTGACGGACCGGGTCACCATGTCGCCGCGCGCGGCGGCCCAGGCCCCTACCAAGATCGGCATCTCGCCGGGCGACAGCCTGTCGGTCGACGAGGCCATCAAGGCCATGACCGTCAAGTCGGCCAACGACGTCGCCGTGGCCATGGCCGAACGACTCGCCGGCAGTGAGTCGCGCTTCGCCGCCCTGATGACCCTGCGTGGCCAGGAACTGGGCATGCGCAACAGCCGCTTCGTGAACGCCTCAGGCCTGCCCGACAGCCGCCAGATCTCGTCGGCCCGCGATCTCGCCATTCTGTCGCGCGCCACTATGCGCGACTTCCCGCAGTACTACAGCTACTTCTCGGTGAAGGGCTTCTACTTCCGGGGCAACTACATCAAGGGCCACAACCGCCTGCTGGACAGCATGGAAGGGTTCGATGGCCTCAAGACCGGCTACACCAACGCCTCGGGCTTCAACCTCGCCGGCTCGGCCGTGCGCGACGGCCGCCGCCTGATCGCCGTGGTCCTGGGCGGCCCCTCGACCGCCTGGCGCGACAACAACATGGAAGACCTGCTGCTGACCGGCTTCGACGTGATGAAGCGTCGTTCGCGCGGCGAGCGCACCACCATCGCCGCCAACATCTATGAAGACGAGCCGACCGGCCCGATCGAGCGTCCCTCGGTCGAACAGGGCGACGGCGACCAGGCCGGCCTGCGCATCGTGCTGACCGAGAACCCGCGCACGCCGCCGGTGAAGGTCTCGCCCACGATGCGCGAGGCCGCCAAGCCCGTCGCCAAGAAGTCGAAGGGCGAATGGGGCGTGCAGGTCGGCGCGTTCAAGTCCAAGTCTCTGGCCAACGACCAGCTGAAGCTGGTGCGCAGCCGCTTCGCCAAGATGGTCGCCGACGCCGAGGGCGCGGTCGAAGGCGCGGCCGGCGGGGCGTTCCGCGCCCAGTTCCAGGGCCTGACCTCGGACGCCGCCCGCGAGGCCTGCTCGACCCTGAAGGCCAAGCGCATGCCCTGCATGGTGCTGTCGCCGCGCTAGACGGCTCCACATCGCTGAAACAAGAAACCCCGGAGGGCGACCTCCGGGGTTTTGCTTGTCTAGGCCTCGGCGATCGCCCGGCTTATCAGCCGCGCCAGGCGCCCCACGCCCTCGTCGATCTGCGCGTCGGTCGGCAGCGAGTAGCTGAGCCGGATGGCGTTGGCGGTCTTCACCTCGGCGAAGAACGGCGCGCCGGGGACGAAGGCCACCCGCTCCTCCTCGATAGCGCGGGCCAGCAGATCGGCGCCGTCGATCCCTTCCGGCAGGTCGATCCAGACGAACATGCCGCCGTCCGGCTGCGACCAGGTCACGCCCTGGGGCATGGTCCGCTCCAGTGTGTCCAGCATCACCCGTCCCTTGGCGCCATAGGCTCCGCGCAGGCGGTGCAGGTGCTGGTCATAGCCTTCCGACACGGCGCGATGGGCGACCATCTGGTTGATCGTCGAGACATGCAGGTCCGCGCCCTGCTTGAGCAGGACGAGCTTTTCGATCACGGGCTTGGGCCCGCAGACCCAGCCGATGCGCAGGGCCGGCGACAGGGTCTTGGACAGGGTGCCCAGGAACATCGTGCGAGCCGCATCGATGCCGCCCGAGCGCTCGATGTCCAGCGCCAGCAGGGTCGGCGTCGGCTCGCCGGCGAAGCGCAGCTCGCGATAGGCCGCGTCCTCGACCAGGGTCATGTCCAGCGCGGCGGCCATGTCCAGGATCGCCTCGCGCTCCGACAGCGTCAGGCTGACGCCGGTCGGGTTGGCGAAGTCGGGCACGAAATAGCCCAGAGCGCCTTCCGGCAGGTCGGTCTCGCCGCCCTTCAGCGCCGCGTCCGGCAGGTCGCGATAGGCCGGCTGGTAGCCGTTGAACGCCTGCAACGCGCCCAGATAGGTCGGCCGCGCCACGACGACCGTGTCGCCCGGGCTGATGAACAGCTTGCCGATCAAATCCAACGCCTGCTGCGAGCCGGCGGTCAGCATGATGTTGGCGGGTTCGCACGGCATGCCGTCGCGGGTCATGCGCTCGGCGATCCATTCGCGTAGCGGCAGATAACCCTCGCTGACCGAGTACTGCAGCGCCTGCTTGGCCAGGACGGGGTCGGCCAGCACGGCGGCGTAGTCGGCCTGGATGCGCTCGGCCGGGAACAGGCCGGGATCGGGGATGCCGCCGGCGAACGACAGGATGTCGGGCTGATCCAGCAGCTTGAGAAGTTCGCGGATCTCGCTGGCGCGGACGCGGTCCATGCGCGTGCTGAAACGGTCGGCCCAATCGATGGCCGAGGTGGTGGCTTGGATAGTCATGGGAAGATCAAGGTCCGAAACTGGAATGACGCCTTCGAGCCACAGGCCGTGGCTCACTCTGAACGAAGGTCAGAGCGTCATACCGAGCAGGTTTGGCCCGACGAGCGGCGGCGCCAGAAGCGTTCGCGGTTGATCATGGCGCTAGTCGTAGCTCAGCCGCGCCGCTTGATCAAACGATCCCGCGCGGCGTTGAGCTGGGCGGCGAGGCCCTCGGTGCCGCCCTTGTCCGGGTGAGCCATCTGGATCAGGCGCGTATAGGCCGCCTTGACCTCGGCCAAGGTCGCCTCCGGGCCGACACCGAGCAGCGAGCGAGCCTCGGAGAGGCTGAGCTCGGGCTTGGGCGGATGGACGATCTCGCGGCGGATGACCGGCCGGCGACGGGCCTCGGTGACGCTCCACAAGGCGATGACGCCCAGCACGATGCCCGTGCCCCATGAGCCGCGGATCGTGGCGTAGGCCGCCCCGGCGAAAGCCGCGATCGAGGCCGCCCCGGCCCCCACCCGCCAGCCGTCGCCGTTCAGGAACGTGCGCCCCTTCGGCCAAAGCAGGAAGACGAGGATGGCCGCGCCCAGCAGCAGGTACAGCATCGGAACTCCGGATACGAAAACGGGCGGCAGGGTCGCCCCGGCCGCCCGCTGGTCGTGAACTTAGTGCAGCGCCTACTGCGCCGCCAGCATGGTCTCGCCGGAATAGGCCGACAGGCCCAGGCTGTGCATCAGGGCGCGCAGTTCCTGGCGCGCGGCCAGGTGCTGCAGGGACACCGGCACCGGGCGCACTTGCGGCGACAGGTCGGCGATGGTCAGGCCGAACGGGAACAGCTCGCGATAGATGACGCGGTCGCGCAGGCCGGGGCCGATGCGGAAGCCGACGCGCTTGGCCAGGGCCGTCAGACGGTCCTCCAGGCGCTTGCGGTTCCGGGCCTCGGTCGTGGCCAGACGGTTGCGCAGCACCACCCAGTCCATCGCCTGGCGCTGACCCGAGAGGGCGCGCTGCTTGCGGCCTTCCCAAACCGTCAGCGAATAGAGGCTGGGCTTGGTCAGCTCCATGGACACTGGATCGACCGTGCCCAGCATGTCGAAATCGACGAAGCTGTCGTTCATCGGCGTGACCACCAGGTCCGCGCGGCCGTGGGCCAGGCGCGTGATGGCGCTGTCGCCGCCGGGGGTGTCGATCAGGATGAAGTCGCACTCTTCGGCGGCGCGCGCGAAGGCGGCCTCGAAACCGGCGACCTGCTCCTCTTCCGACTTCTCGGCCAGGGCGATGTCGTTGTCGCTGAGGGTCAGGGACAGCGGCATGGGCAGGTCCAGCTTCTTGCTGGCGGTCCAGGCCGTGCGGTTCTCGAAGAACCGGCCCGAGGTGCGCTGGCGCAGGTCCAGGTCCAGCACGGCGACCTTGGCGCCGCCGTACAGCAGCGCGGTCACCAGGTGGACGGCGATGGTGGACTTGCCCGCACCACCCTTTTCGTTGCCGACGACGATGACGCGCGTTTCGGCCATGGCTCGATCCTCGATACGTCGCGACTCGCGCGACCTTGGACTGAAGGTTAACACGATGTTACCAGCGCCCTAGCCGGTCAACCGGTTCAATCCACAAGCATAATTGTCGCACCCCCAACGGCCCTGTTCCCCTGAGGGCCAGTCCCGTTCTCCTAAGGGATGGTGGACCTCCGTCGGCCACGGGGCCATAAGCGCGGCCTGTCCGCGTGGAGGCCCAGCCATGACCCAGATCGTCCGCACTGTTTCCGAGATGCGCGAGCACGTCCGCGCCTGGAAGGCCGCCGGCCAGCGCGTGGCCCTGGTCCCGACCATGGGCGCCCTGCACGAGGGCCACCTCAGCCTCATCAAGCTGGCTCAAGCGAACGCCGACCGGGTGATCACGACGATCTTCGTCAATCCCAAGCAGTTCGCCCCGCACGAGGACTTCGACGCCTATCCGCGCGGCGAAACGGCCGATGTCGAGAAGCTGGCCGGCGTCGGCTGCGACCTGCTGTTCGCCCCGAACGGCGCGGAGATGTACGCCCCCGGCTTCTCCACCGCGATCAGCGTCTCGGGCGTCTCCGAACCGCTGGAAGGCGCGGCCCGGCCGCAGTTCTTCGGCGGCGTCGCCACCGTCGTGGCCAAGCTGTTCATCCAGAGCCAGGCCGACGTCGCCGTGTTCGGCGAGAAGGACTATCAGCAGTTGCAGGTGGTCAAGCGCATGGCCCGCGACCTGGACATCCCCATCGAGATCATCGGCGCGCCCACCGCTCGTGCGGAAGACGGTCTCGCCCTCTCCTCACGCAACGCCTACCTGTCGCCTGAGGAACGCGCCGCCGCCGTGGCCCTGCCGACGGCCATCAAGGCCGCCGCCGCCGAGGTCGCCGCGGGCGGCCGTATCAATGAAGCGGAAGCAAAGGCCGTCGCCGCCCTGAAGGCCGCAGGCTTCGGCCAGGTCGACTATGTCGAGATCCGCGAGGCCAGTGACCTGTCGCGCCTGGGCCCCGGCCCTATCGGCCAGGCGCAGGGCCGCATCCTGGTCGCCGCGTGGCTAGGCAAGACGCGGCTGATCGACAATATGGCCGTCTAGGAAGGCTTGGCGGCTAGCTAGACCGGCTTCAGGGCGATCAGCAGCCCCGCGATCAAACCCACGAACAGCATCCCCACGCCCAAGGCGGCGAAACTGGCCTTCATGGTCATCTCTCCCTCGTCCCCGCGACAAGATGACACCCGCCCTGGTTGCTATTTAGCTAACATCACAGCCAAAAGTTATCAGACAAAACCTACCAGGCGCCCAGTTCGCGCAATTGCCGGGCGAGGTCCGGCGGCAGATCGGCGGCCTCGCTGGCGGTGAGGTCCGGCGGCGCGTCCTCGGGCTTGAGATAGCGCCAGCCCTGGAAGGCCCGGCGCGGCTGGGGCGCGACGCGGATGATCGGCGGATCGACCGTGACCTCGCAGCGCGACGCCGCCCCTTCGCCGACCGTGTCGATGGCCAGGATGGTCTGGCGGCACAGGATCTGGCCCTTGAACACCCGATACAGCGAGCCGCCGTCCAGGACCTCGTCGATCCGCTTGGGCGTCATGCGGGTGTGCATGACCCAGGGCTGGCTCTTGTCCTGATGCCACGCCAGGAGATCGTCGATCGTCTCGCACCCGACGACCAGCTTGATGATGTGCAACGCCATGGGCGCTAGATAGCGCGCTTGCGGGGTAAGGCAACCTGTCGGTTCGCCCTGAGAGGGAAAGCCATCGACGCCTTGCATGACAGCGTTATCTCTTGGCCATCGCGTTCATGTGGGGGCGTGATCCGAGCCTGGGGGCTCATACCGCCGTTTCGGACGCCATGTGGGGGCCGTCCGCAGCGGCGGTTTTCGTTTGGGGTCGCTATTCCCGGCGAGGGACGGGCATTGGCCCCCTCTCTCTAAGAGGGGGGTTATATACTTTACAAAGCAACCCTCTCGGGCGACTATCGGCCTGAAGGAAAGCTGCGCCATGAACCTGACCTCGCCCATCTTCCACGACGCCGATAAGGCTCGCGAGCATCTGGAAAAGCTGCGCTGGCCGAACGGGCCGATCTGCCCGCACTGCGGCGTCGTGGACGAGGCCACCGGCCTGAAGGGCAAGGCGCACCGCGCCGGTCTCTATCAGTGCAACGCCTGCCGCGAGCAGTTCACGGTCACCGTCGGCACGGTCTTCGAGAGGTCCAAGATCCCGCTCAACAAGTGGCTGCTTGCGACCTTCCTGATGTCGTCGAGCAAGAAGGGGATCAGCGCCAACCAGATCGGCCGTAACCTCGGCGTCACCTACAAGACGGCCTGGTTCATGTGCCACCGCATCCGCGAGGCCATGACCGAGCACGGCGGCTCAGCTCCGATGGGCGGCGAGGGCAAGGTCGTCGAAGTCGATGAGACCGTGATCGGCGGCAAGGAGAAGAACAAGCACCTCTCCAAGCGCAACCCGAAGAACATCGGCGCCGTGGGCAAGCAAATCTGCTTTTCCTTGGTCGAGCGCCAGGGTCGCGTCCGCTCGTTCCACGTCCCAGCCGTAAACGCCAACACCCTGCGCCCGATCATCACCAAGCATGTCCGCCGTTCGAGCGCCCTGATGACCGACGACGCCGGTCAATACCGCATCATCGGCCCCGAGTTCGCCCGCTACGAAACGGTCAACCACGGCAAGGAAGAGTACGTGCGTGGCGACGCCTACACGAACACGATCGAGGGCTTCTTCTCGATCCTCAAGCGCGGGATCAACGGCATCTATCACCACGTCTCGGAAGCGCACCTCTCGCGCTACCTCGCCGAGTTCGACTTCCGCTACTCCAACCGCGCCGCCCTGGGCGTCGATGACGTCACCCGCACCGAAGAGGCCCTGCGCGGCATCGGTGGAAAGCGCCTGACTTATCGGCGGACTGACGAAGCCGCGTACGCTTAAGCAGAAAGCGCGCAAGCTTCATTACCTTCGTAAGAGAGCCAGGGTCGCCTCGCCTTAGGTTCGAATTCATGTTCTAAAGCCCCGTCAGCCCGAAGTTTGGTCACGGAAGGCTGATGCGCTGTTGCGCGTGAACACAGGTCCGCTCTGTCGGGCGGCCTGCCCAATAAAACACCCACGGGGAATAAGCAGGACGCGCTTCCCTGTGTTCGCGCGTGACCAACCGTCCCGGCTCCTGCTGGGCGAACACGGGGTTATGCATGCGTGCGAACGTGATGCAGGTTGCGGCCTGCGTGACGGTGATGGCTGCCGCCGTCGCCGCGCCTATCGTCTTGTGGAAGACCTGGACGCCGGAGCCGGCCGCCGCGGCGCCGGCCGCGCCAGAGGCACCGACGGATCCAAGGTACATTCCCGTTTCCAGGGAGGATCAGGGCATGCCCGACCCAGCGGAGCCGGCGATCATCGAAGAGAAGGGCGTCACCTATTTCGATGGAGACGAGGACGTGGCCGCCTTCCTGGGTCTAAGCCAACCATGCACCGAGGCTTGGAGCGTCAGCATGAAGGAATTCCTGCAGATGCGAAGCCGCCAGGCCAAGGGCAGCGGGATCGTCCAGACCTACAAGCTGATGACGTTCCACAACCACGGAAAGCCAGTGGTGACCGTCCTTGAGGACACACACCGCACGTCGGGTGAGCCGCTGGCCGGCATACCCGAGAACGTCACCTACCAGTACGTTTCCGATTGGCCGAACGTTCAGCTCGTCGCCGCGAGGCCCGCGACGTCGTCAGCCGATCCGCTCGCCTTCTTCCAGGCCCGGCGCTCAGCCGCCTGTGAAGGGAAGCTAGCCAGCCTCTGACGGTTTCCGGTCGCTAGCCTCTTCATTCGACTTCTGCTTGTGCGGCTTGTGTGGTGTGCTCACGAGCTTGCCGAGCAGCGCGTTGAAGACCTCTTCTGCATGTTGTTCGTCGTCGCTGGGGATGTCGGGCATGTCAGAAGTCTCTGATGAAGGACTATGGCCGGATGATACCCTCTGGAACGAAGCCAACCTAGCGCTCGGTCGCTTTCTGACTGCTTGGGGCGCCATTGAGAACGTGATCGCAGCCCTGTTCCGAGACTTCGGCATTCCCGATCGCGCCGTAGCTTCGATCGTTTTAGGCGAGCTGGCGACCAAGGCACAGATCAAGATCGTGACGGCGATGATCAAACGCCGACCGTCCAACGCCGAGTTAGACGCCTTGCTGAAGGCTATCGATCAGGTGGGCGCAGCCAACCAGAGGAGGAATGCGATTGTTCACGCCCACTGGTCGCTGATGACACCGCCGCCAGTCCTCTACCGGGTGGCGCAGAGCGTAACCGACGATGAAATGTCGCTGCTGATCGCAGGCATCAAAGGTCGCCATGAGGGGCAGAAGATCCGCGACACCCGAGGCCTGACGGTCGCCAAGATCAACAAGGAAATCGTCAGACTGCGGAAGCTGCACCAAGCTCTTCTGGCGTCGCGAGACCTTGCCTTACGGTCTCCATCGCCAGATACGCCCTCTTGAGAGCAGCTTTGGCGGCGCTCTCGGCGCGCTCAATTTCAGCGGCGCGCATCGACCCGTTTGGGTCATCGCCTTCGGGATCCCAATCGATCATGTCGTAATCGACCATCAGGCTTTTGACCTGCTCGAACCCGGCATCGACCATGCCGTCCGTGACGCCAGTCGAGGCGATTGCAAAAGCTACGCCGCCCGAATCCCCCACCGCCTCGTCCTGCTTTGCCACCTACATAACTCCCCTCTAAGAGAGAGGGAGGGGCCCGCGCCGCAGGCGTGGGAGGGTGAGAGGTTAGGCAAAGCCGGTGGCCGGTTTGCACATCTCTCTGGATTTTCAGGATTATTCGGAGAGGGTGTAACCTCTCACCCTCCCATGCTGCGCATGGGCCCCTCCCTCTCTCTAAGAGAGAGGGCTTCAGGTGACGCACGAGCGTTCGCGCTTCTCCGTCCTCGGCCTGAAAACCTGCCGTACTCTCTACCCACCTCGTCGCGAGGAAAGGGCGCATGGCCAGCGACCGTTGCGGCGGCGGGGTGTGATCGAGCGGGCGTGCTCATCGGTGCGGTTTCGGCCGCAACTGCATCCCTCTGGCGGCGGTCGGCCCTGGAACACAGAAACGACGTGGGATGTTGGGCCGAAGAGACGACAGGTTCGGGGAAACCCGGACAGCCGGGACCAGGCTTCGCGGCCTGGCCCGCCCGTCGGAGGCTTCAAGGGCGAACAGGTGCGAACAGCGTCGGGACGTCACGCTTCCGGATAACGATCGCGCGGAGCGTCGGGCTTCGTCGAAACGGTATTTCTTGTCTCACACTCCGGACGCTGTCCGGCGCTCCGCGTCCCTTTCCTTGAGCTTCAGCGGCTGGCCGCGTGGAGGTGTGGACGTGCGCCCAGCTAGCTGCTCCCCCGCGATGCGGGGGAGCTGTCGCGGAGCGACTGAGGGGGCGAGCTGGATCGAGGCCGTGCTGCCCCCCCTCCGGCCCTCTGGGCCATCTCCCCCGCGACGCGGGGGAGGATCTCAGCCCGCCGCCGCTTCCAGCTTCACCAGCACCACGCCCTCGCTGACCTGGCCGCCGGCGACCGCCGTCAGCTCGGCCACCACGCCGTCGAACGGAGCCGCTAGAGCGTGTTCCATCTTCATGGCTTCCAGGGTCAGCAGCGTCTGGCCCTTGGTCACCGCCTGGCCGGCCTCGACGGCGACGGAGACGATCTTGCCCGGCATCGGCGACAGGATCGCGCCGTCCGAGGCCGCCCCTTCGCCCGCTCCGCCGACCTTGGCGGCGAAGTCGAACTCGACGACGTCGCCGCCCTCGAACACCTGGATCGGACCCTTGCCGTAGGTGGTCGGCAGGCGGGTGACCTCGTCGAAGGTCGCGCCGTCCGCGTGGCGGATGTCCCACGACCAGTCCTCGGAGCCACCGCCGATCAGGGCGACCTGCAGCGGCATGGCCTTGCCGTCGGCCGACATCGGCAGATGCATCGGGGCGCGGGGGGCGTTCATGCGGAAGCCCAGCAGCTTGGACGGCGCGCTCTCCCACGGGTCGCGGCGGGCCTCGGCCTCCAGGAAGCTGTCCAGCCGCCAGCCGATCGCGGCCATGGCCGGCTCGTCGCTGAAGCCGCGCTCGACCAGCTCGTCCAGGCGGGCCTCGATGAAGCCGGTGTCGACGGCGCCGTCGACGAAGTCGGGGTGGCTGGCGCACCTGGCCAGGAAGGCGGCGTTGGTCTTGACCGGCCAGACCTCGACCAGCGCGCAGGCCTCGGCCAGCCGCTGGGCGGCGTCCTCGCGGTCGGCGCCGTGGGCGATCAGCTTGGCGATCATCGGGTCGTAGAAGGGCGTGACCTCGCCGCCCTCCTCCACCGCGCTGTCGACGCGGACATCGCCTTCCGGCAGGCGGAAGTGTTTCAGCTTGCCCGTCGAAGGCAGGAAGCCGGTGGCCGGGTTTTCGGCATAGAGGCGGGCCTCCATGGCCCAGCCGTCCAGCGTGATCTCGTCCTGCTCCAGCGGCAGCGGTTCGCCCGAGGCGACCAGCAGTTGCCACTCGACCAGGTCCTGGCCGGTGACCATCTCGGTGACCGGGTGCTCGACCTGGAGACGGGTGTTCATCTCCATGAACCAGATGCGGTCGGCGCGCAGGCCTTCCGAAGCGTCGGCGATGAACTCGACCGTGCCGGCCCCGACATAGCCCACGGCTTGCGCGGCCTTCACGGCGGCGGCGCAGACGGAGGCGCGGGTGGCCTCGTCCATGCCGGGGGCCGGAGCCTCCTCGATGACCTTCTGGTGGCGGCGCTGCAGCGAGCAGTCGCGCTCGAACAGGTGGACGACGTTGCCGTGGGTGTCGCCGAACACCTGCACCTCGATATGGCGCGGCCGGGTGACGTACTTTTCCAGCAGCACGCGGTCGTCGCCGAAGCTGGCGGCGGCCTCGCGACGGCACGAGCCCAGGGCGGCTTCGAAGTCGTCGGCGCGATCGACCTTGCGCATGCCCTTGCCGCCGCCGCCGGCCACGGCCTTGATCAGCACCGGGAAGCCGATCTTGCCGGCTTCGGTGGCCAGGCGCTCGACCGACTGGTCCTCGCCCAGATAGCCCGGCGTGGTCGGCACGCCGGCCTCGATCATCACCTTCTTGGCCGCGTCCTTCAGGCCCATGGCGCGGATCGCCGAGGGCGGCGGACCGATCCAGACCAGGCCCGCGTCCGTCACCACCTGGGCGAAGTCGGCATTTTCCGAGAGGAAGCCATAGCCGGGGTGGATGGCCTCGGCCCCCATCTGCTTGGCCGCCGCCAGGATCTTCTTCGGATCCAGATAGCTCTCCTTCGCCGGCGCCGGGCCGATCAGGATCGCCGCGTCGGCCTCCATCACGAAGGGCGCGTTGGCGTCCGCTTCGGAATAGACGGCGATCGTCCGCACGCCCAGCTCTCGGGCGGTGCGGATGATGCGACGGGCGATCTCGCCTCGGTTGGCGATCAGGACGGAGGAGATCAAGGCTTAGACCTACATCTGGGAAAGGGTGAAGAGCATCAGGCCGACCATCAGAAGCCCGAAGGACGTGACGCCGATGGTCCAGACGATCCAGGTCTTCAGCAGGGCGCCGAAGATGCTGGAGCCGTAGCCGCCGCGCATCGTCTGGAAGAGATTGATCGGCCCCCACAGGCCGGCGATGCCGAACGCGGCCGGCCAGGCCGACATCGGCAGGACCATGCACACGGCATAGATCAGGAACGAGAACGACAGCAGGTTCGTGGCCACCAGCAGGTGGTCGTAGATGAAGTACTGGCGCTTGTTCACATAGACCAGCGCCAGGCTAAGGCCGGTGATCGGCAGCAGCAGCACCGCCAGGCGGTGGGCCCAGCCGAACAGGACCAGCAGGTAGTAGTCCGGGTTCTCGATGGCCTTGGCCAGGTTCTGCTTCCAGCCCTTGACAGTCTCGTTGCTGTCGAGGTTCGTGTGGCCCTTCGCGTTCGCGTCGATGCTCGCCTGGGGCGGAACCGTGACATTGACCTGCGTGCCGTCGACCGTGACCCCGGTCAGTTTCTTCTGGCCGTTCGGCAGCGTCTCGGCGTCCTGCAGCTTCAGGTCCCGGACCTGCTTGGCCGCGTTGGACATCTTGCCCCTGCTCTTGGCCAGGGCCTCTTCGGCGGCGTTGGGATTGTCCTGCAGCGCCTGGGCCTCGGCCATCGACTTGGCGTAGCGGTCCTCGGCCTTCTTGGTGTCGTCGGCGAATTCCTCGGCGATCTTGGCCTTGTCGGCGCCTTCTTCCTTGAGGTTCCCGTCACGCTGTTCGACGGCGTCCCTCAGGCGTTCGGCGCGGTTCTCGGTCGCTTCCTTGCGGATTTCGTCGGCCTTGGCCTTGCGGCCGGCCGGCGTGGCCAGCTGGGCGGCCTCGCGCTCTTCCTTCAGCTCCTGCTCATGGCGGAGGCCGTGGATGGCGTGCTCGGCGGCGAAGATGAACAGCAGCAGGGCCACCAGGAAGGTCCGGAACGGCGGCACATGCCGCACGATCCGACCTTCCATGTAGTCCTTGGCCAGCTTGCCCGGCCGGAAGAACAGCAGCGGCAGGGTGTTGGCCAGGCGACCGTCGAGGTGGAACATCCCCTCGATGGCCTCCCACATCAGGTGCAGGATGGAGCGGTGATGGGTGTCCGCGCTCTGGCCACAGGAGTGGCAGAACCAGCCCTCCAGCGGCGTGCCGCAGTTCTTGCAAAGCTCGCCCTTATGGTCGAACGGCTTCTTCTTCGGCCGGATATAACCGCCCGCCGAGTCCGCCGCCGCCGCTTCCAGTTCCGCCCCAGTGATCACGCCCTACGCCCCCAACGGTTGAGTCTATTCAGCCCAGGACGGTTTACGACGGGCGAGGAAGGCGCGCACCCCTTCTTGGCCCTCTTCCGACACTCGGCGACGGGCGATGCGTTTGGCGCTCTCCTCGATCAGGCCCTTGTCGATTTTCTGGCCAGCGAAGTCGTTGACCAGGGCCTTGGCGTCGCCCATCGCGCCGGGGGCGCAGGGCAGCATTTCCTCGATCAGGGCGTCGCGGGCGACTTCCAGGCTGGCGACGTCCTCGAAAACCTCATCGACCAGGCCGTAGCCCCAGGCGTCGTCGGCGTCGAACACCCGGCCGGTGGCGAACAGCAGCTTGGCGGTCCGCGGGCCCAGGGCCTGGATCACGTAGGGGCTGATGGTCGCCGGGGTCAGGCCCAGCTTGACCTCGGAGAACGAGAACTTGGCGTCGATCAGGGCGATGGCGTGGTCGCACGCAGCCACCAGGCCCGCGCCGCCGCCGAAGGCCGGGCCTTCGACCATGGCCACGGTCAAGGCCGGGATGTCGTGCAGGGCCTTGAGCATGTGGGCCAGTTCGAGGGCGTCGGCGCGGTTGTCGTCCTCGTCCCGCTCAACGGCCTCGGCCATCCAGTCCAGGTCGGCGCCCGCGCTGAACGCGCCGCCGACACCGCGCAGGAACACCACCCGCACGCCCTCGGCCCCGTGCAGGGTCTCGAACGCCTGGCGCAGGCCCGAAATGGTCTCGGCGTCGAAGGCGTTCTTCTTGTCGGGCCGGTTGATCCAGACCGTCACCGCGCCGTCAGGCGTGCTGTCGATATGAACGAGCGGGGTCATGGTCTCGGTGTCGGGCACTTCGACGATGGGATCGGCGATCGGGTTGGTCATGGGGCTCGTTCCTTTTTAAGCGCTACATCCGGAAAACGCCGAAGGTGGTCTCCGGGATCGGCGCATTCAGCGAGGCCGAGATGGCCAGACCCAGCACGTCGCGGGTTTGCGCCGGATCAATGATGCCGTCATCCCAGAGGCGCGCCGTGGCGTGATACGGATTGCCCTCATCCTCATAGCGCTGGCGGATCGGCGTCTTGAAGGCTTCCGCCTCCTCCGGCGTCCACTTGGCCGCGTCGCGGTGGACGGTGGCCAGCACGCTGGCGGCCTGCTCGCCGCCCATCACCGAGATGCGACTGTTGGGCCAGGTAAAGAGGAAGCGCGGGGAATAGGCTCGGCCGCACATGCCGTAGTTGCCGGCCCCGAAGCTGCCGCCGATCAGGACGGTGAACTTGGGCACCTCGGCCGAGGCGACCGCCGTGACCAGCTTGGCGCCGTCCTTGGCGATGCCGCCGGCCTCATACTTGCCGCCGACCATGAAGCCCGAGATGTTCTGCAGGAAGATCAGCGGGATCTTGCGCTTGCAGGCCAGCTCGATGAAGTGCGCGCCCTTCACGGCGCTCTCGGAAAACAGCACGCCGTTATTGGCCAGGATCGCTACCGGCTGTCCCCAGATGCGGGCGAAACCGCAGACCAGGGTGGTGCCGTACAGCGCCTTGAACTCGTCGAACTGGCTGCCGTCGACGATGCGGGCGATGACTTCGCGGACGTCGTAGGGCGCACGGACGTCGGTCGGGACGATGCCGTAAATCTCTTCAGGATCGTACAGCGGCGGCTCGGACTCGGTGAGGACCAGCTGATCGGGCTTGGTGGTGTTGAGGTTGGCGACGATCGAGCGGACGATCTCCAGCGCGTGCTCGTCGTTCTCCGCCACGTGGTCCACGACACCGGAGCGACGACCATGGGTGTCGGCCCCGCCCAGCTCTTCCGCCGAGATGACCTCGCCCGTGGCGGCCTTCACCAGCGGCGGGCCGGCCAGGAAGATGGTGCCTTGGTTGCGGACGATGACGGTCTCGTCGCTCATCGCCGGGACATAGGCCCCGCCGGCGGTGCACGAGCCCATGACGCAGGCGATCTGCGGGATGCCCACCGCGCTCATGCGGGCCTGGTTGAAGAAGATGCGGCCGAAGTGGTCGCGGTCGGGGAAGACCTCGGCCTGGTGCGGCAGGTTCGCGCCGCCGCTGTCGACCAGATAGACGCACGGCAGGCGGTTCTGGGCGGCGATCTCCTGGGCCCGCAGGTGCTTTTTCACCGTCATCGGGAAGTAGGCCCCGCCCTTCACCGTGGCGTCGTTGGCCACGATCATCACCTCGCGGCCCGACACCCGGCCGACACCGCAGATCATGCCCGCGCCCGGCGCTTCGCCGCCATAGAGGTCGCAGGCGGCCAGCTGGCCGATCTCCAAGAAGGGCGAGCCGGGATCCAGCAGGCGCTCGACGCGCTGGCGGGGCAAGAGCTTGCCGCGCGAGGCGTGGCGCTCGCGCGAGCTCTCGGGACCACCGAGGGCCGCGTGCGCGACCTTTGCGCGCAGTTCGTCGGCCAGGGCGCGGTTGTGGGCCGCGTTACGGGCGAAAGCGTCACCGGACGCGTCGATAACGGAGTTCAACTTCGGCATGACCGACGCTTAGCCTCTTCCACCCCAACCCGGAAGTCGTAGTTTTTTGGACCCTGAAGAGAAAGATTCCGGGCCAAATCCGTTCTCGGACATTTCCAGTTCGAGATCAACAGTTGCGCCTTAAGCCGCCCCCGTGGTCAAGCCTTGCGCCTTGAGCTAGCGTCCGCGCCGTGGAAACGCCCCTGCCCGACGACTCGGCCCTGGCCCGCCTGTTCGCCCGAGAGCGACGGACCGGCGTCGCCGCATGGTTTTCGCTGCCGGGCGGCGCGGTGCTGTTCAGCCCCGGCGAGGACGCCGACCAGCTCTATTTCCTGAAGACCGGACGCCTCGGCGCCTTCCGCCGCGAGGAGGGCCAGGAGCCGCAGTTCCTGGGCGTCATCCGTCCAGGCGAACCGGCCGGCGAGATGGCCCTGGTCGGCGGCAACGCCCACTCGGCCTACATGGTCGCCTTGCGCGACAGCGAGGTCCTGTCCCTGCCCCGCGAGGATTTCTTCGAGGCGGCCGAGGAAGACCCGCATGTGATGCTGGAGCTGTCGCGGCTGATGATCCGCCGCGCCCGCCAGGCCCAGACCCACGCGGCGATCGGCGATCCGTCGGTGTTCGGCTTCATCGCCGTCGAGGGCGGCGCGGCCATCCGGCCCGTGGTCGAGCGCCTGGCCCGCTGCATCGAGGCCCTGGGCTACTCGGTCACCGTCGAGGGCGGCGAGTCGCTGCTGGCCCCGACCGAGTGGTTCAGCAATGTCGAGCGCGAGCACGACTTCGTCCTCTATGTCGCCGAGGCCGACGAGACCGCCTGGAAGCACGTGGTCGGCCGCCAGGTGGACCGCCTGTTCCGCATCGGACGCGGTGACCGCACGCCGCCGGACGAAATCCCCTCCTACGCTTCCGGTCCGCTGCAGGCCCAGCGGCTGGTCGACCTGATCCTGCTGCAGTCGGCGACCCTGACCCGCCCCACGGGCTCGGCGGCCTGGATGGAGGCCACCCAGGCGGCGCGGCTGTTCCATCTGCGCGAGAACGGCCTGGCCGACATGCAGCGGCTGGCGCGGGTGCTGACCGGTCAGTCCGTGGGCCTGGTGCTCTCCGGCGGCGGCGCGCGGGCCTATGCCCATATCGGCGCGATCGAGGCGATGCGTGAGCGGGGCATCCCGATCGACTTCGTCGGCGGCGCCTCGATGGGCGCGATCGTGGCGGCCGGCATCGCCATGGGCTGGGACGACGGCGAGCTGGAGCATCGCATCCGCAAGGCTTTTGTCGACACCAGCCCGCTGGACGACATCGCCTTCCCCTTGATCGCCATGACCCGGGGCGAGAAGGTCAAGGCGCGGCTGGACGAGCATTTCGGCACGGTCGATATCAGCGACCTGTGGCTGCCGTTCTTCTGCGTCTCGTCGAACCTGACCTCGGGCGCCTATCAGCTGCATCGCACCGGCGATCTCCAGACCGCGCTGCGGGCCTCGATCTCGCTGCCGGGCGTGCTGCCGCCAGCCACCGAAAAAGGCCAGGTGCTGGTCGACGGGGCGGTGATGAAGAACTTCCCGGCCGACGTGATGCGCTCGTTCCAGCTCGGGCCGATCGTCGGGGTCGATGTCACCCGCGGCCGCAGCATCACCGCCGACGACGTCTACCGCCCCCCGTCGATCTGGAGCTGGATCGCTTCGGGCGAGTGGCGCAAGGGCCCGCCGATCGTGGCCCTGCTGATGCGCGCGGCCACCGTGACCACGGGTCGGGACCTCGCCGCCGCCCGCGAGGCCACCGACGTGCTGGTCACGCCGAAGCTGGAGGGCGTCGATATCCGCGACTGGCGCGCGTTCGAGCCCGCCGTGAAGGCCGGCTACATCGCCGCCAGCCAAGCGCTGGACGCCTTGCCCCGGCCCGTCGATGAGCTGCGCCGCCGGCCCAGCCTGGCCGAGAAGCACGCCGGGGTCAGTCCTTCCGCGCGACGATGAACAATCGCTTGAACGGAAACAGCGTCACGCCGTCCTCGCGACGCGGATAGTCTTGCGCCAGCCGCTCCCGCCAAGCGTCGAGGAACGGCTTCTTCTCGTCATCGGGCAGGGCGTCGAGATAGGGCCGCAAGGTCGTGCCCAGGGTCCAGTCGACGATCGGATCCTGGCCGTGCAGGGCGTGCAGATAGGTCGTGGTCCAGATGTCGACCTCGGGACAGGTCGGGGCCAGCCAGGCGTAGTAGTCCTCGGCCGCATTGGCGTGGCGCACGCCCTCGACGCCGGTGAAGCGGTCGGCCCACGGTCCTTCGGCGGCGATCTCAGTGAGCGTGCCTCGCCAGCCCAGGCCATCGGCCACCGGCATCTGCACGGCCAGCACGCCGCCGGGCGCGAGGCTGTCGGCCAGGCGCGGGATCAGGCTCGCATGATCGTCCACCCATTGCAGGGCCGCGTTGCTGAAGATCAGGTCGGCTGGAGCGTCGGGCGCGAAGCCGTCGATGTCGCCCAGCACCCATTCGACCCGCGCCGGCAGGGCCTTGGCCCGCTCCAGCATCTCCGGACTGGAATCCAGGCCCCGCACCCGCGCCATCGGATGCCGCGCGGCCAGCAGCGCCGCCTGCTCGCCCAGGCCGCAGCCCAGGTCCCAGACCTCGCGGGGCTCAAGGTCGCGAGGAATGGCGGTCAGCAAATCCAGCGCCGGCCGCTCGCGATAACGGCGATAGAGGGCGTAGATGTCAGGATCCCAACTCGCCATCTACGCTCCCCAACTTCCCCTGCGACAATTTTTCACTCGCGCGGCAAAAACCTTTTGTGAAGAATTCTTCTCAAAGGCGAATTTTTACCATACGGTTCGAGTCAGATCCCCGACAGAGGGATTTAAGGGAAGGATTCACGCGGCATGCTCACGCCCATCAATTTCGTCCCCAACGGCCCTCCGGCCCGGACGCCAGGTTTTCGTCGTCTCAACCTCAATCGCCCCTTGGCCGTCGGCGCGGCCTTCGCGCTGTGGGCGGTCATCCTCATTGCCTTCAGGTTGCTGACGATCTGAGCACGGACAGCGCGACGCCTCGTCGCGGTCGACTCCCCCTTTTCATTCGCGAAATCGGGTCCATATTCAGGCTGTGTTGTTCAACCAACTGAAAGGAGGTGACCAGTGTCTCATTGTCTCCAACCGCGGTCGCAAGTCGTGACCTGGAGCCTTATGAATGAGGTCTCCGCCTAGGGCGCGTTGAACGCCTGAAGGTTCAAGTCACACGCTGCGAGAGCGGCTACGACGATGGAGGGCCGTCCCGAGCAATCGGGGCGGCCCTTTTTCTGTCTGCGACGACTTCCATCTACGACTACGGCCCGCTTGCGCCCCGCCGCCCCGCCATGCCTGACTAGCCCGATAACCAGAAAGCGGGAGGACGGCGGATGCGGGCTTTTGCGGCGGCAATTCTGATAGCGGTAACAGCGGTGACGGCGAGCCAGGCCCCGCCCGTGACGATCACCGTCGACGCCAAGGCCGCCGGCCCCGTGATCGCCCGAGACGTCTTCGGCCAGTTCGCCGAGCATCTGGGCCGGGGCGTCTATGAAGGCGTCTGGGTCGGCCCGGACTCGCCGATCCCCAACACCCGCGGCATGCGCAACGATGTCGTCGGCGCCCTGAAGGCCCTGAAGGTCCCCAATGTCCGCTGGCCTGGCGGTTGCTTCGCCGACACCTATCACTGGCGCAAGGGCGTCGGCCCGACCCGCCAGCCGACCCTGAACGCCAGCTGGGGCGGCGTGATCGAGCCCAACACCTTCGGCACGCACGAGTTCATGGACTTCGCCGACCAGATCGGCGCGGACGCCTATGTGTCGGTCAATGTCGGCTCGGGCACGGTCGAGGAGATGACCGACTGGATGGACTACATGACGTCCGACCGGCCGACCGCTCTCGCCAAGGAACGCGCCGCCAACGGCCACCCCGCGCCCTACACGGTGCGCCTGCTGGGCATCGGCAATGAGAACTGGGGCTGCGGCGGGGCGATGACCGCCGACCAGTACGTGCAGGAGTTGCGCAAGTACGCCAC
This sequence comes from Caulobacter sp. GW456-12-1-14-TSB4, assembly GCF_059424195.1. Lineage (NCBI taxonomy): Bacteria > Pseudomonadati > Pseudomonadota > Alphaproteobacteria > Caulobacterales > Caulobacteraceae > Caulobacter > Caulobacter sp. GW456-12-1-14-TSB4. Next base: position 50,192 of record NZ_JBWKZF010000005.1, read on the forward strand.
CTTCGCTCGCAACTATGACAGCGGCCAGAAGGGCATGGTCCGCGTCGCCGCCGGCCCCAGCGACGACGACAAGGTCTGGACCGACACGGTCATGAAGGCCTGAAGCAACCGCAATTACGCCTGGGACTTCGAGGCCCTGTCGCTGCACGCCTATTCCGGCTTCGCCAAGTGGCCGCCGAACATGGCCGCGACCGGCTTCGACGAGGCGGCCTATGCGCTGGTGCTGAAGTCGGCCCTGCGGATGGAGACCTATGTCGCCGACCACGCCGCGATCATGGACCGCTATGACCCGGAGAAGAAGGTCGGGCTCTATGTCGACGAATGGGGCGCCTGGTACGCGGTCGAGAAGGGCACGAACCCCGGCTTCCTCTACCAGCAGAACAGCCAGCGCGACGCGCTGCTGGCGGCTTTGACCCTGAACATCTTCGCCCGCCACGCCGACCGGGTGCGCGGCGCCAACATCGCCCAGATGGTCAATGTGCTGCAGGCGATGATCCTGACCGACGGCGGCAAGATGCTGCTGACGCCGACCTACCACCTGTTCTCGATGTACACGCCGTTCCAGGACGCGACGTCCGTGCCGATCAAGCTCGACGCGGGGACCTACCAGGAAGGCGACACCGCCCTGCCCCGCCTGGACGCCATCGCCGCCCGCGACAAGGGCGGCGCGCTGTGGCTGGCGGTGACGAACCTCGATCCGCATCAGGCTGCCGAGGTCGAACTACCGGCCAAGGCGGTCGTCGGCCGGACCCTGGCCGCGCCGCGCTTCAACAGCATCAACACCTTCGAGGCCCCGAACACGGTCGCGCCGAAGCCCGTCAGCGCCAAGGCCAAGGGCGGCAAGCTGGTGCTGCCCCTGGCGCCGGCGTCGGTGACGGTGGTGCGGCTGGAGCCTTAAGCCCCGATCAGCTCGCGGCCGATCAGGAAGCGGCGGATCTCGTTGGTGCCGGCGCCGATGTCGTAGAGCTTGGCGTCGCGCAGCAGGCGCTCGACCGGCCACTCCTTGGTGTAGCCGGCGCCGCCCAGGGCCTGGATGGCTTCCAGCGACACCTTCACGGCGTTCTCGGACGCCATCAGGATCGCGCCGGCCGCGTCGAAGCGCGTGGTCTTGCCGGCGTCGCAAGCGCGAGCCACGGCGTAGACATAGGCGCGGGCCGAGTTCAGGGCCACGTACATGTCGGCGATCTTGCCCTGCATCAGCTGGAACGAGCCGATGGCCTGGCCGAACTGCTTGCGGTCGCGGACATAGGGCAGGACGATATCCAGGCAGGCCTGCATGATACCCAGCGGACCGGCGCTGAGCACGGCGCGCTCGTAGTCGAGGCCGCTCATCAGCACCCCGACGCCGCCGCCGACCGGGCCCATGACGTTCTCTTCCGGAATCTCGCAGTCCTCGAACACCAGCTCGGCGGTGTCGCTGCCGCGCATGCCCATCTTGTCCAGCTTCTTGGAGACGCTGAAGCCCTTCATGCCCTTTTCGACGATGAAGGCGGTGATCCGGCGCTCATCCGTCTTGGCGTAGACCACCAGGGTGTCGGCGTGCGGGGCGTTGGTGATCCAGAACTTCGTGCCGTTCAGGACGTAGCGGTCGCCCTTTTGTTCAGCGCGCAGCTTCATCGACACGACGTCCGAGCCCGAGCCGGCCTCGCTCATGGCCAGCGAACCGACGTGCTCGCCGCTGATCAGCTTGGGCAGGTAGCGCTGCTTCTGCTCGGGCGTGGCCCAGCGGCGGATCTGGTTGACGCAGAGGTTGGAGTGCGCGCCGTAGCTGAGACCCACCGAGGCCGAGGCGCGAGAGATCTCCTCCATGGCGATCACGTGCTCGAGATAGCCGAGGCCGAGGCCCCCGAACTCTTCCTCGACCGTGATGCCGTGCAGGCCCAGGTCGCCCATCGGGACCCACAGGTCGCGCGGGAATTCATTGGTTTCGTCGATCTTGGCGGCGACCGGCGCGATCTTGTCGGCGGCGAAGCGGGCCGTGGTGTCGCGGATCGCGTCCGCCGTCTCGCCCAGCGCGAAATCCATCGAGGGTGCGAAATTCGTCATGTTAGCTCCTCCCACAGCACAAACGCCCGCCGGTCTTTGTGACCTGCGGGCGTTCTTGCTCAAGTTCCCCTAGCGCGCCAGCCGAAAGTGGTTGCCGGTTTCGGCGATTGGCGCGCTATCTCTAAGAAAGAGAGCCCTCCAGGCTCTCGGGGAAGCAAAGAAAACTATTCTTCGTCGCTCGCATCGGGGCCGGCAAGGCGGCGGAGCAGAAGATAGGCCGAAACCACGAAACAGATCGCGCCAATCATGCTGGCGCCGTAGCCGAACATCTTCACGCCGGTGTCGGAGCCCGCGGCCACGGTCAGGATCCACAGCACGCCACCGCCGAACAGGGCCAGGCCCAGGATGCCCAGGCTGACCAGCAGGCTGGTGTTGCCAAAGCGCGGATCTTCGGCCTGGACCAGGGAGACGTCCATCGTCTGCAGGTCGACTTCCTCGCTGGTCGAGAAGCCGCCCAGATTGAACACCGACGAGCTGGCGGCCGGGCCGCCGAACAGGGTCGGCTCGCTCTGGACCGTCTGCGAGGCCGGGGCGAAGCTTTCGACCGGCGTCGGCCGTGCGACTTCCTCGACTGGCTGCGGCGTCAGGCGGAACGGCGTGAACTCGACCGGCGCGGCGACCGGCTCGACCGGGGTCGTGGTCGTCTCGTCCTGGAACAGCACCGGCGCGGGCTCGGTGACGGTCAGCTGGACCGGAGCCGGCGGCTCCGGCAGGCCCAGGTCGTCCTGGCGCACGGGCTTTGGCGCGGTCGTAGTCGTGGTCGGAGCGGCCAGCGGCGCGTCCGGCAGGATGGCCTCAAGGCGCGCGGCGACGGCGGCGGCCGAGGTTTCGGTGGCGGTCGGGCCGTCCTCTTCCGGGACGACGATGTTCAGCGGCAGGCCTTCCTCGCGCTCGGTGACGACGCGGTCGCCCTCGGTGCGGGTGTTGACGGCCATCGGCGTCTGTTTCGGAATGGCGCAGCCGGCGTCGTAATCGACCTTCGGGCGCAGCACCGGGCTGGGCGCGGGCACCCATTCGCCGTTGGCCGGCGTCAGGAACAGGGTCTTCTCGGCCGAGCGGCGGCGGACCAGGGCGTCGATGACGATCCGCTCGCCCTCGAAGTCGGCCTTGCGCCACATCTCCATCGCGCACGCCGCTTGCAGCAGCGAGCCTTCATTGATCCGGCGCAGCACGCCCGAGCGGAGGAAGTTGTCGAGACCGATATTGAAGGCGAAGCAGACCAGGGCGTCGAACTGGTTCTGGTTCAGCGGCGCGTAGGTATGTTCGTTGACCGAATGGGCGACCGAGATCAGGTCGTACAGCAGCAGGGCCTCGGCGTCCTTTTCAGAGACGGAGGCGCCCTCGCGAGCGGTCAGGGTATGGCCATAGCCGACCGTCCAGCGCCCGTCGGGGAGCTGCGCGGCCTTCTGACGGTAGCCTTCGAATCTCTTGATGAGATCGACGGCCGTCCGGGTGACCTGATGGCGCGGTTTCATCGCGGAGTTTGACCCAGTTTGAGACAGACGCGGATGCGTTCGCCTGTCTCGGCGCAAGGTCGGCGCCAGTTTTCCCTACTGAGGCGAGAAAGGCGTCAGTGCAGCAAGAGCGCCGCGATCAGCAGCACCGCGAAGAAGCCGGTGAAATCCGTCAGGAAGGTCACGAAAATCGACGACGACACCGCGGGGTCTCGGCCCATCTTCTCCAGCGCCAGGGGCATCAGGATGCCGCCCAGGGCGGCGGTGAAGATGTTGGCGATCAGGGCCGAGCCGACGATGATCGCCAGCTTGCCGTGGTGGTCGGCGGGGCCGAAGAAGAGATAGGTCGCCGCGCCCATGACCAGGGCCAGGCACACGCCGTTGACCAGGCCGACCAGCAGCTCGCGCAGCACGATCCGGCGGGCGTTGGCCGTGGTCAGCTCCTTGCTGGACAGGGCGCGCACGGCCACGGCCAGGGTCTGGGTGCCGGCGTTGCCGCCCAGGGACGAGACGATCGGCATCAGGATGGCCAGGGCCACCAGCTGGGCGATCTCGGCCTGGAAGATGGCCACGCCGCTGACCGCCAGGGTCGCGGTGGCCAGGTTCAACATCAGCCACGGCAGGCGCGACTTGACGATCTCGATCACCGAGGCGTCACGGCCGGCGTCGGACACACCGGCCAGGGCGAGGATGTCTTCCTGCGCTTCGTCGCGGATGACCTCGACGATGTCGTCGACGGTGATCTGGCCCACCAGGCGTCCGCCCGCGTCGATCACCGGAGCGCTGATCAGGTGGTACTTGTCGAAGATGTAGGCGACCTCTTCCTGGTCCATGCCGACATCGATTTCGGTCGCCGCCTCCATCAGCTCGGCCAGCGGCGTCTCGCGGCGGCTGCGCAGCAGGATGCTGATCGGGATCGCCCCGACGGGCTTGTAGGTCGGGTCGACCACATAGACGTCGAAGAAGAGCTCGGGCAGTTGGTCGCCCGCCTCGCGGACGTGGTCGATCGTCTGGCCGACGGTCCAGAATTCCGGCGCGGCCAGGAATTCGCGCTGCATCAGGCGGCCAGCGGTCTCGTCCTCGTACGACAGGGTCGTCTCGATGGCGGCGCGATCGGTCTCGCCCATGGCGGCCAGCACCTGGAAGCGCTTGGTGTCGTCCAGGTCGTCGATGACGTCGGCGGCGTCGTCGGTGTCCAGCTCCTCCAGCGCCCGGGCCAGGGTCACGGACGGGGTGGCTTCGAGGACTTCCTCGCGCAGGTTCTCGTCCATCTCCGACAGAATCTCGCCCAGGGCTTCCGGGTCGAGCAGCGGGATCACGTCCTCGCGGTAGTCGGCGGTGAGGAAGCCCATCAGGTCGGCGACGTCGGCCGGCTCCAGCGCCGTGACCAGCTCGCGCAGACGCTTGAGATCGCCGCTGTCGACCGCGTCGATCACCATCTCGACATATTCGGGATTGAGGGCGTAGTCGTCGCCTAGGGCGAGATCTTCCAGCTCCTCGGGGGTCTCGGACTTGGCCAGCGGGATGTCGTCCAACACGTCATCGGTCAGTTCGGCGGTTTCCCGGGTCATGGGGGCCTCCTGAGCTCAAAGAGCGCGTGGGTTCGTGGGCTGCGGTCCGATGAAGCGTCCCTGAGGCGAAATCAGGGCCTGAAACGATTAGAGCGCCCCCAGCGAGTCGGAAACCGATTTCGCCAGGAGCGCTCTATTCTGTGTTCAACACTGGTGCGGTCGAGAAGACTCGAACTTCCACATCTTGCGATACAGCGACCTCAACGCTGCGCGTCTACCAATTCCGCCACGACCGCATCGTGGTGAGGGGCGGCTGGTAGCAAACTGAGTCTGGTTCGGCAAGAACCGAGTTGCGGATCGCGCGCTAAAGCCGCGCTCACTCGTACGGCTTGCCCGGCCGCAAGAGTTGTTCCTCGGATTCCGGGTAGGTCCTGAGGATCAGGCCCTTGCGCGTGAAACGGCCGACGACGTGCAGCGTCTCGGGCGGATTGCTGTCCATGCGGTAGTCGAAGGTGATCGTGTCACCCTTGATCACGGCGGACGAGCGAAGCGCCTCGACGGGGCACTCGCCTTCACAGATCCGCGCCAGGACGTAGGGCTTGGGGCCGTCGAATACCTGGACACGGGCGCCGACGATGTCGCCGGTTTCCTCGATGGACCGGATATTGTCCCAGATGCCCGAGTGGGACTTGGCCGGCGCGGCGCCGGCCGTCAGGGACAGGGCCACCAAGCTGGCCAGGATCGTCGCTTGCCGTCGCATCACGTCTCCCGCTCTTCGCGGAAGACGTCTTTCATGCGTTCGGGCGCAATCGCAAGCGAGGCCTTAGGCGCCGCCGGCCATGTAGTCGTAGACGTCGGCCGCGCGGGTCACCTGGATGGCGATGCGGTCGTCGCTGATCTGGATCTCGCCGCGCGCGATCGGGTGGTTGTTGGCCAGGATCCACACTTCGTCATTGGTCTTGGCGTCCAGCGGGATCACCGCGCCGCGGCCCATGCGCAGCAGCTGCTGCATGGGTAGAATCGAGCGCCCCAGCAGAACGGAGATCTCGACATTGACGGCGTTGACCTGGCTCACGAAGTAAGACCCTTGAACTGACACACGCGACCGACCGGGTCGCCACCGTCTCGATCGCAAGATTAGGGCCACATGCTTGCTCTCCCGTTAAGCGCTGAAAATACAGGACTTCCGACCATGGGCCGCGATGACGCGGCACAAGTTGGCTGGGCGGTTTCGACCGACTACGTGCCCTACCCGGCAGCCGTTGCCGCCATGGAGGCGCGCGCGGCCGCCATCGCCGACGGGACGGCGGGCGAGCTGATCTGGCTGCTGGAGCATCCGCCGCTCTATACGGCGGGCGTCTCGGCCAAGCCGGGCGACCTGATCCAGCCCGACCGCTTCCCGGTGTTCGAGAGCGGGCGCGGCGGGCAGTTCACCTATCATGGCCCCGGCCAGCGGGTGGCCTATGTCATGCTGGACCTGACCAAGCGCGGCCGCGACGTGCGCGCCTTCGTGGCGGCGCTGGAGGCCTGGATCATCGACGCCCTGGCCGCCTTCAACGTCACCGGCGAGCTGCGCGACGGCCGGGTCGGCGTCTGGGTCGAGCGCAAGGGCGCGGGCTGGAGCCGCGAGGACAAGATCGCCGCCATCGGCGTGAAGCTGCGCAAGTGGGTCAGCTTCCACGGCATCAGCCTGAACGTGGAGCCGGAGCTGGACCACTTCTCCGGCATCGTGCCCTGCGGCCAGGTCGAGCATGGGGTGACCAGCCTGGTGGACCTCGGTTTGCCCGTCACGCTGGACGAGGCCGACGCGGCCCTGAAGGCCAGCTTCCAGAACATCTTCGGCCCGGTCGAGGATGCCCCTCCTCCTGCTTGAAAAGGCGCGCCGGCCTAGGGTCATGCGTTCTCAGCCTCACGCGGTTTGCCGCTGAAGGTGATGAAAGGGAAGCGGAGCGCCCCGGGCGACGCCCGGAGATAGGTTTGAGTGTTACCGTTTCGACGAAGCCAGAGCGCTCCGCGTAGCCGTTATCCGATGAGCCAGCGGGGCGCGGGGTATTAACCCGCTTCCGACAGTCGGCCCCCGACGGGCGGGCCAGGGCGACGAACCCCGGTCCCGGACCACAGGCGCGATTTCAGCGCCTGCCTGCTGCGTCGTCGGCCCGACATCCCACGTCGTTTCTGTGTTCCAGGGCCGACCGCCGCCAGAGGGATGCAGTTGCGGAGTCGCCCCCGCGCCGACGAGCACTTCCCGCTCGACCACCCCTGACAGCCGTCACGATCGCCGGCCGGACGTCCCTTTCGCGCTGTCAGGTGAGGAAGAGTATGGGGGTGGTTTTAAACGCGGATCATTCAGGGGCGCGTAAAATCGACAAGGGATTGATTTCGCTAAGTTCCATTTTGCGAACGCCGAGGATGCAGCGCGCCCAATCCCCTCTCTCAAAGAGAGAGGGGTTCAGGTGGGGGCCTTAGATCGCGATCGTCTTCAGCGGGTTGGGCCCATACCGATTGGCCCCCTGCTCGCCGCCCATGACGCCCAGTTCGACCACCGCCCAGACGATCACCAGGCAGAACATGAAGTCCAGGAAGTGCTCGGGCTGCGGCCACACCGCGATCACCGCCACCAGCACCAGCAGCGACCACCAGCCCGACCGGCCGCGATCGTGCAGGCGCTTGGACAGCACGCAGGCGCCCGAGAACAGCAGGGCCGGATAGACCAGCCAGCCGGTCAGCCAGTGCAGGGTGTAGCCGGCGATGGCCTCGTACAGCACCGCCACGCCCAGGATCACGGCGCAGGCGATCAGGAACGGCGTCCGCGCCAGCCTGCCGTTCGACGACAGGAACAGCTCCGCCCATTCGCTACGATCGCTCATCTGGTCCTGACTCCGAGTCGGCGGCCGCGCCGAGCCGGCAATCTAGGCTTTCGGCGTCTCGCTCGAAAGAGTGGGTTCGGCGGGCTCCTCGGCGCCCAGGTTCAGCTGCGGCTTGCTGGAGCCGGAACCTGGCGCGAAGCCGTATTTGTTGCCTTTCGGCTGGCCCGGCAGGACGGCGTAGTCGATGAGGACATAGACGATCACCAAGGCCTGCAGCATCAAGACGCCGCCGTCGTTGTTCGTGGCCATGCTCACCAGTTGCAACACCGACCGGATCGCATGGACGATGACCGACCAGACGGCCGGGCGGCCACGATCGTGCCCGCGCTTCACCATCAGACCGGCATAACCCACGGTCATCGCCAGCCAGGCCACGAGCGCGACAATGCCGCCGCCAACCGCGCCGAACAGACCGCCGAGCAGAACCACCACCCACCAGGCGATGGTCAGGGCGACGCCGAACGCCCAGAACTCACCTCGCCCGATGCGCCCCTTCCAGGAGAGGTAGGTATCGAGGACTTCTTTGTGCGCGAGCTTGACCATACCCTTTGATGGCTCAACCTCAGATCTTCTTCAAGACGCTGTTACGCGAACTCCACCAGCACCTCGTCGGCCGCCACCGGATCGCCGCCCTTGGCGTTGACGGCCTTCACCACCCCGTCGCGCTCGGCGCGGATGATGTTCTGCATCTTCATGGCCTCGAGCACGCAGACCACCTCGCCCTCGCGGACCTGCTGGCCGGCGGTGACGTCCATCGAGACGACCAGGCCCGGCATCGGCGACAGCACCAGCTTGGAGGTGTCGGCGGCCTGCTTCTCGGGCAGCTTGTCGTGCAGCTCGGCTGAACGGCGGGTCAGGACCAGCACCCGGGCCTTGGCGGCGCGGTGGCGGACGGTGAAGCCCTCGGCCGCCGGGGCGGCCTGGACCGTGAAGGCCTTGCCGTCCAGCAGGCCCTTGAACACCGGCTTGCCCGGACGCCAGTCGATGTCGGTCAGGGCCAGGGTGCGGCCTTCGTCGAGCAGGTCGATCGCGATGTCGTCCTGACCGCTGACCTTCACGCGGCGGCGGCTCTCGCCGATCGCCACCGTCCAGGTGTCGCGCGGCTTGCCCAGCAGGCCCGTATCGTAGTTGCGGGCCCGCGCGGCATAGACGCGCTGCATGGCCGCGCCGACGGCGGTCAGGATGTCGAGCTGCTCGGGCGTCGGCTCGGTCCCGTGGAAGCCCTCGGGGAACTCGTCCTTGATGTAGTTGGTCGAGATCTTGCCGGACCGGAAGCGCTCCTGGTCCATCACCGCGGCCAGGAACGGGATGTTCTGGCCCAGGCCCTCGATGTGGAAGTCCTCCAGCGCCCGGCCCATGCCGTCGATCGCCGCGATCCGGGTCGGGGCCCACGCGCACAGCTTGGAGATCATCGGGTCGTAGTACATCGAGATCTCGTCGCCCTCGCGGACGCCGGCGTCGTTGCGGACCTTGTAGCCGTCCTTCTCGCCCTCAGCCGGCGGGTCATAGCGGACCAGGCGGCCGATGCTGGGCAGGAACTTGCGGTACGGGTCCTCGGCGTAGATGCGGCTCTCGATGGCCCAGCCGTTGATCTTCAGGTCCGATTGGCCGAACGCCATCTTCTCCCCATAGGCCGAGCGGATCATCTGCTCGACGAGATCAAGGCCCGTGATCAGTTCGGTGACCGGGTGCTCGACCTGCAGGCGGGTGTTCATCTCCAGGAAGAAGAAGCTCTTGTCCTGGCCGGCGACGAACTCGACCGTGCCCGCGCTGTCATAGTTGACCGCCTTGGCCAGGGCGACGGCCTGGGCGCCCATGGCCGCGCGGGTGGCCTCGTCCAGCAGCGGCGACGGGGCCTCCTCGATGACCTTCTGGTTCCGGCGCTGGATCGAGCACTCGCGCTCGAACAGGTGGACGACGTTGCCGTGCTTGTCGCCCAGCACCTGGATCTCGATGTGGCGCGGGCTCTCGATGAACTTCTCGATGAAGATGCGGTCGTCGCCGAAGCTGGCCTTGGCCTCGGCGCGCACGGCCGGGAAGCCCTCCTCGACATCCTTGCGGTTCCAGGCCACGCGGATGCCCTTGCCGCCGCCGCCGGCCGACGCCTTGATCATCACCGGATAGCCGATCTGCTCGGAGATCGTCACGGCCTCGGCGGTGTCGGCGATCTCGCCGATGTGGCCGGGCACGCAGGAGACGCCCGAGGCCTGGGCGAACTTCTTGCTCTCGATCTTGTCGCCCATGGCCTGGATGGCGCCGGGGTTGGGGCCGATGAAGACGATCCCCTCGTCGGCGCAGCGCTGGGCGAAGCTGGCGTTCTCCGACAGGAAGCCGAAGCCTGGGTGCACCGCTTGCGCGCCCGTCTCCTTGCAGGCGGCGATGATCTTGTCGGCGACGAGGTAGCTCTGGGCGGCCGGCGAGGCGCCGATGTGCACGGTCTCGTCGGCCATCTCGACGGCCAGGCTGCCAGCGTCGGCGTCGGAATAGACGACCACGGTCTTGATGCCCAGGCGACGGCACGTCTTGATCACGCGGACCGCGATCTCACCCCGGTTGGCGATCAGAATCTTGGAAAACATCGCAACTTCCGCCCAAAGATTTTGTGCTTTGCAGCACGGCCTATCAGTCCCCGTCGGGTTTGCAAGCTTGCCCTTAGGGCGCTAAACCAGAGCTCAGGCATGACACCGGTTTCCATTAGTGCGGAAGCCGCGATGGAACGCCACCGGGAGGAGACAATCTATGAAGGCGATTTTCCTGGGCTCGGCCTGCGCGCTGATCCTCGCCAACGCCGCTGCGGCCGCCCAGAGCGCCGAGCCGGCCCTGCTGTTCAAGGTCTCGGGCGACAAGGGCCTCGTCGCCGACGTCGCCGCCGGTGACCCCATCCCCAACTTCGCCGACAAGGTCACATCGATCGCCGACGGCAGGGCCGGCAAGGGCTTCCACGCCGAGGACGACGGCGTCGTCTCGTGGAACGCGCCCGGCAACATCCAGGCTCAGCGCGGCACGCTCTCCTTCTTCTGGCGCTCGGGCTATCCGGTTGGCGTCGCGCCGTTCGTGATCTTCCGCGTCGGCTATGCCGACCACTCCAGCTGGGACATGGCGTTCCTGCGCATCGACTGGAACGGCCACGGCTTCGACGCCTTCGTCACCGACAACGGCCTGGCCCGCACGCGGGTGTCGTTCAAGGTCGACAAGAACCCGGCCGCCGATGCCTGGACCCACCTGGCCTTCACCTGGGACGAGACGACCGGCGTGCAGCTGTTCGTCGACGGCAAGCTGGCCGCCAAGACGCAGACCAAGGCGGTCTATGACGCGGGTCTGGACCAGTTCGGCGTCGCCGGCCGGGTCGTCGCCCCGCACCAAGTGCAGAGCCGCTACAACTTCACCCGCGGCGGCGACCTGGACGAGCTGCGCGTCTACGACCGCCCGCTGGCCGCCGACGCCATCGCCGCCCTCTCCCGCAACGAGGCGCCGGCCGCCGCCGCGCCGGTCGCCACCCTGGACGACCCGGCTATCCACGCCGCCTGGAAGCAGCGCTACGGCTGGAACAAGGACCTCCCCCCGCTCCTGACCGACGACAAGACCACGATCCGCAAGGTCGAATTCAAGGACGCCAAGGACATCAAGGAGTGGATGTGGAAGGGCACGGACGGCATCGCCGAGACCACCTGGCCCGGCGTCTACAACCGCTCGCGCCTGCCCGGCCGTAACGACTACTTCCAGCTCCCGGACTGGAACGTCTATGTCGACGGCGGCAAGGCCCTGACCCTGACCCTGCCCGACGAGCCGGTGAACCGCATCGAGATCCAGGGCCCGGCCTATGGCGATCTCTCGTGGGCCGCCAAGGCCGGCGACAAGGGCGCTTCGGTCGGTACGCGGCCCAAGGACCAGGAGCGCACGGTCAGCACCCTGGCCAAGCCGCTGACCGGCGGCGTCCTGACCTTCACCAACGTCGCCCAGGAGACCCCGATCCAGGAGATCTGGGCCTATAACGTCACCGCCGGGCCTGAGCCCAAGGACGCGTTCAAGATGAGCTACGTGGTCCGCGCCGACGTGGCGCCGGACTATCTGAACCTGGCGCAGCTCAACGCCTACATCACCGGCCGCCACCCGGCCGGCGAGCGCGCCACGGTCGTGGCCCTGCCCGAAGGCGCGCCGAGCCGCAAGCGCCCCGCCGGCGACCTGACCGCCAAGGGCCTGCCGATCGTCCACGTGCTGATCCCGTCGGGCTTCGGCGACGCGCCGGCGGCGCAGGCCCTGGCCCGCAACTGGGCCTATGGCTGGGAGAACGCCCGCGACGGCCTGGACGGCGTGGCCATCGACATCCCCGCCCTGCCCGGCGCGGCGGGAACGACCATCCCGCTCAACATCCAGGTCAAGGACCCGATCTGGCCGGGCCGCAACATGATCGACGTCAGCGTCTCGGTGAAGGCCGGCGAGGCCCGCACCGTCTGGCTGGACATGCGCGACCGCATCCTGACGCCCGACAGCCTGTACCTGACCATCGCCGCCGACAGCGCCGACTTCGGGCCCAAGGCCCTGGACGGCGCCAAGATCCGCCTCGTCCTCAAGGACCGCGACCAGGCCAAGGCCGAGCACGTCGCCGACCGCCTGAACCAGGTGAAGGACAACTGGGCCTTCCTGGTCGAGGAGCACACCACCTCCAAGCGCCAGGGCCTCTATCGCCGCCTCTATGCCGATATCTCCGACCTGTTGAAGGTCGATCCCGACAACCAGATCGGCCGCGAGTACTGGGGCGACATCACCTATGGCAGCCAGGGCTGGCCGGCCTTCGATCAGCCCAAGCCCACCGACAAGACGCCGCTGTGGGCCTTCCGCCAGCTGGAAGACCTCAAGCTGGTCTCCAAGTTCGTCAACTGGTGGGTCGATGAGCGCCAGTCGGACTTCGGCGACTTCGGCGGCGGCATCTCGGACGACACCGATCTGCTGCAGCAGTGGCCGGGCCTCGTTTTGATGGGCGTCCAGACCGACAAGCTGACGACCTCGCATGACCGCCTGGCCGACGCCGCCCACAAGAACGGCATGTTCACCGACGGCCTGTCGACCATCGTCACCGACGAGCTGCACGCCTACGAGGAAGGCATCAACTCGGACGCCGAGGCGATGTACATCCACTATGGCGAGCCCAAGGCGGTCGAGCGCATGTTCGCCACCGTGAAGGCCCTGCCCCGGGTGATCGACAGGAACCCGGCCGGCCACGTCCACTTCAACACCAACTGGTACAGCGGCAAGATCTCGTACCGCGAAGGCCCGTGGGAGTGGCAGAAGCCGTACTCGTTCGGCGTCACCCACCCGGCGATCCTGACCAGCGACTACAACGGCGACAAGACCGCCCGCGACCTGGTCATCGGCCTGGCCGACGGCTACCTGGCGCACGTCGCCAAGGACGGCTCGTACCCCAACGAGATCAACTGGCGCAGCGACGCCGAGCGCGGCGGCACGGTGCTGCAGGGCTCGGGCGCCGACGGTCCGTTCCAGGTGTTCTGGCAGGCCTATCGCCTGACCGGCGACGCCAAGTACCTGACGCCGATCAAGTGGCGGATCGGCAAGAACAGCATCAAGTCGCTGGGCAGCATCAACGAGAACGCCCTGACCGAGATGGGCCTCTCCGCCACTGCCAAGGACCAGATCCTGGCCGCCGCCAAGAAGGGCGGCGCGCTGGAGCGCTACAGCGCCTGGACCCTGACCGGCGACAAGAGCTTCCTCGAGGACCTCTATGCCGACGAGATCCAGTTCAACGACCAGCACATGTACATGCACACCGAGGGCCACTGGTGGTCCGACCGTGTGGAGCTGCCGTCGGACATCCTGCAACGCACGCGCATGGGCGGCATCGCCAACAAGCGCAGCCAGATGACCCCGGGCCACACCGTCTCGTGGCGCTTCGACGGCGTGGACGGCACGGACGTGGCGGTGCTGGTCAAGGACGCCACCAAGACCGGCTTCAAGGTCATCGCCTACAACACCACCGACAAACCGGTGACGGCGACCATGACCGGCTGGAACGTCGCGCCGGGCCAATGGAGTCTGTCGCAAGGCCTCGACGCCAACGGTGACGACGCCATCGACGGCTCGGCCGAGACACGCCCCCTGCCGTTCGAGCGCAGCCTCGGGACCAAGGTCGTGCTGGCGCCGCGCCAGACCACGGTCATCGACATGAAGCTGGTCACGGCCGGCGACGATCCGGCCAAGCGCGCCGACCTGGGCATCGGTCGTGACGACGTGGTGGTGAAGGGTTCGGCCATCACCGCCAAGGTTCACAGCCTGGGCGCCCAGGACGCCGCGCCGGCCAAGCTCGAACTGGTCGATGCGGCCGGCAAGGTGCTGGCCAGCGCGCCGACCCCGGCCCTGAAGGCCCCGACGGACCTGCTGCCCAAGACCGCTTCGATCAAGCTGAAGATCCCGGCCGGCGTGAAGGCCCAGGGCCTGCGCGTCCGGATCGTCGCCACGCAACCCCAGAACACCACCCTGAACGACGAGGTCGTGCTGCCATGACGAAGACCATCGCCCTGATCGCCGCCGGCCTCTGCCTGGTCGGCGGCTCCGCCCTGGCCCAAACCCCGGCGGCGCAACCGCCCGTGCCTGTCTCGCCGCCCTATTCCAGCCGCGTCATCACCCTGGCCGAGGCCAAGGCCGTGGTCGCCGCCGCCGAGGCCGAGGCCCGCAAGAACAGCTGGACCATGGTCATCACCGTGCTGGAGTCGAACGGCCAGCCGGTGCTCAGCGAGAAGATGGACGGCACGCAATACGGCTCGACCGAGGTCGCGCTCAAGAAGGCCCAGACCGCCGCCAACTTCCGCAAACCCTCGTCCTACTTCCAGGACGCGGTGAAGGCCGGCACGCTGAACTCGATCTTCACCGGCGCCATGGCGCTGGAAGGCGGCGAGCTGCTGCTGGTCGACGGCAAGATCGTCGGCGCGGTGGGCGTGTCTGGCGGCACGGCGGTGCAGGATGGGCAGGTCGCGCGTGTTGGGGTGGCGGCTCTGAAATAGCCCTACCCCACCTTCCGTCTCCCCGGCGAAAGCCGGGGCCCAGATCTCATAGCGGTGGGGCTGATTGGAAGCGCGCGGCGTTCATAGAACCCGCCACAGCGCTCTTCCATCTAGGTCCCGGCTTTCGCCGGGAAGAACGGAGTTGGGGATCAGCCCTCCGAGAACTCCCGCGCGAACATCGCTTCATACCCCACGATCATCTCCTCGGCCTCTGGCGCCACCAGCCGCGCCACGGCCGCCGCGAAGCTCACCGGCGCCAGGCCCGAAGCGCTGACCACCTTGCCGTCGCTGACCGCGCGGGGCGTGTCGACATAGTGCTCGGCGCCCGCATAGCCCTCGACGGTCTTGGCCAGCCATTCGGCGCCGTTCGAGGTGTGCTTGCGCCCCTCGAACAGGCCGGCGTGGGCCAGGGCCGTGGTGCCGGCGCAGATGCCGGCCACCGGCTTGCCGTCGGCGAAGGCCTGGCGCAGCAGGCCGCTGACCGCCTTGTTCTCGCCCTCGGCCCAGGCGTCGCTGCCGATCAGGATGAAGAGGTCGGCGTCGTTCAGCACCGGATCGTCGAAGCGATAGTCGGCCGCGGCCAGCACGCCGCCGATCGAGGTCTCCGGCTCGCCGTCCGGCGTGGCGATCTCGATCTGCACCTTCAGCTCCCGGCGCAGCAGCGCCAGCACGCTGCCGGCCTCCCAATCGGCCCAGCCCGGCTGCAGGAATGCGACGGCGACGGTCATGCGGATCTCCTCACGGGGGTGCTACCGGACGAACGCCCGAACACCTACATTGGCTGTCATGACAGACACAGCCGCCCTTTCAACCGCCGGATTCGACCTGACGCCGCCGAACGAGGCCGAGCGTGAACGCCTGGAGGCCGACCTGACGGCCGAGGAGGCGCGAGTCCTTCTGCATCACGGCACCGAGGCCCCGTTCTGCGGCGGCCTGCTGGGCGAGAAGAGCCCCGGCGTCTATGCCTGCCGCCTGTGCGGCCTGCCGCTGTTCAAGCACGAGACCAAGTTCGAGAGCGGCACCGGCTGGCCCAGCTTCTACGCGCCGTTCGCCGAGGACCACGTGCTGGGCATCCGCGACGACTCGTACGGCATGGTCCGCATCGAGACCCGCTGCGCCCGCTGCGACAGCCACCAGGGCCACGTCTTCCCGGACGGCCCGGCCCCGACGCGCCTGCGCTACTGCATCAACTCGGTGTCGCTGCAGTTCGTGAAGTCGGGCGATCCCCTGCCTGATCCGCTGCATCGCGGCGACAAGATCGCGGCCTGATCACAGGCCTGAGAGCTGGGGCGAAACCATCGTCTCGCCCCAGCTTTTCTCAATTCCTATCCAATTGATATGAATTGTTCGAAAGCGGCGGAATGGGGCATCTCCGCCGGGTAGCCAGAGTTGTACTCATGACCCCGACACCCACCATCTTGGAAGCGCCCCGCCGCGATCGTGACGATCCGCCGATCCTGATCGTGCCGGGCCTCTACAACTCCGGTCCCGACCACTGGCAGAGCCATTGGGAGCGCGAACTGCCGAACGCCCAGCGCGTCGACCAGCAGGACTGGGAGCACCCGCTGCTGGGCGACTGGACCATCAGCCTGGCCGAGGCCGTGCGCCAGAACCCCGGCGCTATCCTGGTCGCCCACAGCCTGGGCTGCGCCCTGATCTGCCACCTGGCCCAGGTGACCGGCGGACGCGGCGTCGGCGGCGCCATGCTGGTCGCCCCCGCCGACGTCAACCGCGAGGGCCCTGCCGGCCGCCTGCTGGTCGGCTTCTCGCCCATCCCCCGCCAGCGCCTGCCTTTCCCCAGCCTGGTCGTGGCCAGCCGCGACGACCCCTATGTCGAAATCGACCGCGCCGAAGCGTTCGCGCGGAGCTGGGGCTCGGAGTTCGTCGATCTCGGGCGTGCGGGACATATCAATGTCGACAGCGGGCATGGGGCCTGGGTGAAGGGCCGGACGCTGCTCAGGGGATTGACCCAGCGGGTCGCGGCGTCACGCGACGCCTGAGCCTTCGAAACGTCCTTGCGGCGGCGCCCACTCCCCATTTCCGGGGCGCCACCAGCTAAGGTTGATTGTCACACAAGCTTTACAGAACAATGATCCCCCAAAATAAAAATTGGGGGGGTGGAACGCGTGAATACGGGGGTATTCGACTCGTTACCTGGCAAGATCACGACGGCGCGTTCGCCGACCGCGCCACGCGTGCGCCGTGGCCTCTTCCAGCGCCTGCGCGCGGCCTGGACCGCCCGCTTCGGGAAAAAGCCGCCGCGAAACGAGGACGAGGACGAGGATGACGACGATACGGACTACCAGCTGTACTGCTGGTAGTCGGGACAGCAGGCTATCCGGCTGACGCCACCGTTCTCAGCGCGGCCTTGGCGCTCATGCCGATCCGGCGACCCAGCCAGGCCTTGCCGGTATCGGTGTAGTGGGCGTTGTCGACGTACATATAACGCGAGACCGCGTTGCCGCCCCCCGCGCCGGCCCACCAATTCTCGCCGGCCGGGCTGTTATCTATCCAGACGAAGCGCTTTTGAGCGCCCGCCGCGGCCTTGAAGGCCGTCTTGAGCGCGTCATACCGGGACTGGGGCGCATTGTAGACGCCACATCGCATCGGCCCCGCGCCGATGATCAGGGCGTCCGGCTGCGCGGCCGCAAGAAGGCTCCAGGCCCTCTGGGCGGCGGCGGCCACGACGGCGTCCGTCCAGGAAGCGTTGTCGTTGATCGATCCCATCAGGAAGCAGACATCCTGCCGTCCGACCCTGGACCTGTCGGCGTCGCCGGCCTGGAGCCGCTGAACAAATGTTCCGTCTGAGCCGGTGGAGGCGACGAAGCCGGTCCCGCCGCGATAGCTGGAAATCACCGCCCTCGAGCCCAGTTGCTCGCCGATGTAGTCGACATTGCCGAGGCCCACCCGACCGGCGCCCGTCGATCCGGTTCCGCCGCCATAGCTGTCCCACATCGCGAAGATCCTGGAGTCCGGGAACTCCGGCTTCCAGATCGTGTATCCGGCTCCGACATTGAGACCGCGGAAGCGAATGTCCGGCTCCGCCACGAGCTCGATCATGCGCGCGGCCGGCGCGCCGAAGTCCCACCTGTAGTAGGCGAACTGCGACGCCTCGGTCAGCGTCGCATCGGAAGCCAGCGCCCTGGCCCGGACGCCGGTGGCCAGATCCGTGACATAGAGATTTACCCGTTGGGCCGCAGCGCCACGGAACATGCAGATATCGAAGGACGGCGCGTTGGTGCAGAAATACAGGCGCTGACTGTACCCACCCCGGCGAGCGGCTGGCGCCAGCGTGCTCTCCATGACGTTCTGGCCCTTGAACTGGCTCGGCGCCGAGGGATCCAGGACGATCTGGCCGACACAGCCGATGACCGACCGGTTTCCCGCCTGATACTGGCCGCCGCTATAGGCCGTGCTTTTGCCCGCATAGACGGTCGAGGCCGCTCCGCCCGCGCCGGCGGCGTAGGTCGGCGGTGACGCCATCACCCGGTCGATTGGCGACAGCGGACGCGTCGCCCGAGCCAGGACGGACATGGCCAGGGCCCTGGGGTCACGATCCGCCGCGAGGCTGCTTCCCGCGGCCATATCCGCGGATGCGCCCAAAGCGAGTGCGCTCACGATCAATCGGCGCCGATCAAGGCCAGGTTGACGCGAAGCGGACATCTTAAAGTGCTTGATCATTGTGCTTCGCAGCAGCTCGACACCTTGAGGCATATCGACCGCTTGGCACACGGACCGATTGTGGGATAGAGCAAACTTGTAAATCTAGGGGGGCGTTATGGTCGAGACTGGTAGCAGTGCACGCGACAACAAAATTTTCGATGGAGTTCAATGCCTGCGCTTCGTAGCGGCTCTAATGGTCGTGCTTACACACTCGACCTTCTATGCGCACGAACGCCTCACGCCTGACCTGCCTATTTGGGAGCGCGGCGCTCTCGGTGTCGATATCTTCTTCGTGATCAGTGGCTTTGTCATGTGGATGGCTTCGGCTCATCTACAGGGCGTTGTTGGCGGTGGCGTGACATTCCTGCGTCGCCGCGCGATTCGCATCGTGCCGCTCTATTGGCTGGTCACGACCGTGAAACTGGCCATTCTGCTGGCCGCTCCGGCCGTCGTCCTGCATTCGGCGCTCAACTGGCCGTACATCGCCGCATCCTACTTCTTCATTCCGGCCTTCAACGTCGATGGGCGCGTCGAGCCGTTGATGGGCGTCGGTTGGACCCTCATCTTCGAAGTGTTCTTCTACGTCGTCTTCGCGGCGGCCCTGTTTCTTCGGGTTCGCGTCCTCCCCGCGCTCGCGGTCGTCATGGCGGCCTGCGCCATCGGCTCGCTGTTCAAGGGTCCCGGCTGGCCCGCCATCGCCGTCTATCTCGACTTCCGCGTTCTTGAATTCCTGACCGGCGTGCTGATCGCGCGCTTCACCGCGGACCGTCGCTTCCACATCTCGATCGCCACGGCGGCCGTCGCCATCGGCTTCGGGCTGATCCTGTTCGCTCCTGTCGGCTATGACGGCTGGCGAGGCACGGGCCGCATCATCTCCAACGTCATTCCGTCCACGATGATCGTCTTCGGCGTCGTGGCCCTAGAGGCCCATTTCCGCGGCCGCTGGCCGAAAGCGGCCATGTTCCTCGGGTCGGCCTCCTACTCCCTCTACCTGGTGCACCCGCTGGTCGCGCCAGCGGTGCCGGCCGTGCTCGCCAAGCTGCACCTGGCGAACCCGCTTCTCTCGGTGATCGGCAGCCTGTCCGCCGCCCTGGTCGCCGCCATCATCACCTATCTGTTCTTCGAGAAGCCGGTGACGCGGTGGCTGGGAAAGCAATCATCCTCGCGCAAGAAATCGCCGGCCATCGCTTCGGGGATCTAGCGCGGACGGCGACCGCTGCGGTCTCGCGCCGGTCGCCGTTGACGCACGGTTTGTCCCACCGACCCAAGGGCGCATGACAAACATGCGCCCTTGAACACGTCGTGCGGACGGAAAGACCCTGACTGTTTTCACCGTCTGGGACTTCACAAGTTCAAAAAGAGTGCTGGTGCGGGCGCCCCCCCGGGGTCGAACCGACACGCCTTCCGGAAGCCGCGCGGCCTGATCCAGCGGGCGCGGGCCGACGGTCGGTCCATCTAGCTCCAACAGTCGGCGAGCCAGTAGTACGGCCCTGATCCATAGGCCTGCTCGACATAGCGCTGGACGGCGGGCGGCGCGACCACGATGCGCTTGATCTCCTCGCCGTCCGCCACGCCGACAAACTTGAAGCTCTCCGACGTCTCGGCATGGAAGACGAACCGGGGTCGTTCGGCGCGAACCGCGTCCAGGGGTTCGAGCGCCAGGTCCTGCAGACGCGCGGCCTGGACCAGCAGATCGGCGACGGGTCGGTCCCACCACCGCCCGAGCGCGACCTTCCGCCCCGTGGCATCGTCGAAGCGCGTACGGATCGTCCGCGCCGGCACGCCGCCGACGATCGAGAACGGCTCCACCGACTTCGTGACCACCGCCCCGGCCCCGACCACCGCGCCATCGCCGATGGCGGCGCCGGCCAGCACCTTCGCGCCGGCGGAGAGCACGACACCAGAACCGATGTCGATCGCTTGCGTCCCCGTCAGCGCCTTGATCCCGGCCTGCTGCATCACCTGGGCCAGCAGCGGCGACTGCGACATGCCGATGTTCACCGGCAAGGCGTTGTGATGCTCCCCGGCCGACTGGATCTCGCACGCGGCGAACTCGCAGAAACGGCCGATGCGGCCAAGACTGCCGACATAGCCTTCCTGCAGCTGGGTGATGCTGAAAGCGCACTTCAGCGAGCCCGCGCCGACGTCGATATAGGCGGTCGGCGTCAGATAGACTCGGCAGTCGTAGTGGCCGAAGAACAAAAGCGCCCGCCTTTGCAGGGACGCGTTCTGCGGCGGGATATCGATGGGAACGGGCTGAGTCCAATCCATGCCGAAGCTTAGCCTCGGACGGATGCGCCGTCTCGCATCACGGGGCAAACGCCCTGGAATCTATCGAAAGAAGAAGTTGGTGCGGGCGGTCGGGGTCGAACCGACACTCCTTTCGGAACCGGATTTTGAGTCCGGCGCGTCTACCAGTTTCACCACGCCCGCAGGCTTCGCGTCTCCGCGAAGGGTGGTCTTCCTATCAGGCGTCGGCGGGGCGGTCTAGCATCGTCCGAACGGAGATTCCCGATGCTGAAACCTGGCCCGCGCAACCTGATCACCGACGTCCCTGGCCTCCGCGTCGGCTGCGTCGAGGATGAGGCCGTGCGGACCGGCGTGACGGTGGTCGTGTGCCCCGAGGCCTGGACGGCGGCGGTCGACGTGCGCGGCGGCGGGCCGGCGGTGCGCGAGACCGACACCCTGCGGCCGGAGAACAGCTTCTCGAAGGCCCACGCCATCTGCTTCTCGGGCGGTTCGGTGTTCGGCTTGGGCGCGGCGGACGGGGCGGCCGTGGCGCTGTCGGCGCGCGAGCACGGCCTGAAGCTGTCGCCGGGGACGCCGGCCATCCCGATCGTGCCGGCGGCCTGCCTGCACGACCTGGGCAATGGCGGCGACAAGGCCTGGGGGCTTTCCCCGCCCTATCGCGAGCTGGGCATGAAGGCCGTCGCGGCGGCGGGCGAGGACTTCCCGCTGGGCTCGGTCGGGGCCGGGCGCGGGGCGATGGCGGGGATCCGCAAGGGCGGGCTGGGCTCGGCTTCGATCGACCTGGGCGATGGCGTGATCGTCGCGGCGCTGGTGGCGGCCAATCCGGTCGGCACGCCCTACATGCCCGACGGCGAGACCTTCTGGGCCTGGCCCTACGAGATCGACGGCGAGTTCGGCGGCAGGCGGCCAGCCGTGGACATGCCGCCCTCCGTCGAGCCGATCCCGGATGATTCGAAGCTGGCCGCGCGGCTGAAAGCCGGGGCCAACACCACCCTGGCCCTGGTGGCGACCACCGCCGACCTCAGCGCCGCCGAGGCTCAGCGGATGGCGATGATGGCCCATGACGGCATGGCGCGGGCGGTCCGCCCCTCGCACTCGCCGTTCGACGGTGATGTCTGTTTCGCCCTGGCCTCGGGCGCTGTGGCGCTGGGCCCCGATCCGATGCGCGGGCTGATGCGGGCGAGGATCGGCGCGGCGGCGGCCGACTGCGTGGCCCGCGCGATCGCCCGGGCGGTGTTCGAGGCAGCCAAAGCTCGCTAGCTAGACCTCGCTGGAGGGCGGGCTGACCGTCTCGCCGCCGGTCAGCTGGACGGCGGCGGTTTCCAGGTGGTCCAGCAGGCGCTTGAACATCGCCACCTCGCTGGGCTGCAGCCCGGCCAGCAGGGTCGCCTCGTAAGCCAGCGCCAGAGGCGCGATCTCGGCGAACAGCCGACGGCCGGCGGCGGTCAGTTCCAGGGTATGCGAGCGGCGGTCCGAGCGGACCGTGGTGCGGGCTACCAGGCGGCGGACAACCAGTTCCTGGGCGGCGCGGCTGACGCGGACCTTGTCCATGGCCGTGCGGGTGACGGCCGTGTGCTGGGTCAGCGAGCCCTCGGCCAGCACCGACATCAACCGCCACTGCGGGATGGTCAGGCCGAAGCGGTCTTCATAGGCTCGCGCGATCAGGCGGCTGACGGCCGCCGAAGCCGTGGCCAGGCGATAGGGAACGTAATCGACCAGGCTGACGCCGGGCTCGGGCGCTTCAGTGGCGCCAGACGTGATCGTGGAGACCGTCGCGGTCATGCCCTTCCTTTCGTCCTCCCGGGCGTGGCCGCCTCGGAGGAGCAGCCTTCGCCAGTCCATTCCGCATCGGTCAGACGACCGCGCTTATTCTTGGTGTGAGGGACCCCGGCCCGCGCCTCAACGACGGGGCGAGTTCGCTCGAACGAAGGATCACATTCGCACGCCGCTTGGGCAGAGAATAGCCGTCTCGCCTTCCTGAACGGCGTTCTCATGCCTCCAGGGTTTCAGTGGTGGTCGGCGCCGTGCGGCTTGTCCTTGGGCATCGCCGGCAAGGTCGTCAGCGCCTTCTGGCAATCCTCCAGCTCGCGCAGGCAGTTGGGACGGTTCCAGAAGTCGGCGAACTCGGCCACGGCCAGGCGCAGCAGCTGCTTGAATTCCTTGGAGTCCGGGCCCTTCGGCTCTTCGTGGTGATGTTCCGGCTCGGGCTTGGTCTCCGGCTTGTGGGTGGCCAGCAGCACGGTCTGGGAGCCGACGATCGTCACATTGCGACTCAGCAGCTCGAACCCGCCGCCCCGGCACTTGTCGTCGCACTTGTGCTTGTCGTGGCCATGCTCGGCGCACACCTTGTCCTCGGCGGGCTTGCCGTGCTTGTCGTCCTTGCCGTGGGCCGCGCCGTGGTGGCCGTCCTTGGGCGCTTCCTTCGGCTTCTCTTCGGGCGGCTTGCCCTCGATGGCGTCGGAGAGGTGCTTGAAGGCCTTGGCGCAGGGGCCACCGAACATCAGCAGCGGGCCGACCAGGCGCCGGACCTCGTCCAGCAGCTCGTGGGCCTTCTTCTCCAGCTCGCCGGAATGGGCGCTGGAGGCGGCCACGCACTTGGCCTTGATGGCCTCGTGGATCTTCTTGGGAACGCCGTCGGTCTTCTCGCCCTTGTCGCCCCGCCCGGTCAGGCGGCCGGCGAAGAAGGCCAGGGCCGCGATGGCGATGCCGGCCAGGATCAGCAGGAACACCAGGGTCGGGTCGAAGACCGGCACCGGCTGCTCGACCGGAAATTCAGACTGATACACCAGGCCCCCTCCGCCATACGGCGTTCTGCGAACACCATATGGTTAACGCAACAGCGTTACAGATGCACGGCGAAGCTGCTCAGGTCGGGGCGGAAATGATGCTGGAGACCTTGGCGCCGGCGTCATAGCGCGACGGGCCGCCATAGACGGTGACCTCGCAGAGGATGTCGCCGCCCTCGGCAGCGGCCCAAAGATAGTTGCGCTCGACCTCGACATAGCGGCCGGCCGGCGAAATGCCCTCGAAGGTGTCGCCCCACGGAACGATTCCCTTCAGCTCCTGCCAGCGCAGGGTCACGGCGCGCGAAAGCTCGTCGCGCGCCATGGCCTCCAGGTCGGGATCGCCGATCGGATCGCTCAAAGGCCTCAGCCTTCGGCGGTGTCGCGGAAATAGGCCTCGACCTCGCCCTGCAGCTTCAGGGTCATGGCGTTGCCCTTGCGGTCCACGGTCTTGCCGGCTGCGACCCGCACCCACTTCTCGCTGATGCAGTACTCTTCGACGTTGGTCTTCTCGACGCCCTTGAAGCGGATGCCGATGCCGCGCTCCAGCAGGTCCGCGTCGTAGTACGGGCTGTCGGGATTGACGGAGAGGCGGTCGGGAGGCGTGTCGCTCATGGTCTCTGGCTTTCGTCCGGGCCGGCGGCCCTGTGTTCTGGCCGGCGGTGATAGCGATGAAACGCCGAAAGTCCAAGTCGTGGGCGTTAACTCGCCTGATGAGACCAGACATTGAGTCGCCGCGCTGACGACGCGCGTACATTGAGTGTGTAGAACGCTTGCCAGATCTTGGATCGACGGCCGCGCGGTGAGAGCGTGCGCCTAAGCGGGTGGGAGTGGAAATGCGACTGTGGGCTTGTGCTGCGATCTTGTGCGCGGCGATGTCGGTCCGCGCGAATGCGCAAGACTTGGTTGAACGTAGCTCGCCAGCGCCCGGCGTGGAGATGGAGGCCGAGGTCGGTCAGCCGATCATGTTACTTGAGCGCGTCTATCGAGCCGCCGCAGTGCGCCTGGAGCAGCCCGTCACTTCGGGCAAGGTCGCCCTGGCCAGGATCGTGCTCCCTGCCGGTGTCTACACGCTCGTCGCTACCGATGCGAACGGGCGCTTCTATCAATCCGTGGCGCCGGTGATGATGAAGAACCTGATGAGCATGGACCCATACAAGTTTGCGGGCCTTTTGATTCCGGCTGATGGCGGATCACCTAGAGCCTATCTTCAGACAGCTGGCAGGAAACTGATCACCGAGGCGCCGGGGGCCGTCGTAAGCGCCGAGGGTCTCGAAGACCTGGGAACAGACGGCTTCAAAATACAGCTCCTGTACAGTGGCGTCTCGAAGGGCACGGTCAGCCTCTCCTATCGTGAGTTCATGCGCGACATGGCGCGGCCAGCCTTTTCTCAGGAGCTGAGCTACGATCTCGCCGATGGAGACGAAATCGGCTTTCGCGGCGCCAGGCTGAAAGTGCTGAAAGCAACCAATGTCTCGATCCGATACGTGGTCGTGAAGCCGCTCTCCAAACCGGCGCCCTAGCGATCTTCACCTGGAAAAGGGCGCTCCTCGGCGGAGCGCCCTTCCCGCTTAGTCCTGCGGGTCTTCCTTGACCGGGTCGGCGGCCGAGACCGTCCCGTCGTTGTTGGTGTCGTGGTGGTTGAACATCCGCCAGCCCGAATAGTCGAACTCGGCGCGGGTGATGGCGCCGCTCTTGTCGCTGTCGAGCACGCCGAAGCGGACGTCGGCTTGGCGCATCTGGCGCTCGCGTTCCTCTTCCTTCTTCTCGGGCGTGCGGTCGTCGGCGGCGAGCTTCTTCTCCAGGCGCGCCTTGAACTCGCCGACATATTCGGACCGCGACAGCGAGCCGTTCCTGTCGGCGTCGGTTGCGGCGAACTGCAGGGCGCGGGTGGCGGCGAACTCGTCCTTGGTGACGACGCCGTCGCCGTTCTGGTCCTGCTCCTTGATGAAGGTGTCGCGGGCGTGCGAGGCGGCATGAGCCGAGCCAGCGGCCAGCGAAGCGGCGATGGCGGCGGCGAGGATGATGCGGGTCTTCATGGGATGTCCTAGCGGAGGGATTCGAAGGTCAGGGCGTAGGTGAAGCTCTGGCCCGGCTGGCCGGCGGCGGCCGGGGCGACGCGATAGCGGGTCTGGACGTGATAGAGACCCGAGTGGTCGGGCTTCACGGCAAAGCGCCCCTTGGCGTCGCTGGTGACGGTCTTGGGCGCGGGCTTGCTATCGGCGTAGCGGTCCTCGGCGGCGACGAACTCGATCGCCTGGTTGGCCAGCGGCTTGCCGTCGAACAGCACCTCGAACACCGCGTCCTGGCCGGTGACGATCTTGCTGGGGTGGGTGACGGCCTTGAACTCCAGGCCCTTGCCGATCGGCGCCAGGGCCGCGTCGTTCGGCGCGCCGCGCGTGACATAGACGTCGGCCATGGTCAGGCTCTGCATGTCGATGGCGTCGGCCGGAGCCTTGTCGCCCTCGAAGAACTGCCACTCGCCCTTGACCAGGGCGGCCTTGGCGGTGCGGCCGCCGCGCAGGCCGGTGGTGATGCGATAGGTGCCCGGCTTCTCGGTGACGGCTTCGACCAGCGCCAGCTCGCGCGTGTAGACCGGGGTGAGCGGGATGCGGACGCCATCGGGGCCGATCACGGCATAGGCGTCGGACTTCATCACCACCTCGGGCGTGAAGAAGCTCTCGGTGAAGGCGCCTTGCACGGTGACGATCTTGCGGTCCGAGGCGTCGAACACCGTCGGCAGCAGATAGGGCGAGTGGGCCTGGGCGGCCGGGGCAGCCAGGGCCAGCAGGAGCGCGCCGCCCAACAGGCCTGCGCGGAGAGAACGGATCATCGGAAACACCCCAGGCGCCGCTCCAGTCGCGGCGAAACCGGGGATATTGCGATTAGTTCTAAGAATCAATTGCAAATAGCTTGACCGGTCGGGACGCCGGCTTTAGGCCACCACCCATCAAATGCGACTAAGTCGCAAACGCACCATCGAGGGGATATCGATGTCTCGCCTGAAGCTGGCCGCCTTCGCGGCCGCCTCCGCCACCGCCCTGCTCGTCACCGCCGCGCACGCGGCCGACACCGCTGCCGACGCCGTCGAAGTCGACAAGGTCACCGTCACCGCCACCCGCTCGGAAAAGTCGGTCGCCAAGGTCCCGGCCACCGTCACGGTCATCTCGTCGGACGAGATCGAGGACGGCCTGGTCAAGGACATCAAGGACCTGGTCCGCGACGAACCGGGCGTGTCGGTCCGCAGCGCCCCTGCCCGCTTCACCGCCGCCGGCGCCTCGACGGGCCGTGACGGCAACGCCGGCTTCAACATCCGCGGCCTGGAAGGCAACCGTGTCCTGATCGTCGTCGACGGCGTGCGCGTGCCGGACGGCTTCGCGTTCGGCGCCCAGTCGACCGGCCGTGGCGACTATGTGGACCTCGATATCCTGAAGTCGGTCGAGATCGTGCGCGGTCCCGCCTCGGCCCTGTACGGCGCCGACGGCCTGGCCGGCTCGGTCAGCTTCATCACCAAGGACCCGTCGGACATCGTCAAGGACGGCAAGTCCTTCGCCGGCCGCGCCCGCGTCGGCTACGCCTCGGCCGACGAGAGCTGGACCGAGAGCCTGCTGCTGGCCGGCAAGTCGGACCGCTGGGAGGCCCTGGCCGCCTATACCCGCCGCGACGGCAAGGGCCAGAAGACGGCCGGCACGAACGACTCGGCCAATACCGACCGCACCACCGCCAACCCCGAGGACAACCAGTCCAACGCGTTCCTGGGCAAGCTGATCTACAGCCCCAATGACAAGAACCGCTTCCGCCTGACGGTCGATCACCTGGACCGCGACGTCGACTGGACCGTGCTGTCGGCCATCGCCAAGCCGCCGCTGGCCTCGACCAGCGTCATCGGCCTGACCGCCTTCGACAAGGTCAAGCGCAACCGCGTCAGCGCCGACCATCGCTTCGACGGCGGCGAAGGTCTGATCAACGCCGCCCGCTCGACCGTCTACTGGCAGAAGAGCACGACCCGCCAGTTCTCGGCCGAGGATCGCTCGACCGCCGTCGACCGCACCCGCGACGCCACGTTCAACAACCGCGTCCTGGGCGCCAGCGTCGAGTTGCATAGCGTCTTCGACGCAGGGAACCTGAAGCACGAGATCGTCTGGGGCGGCGACGCCTCGATCACCCGCCAGCAGGGCACGCGTGACGGCACGGTGCCGCCGGCCGGCGAGACCTTCCCCGCCAAGGCCTTCCCGACCACGGACTTCACCCTGGCCGGCCTCTATGTGCAGGACGAGATCACCGCCGGTCCGGTGTCGATCTATCCGGCCGTCCGCTTCGACTACTACAAGCTGGACCCGAAGGCCGACCCGCTGTTCACCACCGCCTCGTCGGGCCAGAGCGACTCGCACATCTCGCCGAAGCTGGGCGTGGTGTGGAACGCCAGCGACGTCGTCACCGTATTCGCCAACGCCGCGGCCGGCTTCAAGGCCCCCGCCCCGATCCAGATCAACACCGGCTTCGCCAACCTGATCTCGAACTACAAGTCGATCTCCAACCCCGACCTGAAGCCCGAGACCAGCAAGACCATCGAGGGCGGCGTCCGCTTCCATCAGGGCGGCTTCCGCGCGGCCGTCACCGGCTTCACCGGCAAGTACGACGACTTCATCGAGCAGGTGCAGGTCAGCGGCAACTTCACCGCCGCCACCCCGGCCGTCTACCAGTACATCAACCTGTCGGACGCCAAGATCAGCGGCGCCGAGGCCAAGGCCTCGTACGACTTCGGCAACGGCTTCAGCGCCCGCGCCACGGCCTCGTACGCCAAGGGCTCGTCCAAGACCAACGGCGTGCGCACGCCGCTGGTGTCGATCGACCCGGTCAAGCTGACGGGCGGCGTCGCCTATCGTGACCCCGCGGGCCGGTTCGGCGGCGATTTCAGCGTCATCCACTCGGACCGCAAGGCGGCCAGCAAGGCGGGCGTGACCTGCACCGGCGGCTGCTTCCTGCCGCCGTCGTTCACCGTCGCCGACGCCACCGCCTGGTTCGCCGTGACCGACGCGGTGACCGTGCGCGCCGGCGTCTTCAACCTGACCGACGAGAAGTACTGGTGGTGGAGCGACGCCCGTGGCCTCGCCGACACCTCGACCGTCAAGGACGGCTACAGCCAGCCCGGCCGCAACTACAGTGTCTCCCTTGCGCTGAAGTTCTAGGACCGGGAATGGAGCGGCGCGCGTGGGCCGGGAAGCCGCGCGCGCCGCATATCCCATGAACAGAACGCCTCGATCCGACCGGATCGGGGCGTTTTGCGCTTAAGGGCCATGGCTCGCGCCAAAACCCCCTTACACTTTGCGCGCTCACGCTTTACGACCGACCGCGTCACGACATCGGAGTTCGCATGCTGCGTCGCCTCTACGACTGGGTCATGGGCCTGGCCGCTTCTCGACACGCTTCGAAAAGCCTGTTCGCCGTCTCGTTCGCGGAGAGCTCGTTCTTCCCGATCCCGCCGGACGTGATGCTGGCCCCGATGGTGCTGGCCAAGCCGGAAAAGGCCTGGCGCTACGCCCTGATCTGCACGCTCGCCTCGGTGCTGGGCGGGGCGCTCGGCTGGTGTATCGGCTACTTCCTGCGCGATTTCGGCCTCTGGATGATGTCCATCACCGGCCACTCGGGCGGGCTGGAGCAGTTCCAGTGCTGGTACGGCAAGTACGGCGTCTGGGTGATCCTGGCCAAGGGCCTGACCCCGATCCCCTACAAGCTGGTGACCATCGCCTCGGGCCTGGCCGCGTTCAGCTTCCCGATCTTCATCGCCGCCTCGACCGTGACCCGCGCCGCGCGCTTCTTCCTGGTCGCCTTCATCGTCAAGAAGTTCGGCCCGGCCATGATGCCGATCGTCGAGCGCCGCCTGGCGCTGTTCGCCGGAATCTTGATCGCGCTCCTTGTCATCGGCCTGGCCGCGAGCCACTTCATCGGTGGGGGCGGACATGCTGGAGCTTGCGCCGCGTGACGACAGACGTTTCGAAGACTGAACTTCCGGCCGGTGGCGAGCCGCCCGTGGCCACGCCCGTGCGCGGCCCGGCGACTGCCCTGGCCCCTGCCCCGACCAAGACCTTCATAGGCGTCGTCTACGATCTGGTGACCCGCGAATGGCCGCTGGTGGCGCTGCTGTCCAGCGCCCTGATGCTGGCCATCGCCCATTCGTTCGAGACCTTCGGCCACCTCGCCCCCTGCCACCTCTGCCTGAAGGCCCGCGAGGTCTACTGGCTGGCCGGGACCGTCGGTCTGATCGGCGCGATCCTGCAGCGCACGCCGCTATGGACCCGCCTGCGCCAGCCGGTGAACCTGCTGCTGGGCGCGATCTTCCTCTACGGGACGGGCCTGGCCGTGTTCCACGCCGGCGTCGAGTGGAAGTGGTGGCCGGGTCCGACCACCTGCACCGGCAGCGGCGTCGCCAGCGCGACCAACCTCTCGGCCATGCTGAACGGCACGGTCCAGATCAAGGCGCCGATGTGCGACAAGGCCGCCTGGGTGTTCCTGGGGCTGTCGATGGCTGGCTGGAACGCTGTGGCCTCGCTGAAGCTGACCGTCTGGTCGGTGCTGGCGGGCCTGCGCAAGGCGGAGACGCTCTAGGATGACGAAGCCGGTCCCGCCTCGCCCCGGTCAAGGCGCCCTGGCCTCGCGCCTCGCCGAGATCCTGCGCGTCGACCAGGCCGGCGAACTGGCGGCCGTGCATATCTATCGCGGTCAGGCGGCCGTCATGCGCGCCGCGCCAGGCCGCGAGCGCATCGCCGACCAGTTGAAGGAGATGGAGGGCCACGAACAGGTCCATCTGACCCGCTTCAACGAGCTGCTGGCAGAGCGCCAGGTGCGTCCGACCCTGATGTCGCCGGTCTGGCGCGCCGCTGCCTTCGCCCTGGGGGCCGGCACCGCCCTGCTGGGCGACAAGGCCGCTCACGCCTGCACCGAGGCGGTCGAAAACGTCATCGAGAAGCACTATGCCGGCCAGATCGAGGAGCTGAAGGACCGCGACCCGGCCCTGGCCGCCGAACTGACCCAGTTCCGCGACGACGAGCTGGGCCACCGCGACATCGCCGTCGAGGAAGGCGCCCACGAGGCCGTCGCCTATCCGCTGCTGACCGCCGTGATCCAGGCCGGCTGCCGCGCCGCCATCAAGATCAGCGAGAAGATCTAGGCCCTGCCCTTGGCGCCGCTTTCGGGCGGGCCTACCGATGCCTCAACGAGTTTTCGCGTTGGGGAGTCGCCCTCTTGTCGTTCCGCATCCTCGCCGCCTGCGCGGCGTCGTTCCTGGCCCTGTCGACCGCGCACGCAGCCGAGCCCCTGAAGACCAGCGAACTCTCCCTGAGCACCGGCGGCCCGATGCCCGCCGAGCAGCGGGCCCTGGCGTTCGACCACGCCGACCTGAAGTTCAAGATCCTGCCCGACAAGAAGGCCATCGAGGGCGAGGCGACCCTGACCTTCACGGCCAGGAGCGCGCTCACCAAGCTGGTCCTGGACTTCGACCGCGTCTTCACGATCCGCAAGCTGACGGTCGACGGCAAGGCCGCGACCTGGACCAATCCCGAAGGCCGGATGACCATCGCCCTTCCCAGGAAGGTCGCCAAGGGCAAGGTCGTGACCGTGGTCGTCGCCTATGACGGCGTGCCGCTGGAGGCCAAGCGCGCGCCCTGGGACGGCGGTTTCGTCTGGAGCAAGGCCCCGACCGGCGAGCCCTGGATCGCCACCGCCGTGCAAGGCGATGGCTGCGACATCTTCTGGCCCTGCATCGACTATCCGACCGGCGAGCCCAAGCTGGTGGACCTGCACGTCAGCGTCCCCGCCCCGCTGGTCGCCCCGGCCAACGGCGTCTTCAAGGGCATGACCGAGAAGGACGGCTGGCGGACCTACAACTGGCAGGCCAAGAACCCCAACACCTACGCCATCGCCCTGGACGTCGGCCCCTACGAGGAGCTGACCGCCCCGTACAAGAGCCGCTTCGGCGACAGCTTCCCGATGTCGTTCTGGTACCTGAAGGGCAGCGCCGACAAGGCCAAGGGCCTGTTCGCCGAGTTCGCGCCGATGCTGGACTTCTACGAGCAGATGATCGGCCCCTACCCCTTCCGCGACGAGAAGATGGGCGTGGTCGAGACCCCGCACCTCGGGATGGAGCACCAGACGATCAACGCCTACGGCAACAAGTACAAGAAGGAGGTCTACGGCTTCGACTGGCTGCTGCAGCACGAGTTCGCGCACGAGTGGTTCGGCAACCAGCTGACCAACGCCGACAACGACGACATGTGGCTGCACGAGGGCTACGGCACCTACATGCAGCCGCTGATGTCGCAGTGGCTGCACGGCGACATGGAGTACATGGCGCGCCTGAACCAGATGCGGATCGACAGCAAGAACCGCTTCCCGATCGTCTCCGGCAAGCAGCTGGTGGAGGACGAGGTGTACAATCCCGACCGCGGGCCGGGGAACGACATCTACTACAAGGCCGCCAATGTCCTGCACACGCTGCGGACCCTGATCGGCGACGAGGCCTTCTTCCGGATCACCCGTATCGCCGTCTATGGCCGCGATGATCCGAGGCCCGGCAACTTCACGACCCGCTACCTGGGC
Organism: Caulobacter sp. GW456-12-1-14-TSB4; assembly: GCF_059424195.1. Classification (NCBI taxonomy): domain Bacteria; kingdom Pseudomonadati; phylum Pseudomonadota; class Alphaproteobacteria; order Caulobacterales; family Caulobacteraceae; genus Caulobacter; species Caulobacter sp. GW456-12-1-14-TSB4. Next base: position 82,374 of record NZ_JBWKZF010000005.1, read on the forward strand.
ACCAAGGACTTCATCAAGATCGTCAACCAGGTGACCGGCAAGGACTACGGCTGGTTCTTCGACGTCTATCTCTACGAGGCCGCGCAGCCCGACCTGCTCGAAACCCGCGAGGGCGGCGACCTGGTGCTGAAGTGGAAGACGCCGGGCGACAAGCCCTTCCCGATGCCGGTGGAGGTCAAGGTCGGCGGCAAGGTGGTTACCCTGCCGATGGCCGACGGGACCGGCCGCGTGGCCGTGGGCGACATCGTCCCGGTGATCGTCGACCCCGCCTCTAAGGTCCTGCGCCGCCAGCCCTATCTGGAGGATTACCTGGCCTGGAAGAAGATTCAGGACGACGCGGCCAAGGCCGAAGCCGAGGCCAAGAAGAAGGCGGACGCCGAGAAGAAGTAGTGTCTCGCTAACCCTGTCCGTTCACCGAATAGCGCGATCTTCGCTGTTAGGACCGGCGCGTCCTTCTGGAGGTCGCGTCCATGTTCAAGCCCGTTCACTTCGTCAACGCCGCGCGCTTCACGCTGTTCGCCGGATCCTTGGCCGTGGTGGTGCTGACCCTGGGTCCGTTCCAGGGCGCGGAAGGCAATTTCGGCCTGACCGACAAGGAAGCCCACGCCATCGCGTTCGGCGGTCTGCTGGCGGTGTCGTTCCTGGCCTTCCCGCGCATGCGCCGCAACGACCTGATGGTCGTGGCCCTGGTGATGGGCGCGGCGATCGAAGTGGCCCAGCTCATGGCCGGCCGTGACGGCAACGTCGCCGACTGGGTGGCCGACGCGACCGGCATCATGACGATCTACGGCGCCAGCATGATCGAGACGGTCCGCAAGATGGCCCGCGAGAAGGGCAATCTCACCTTCGCTCAGATCAAGCGGATGGATCGCCGTCGTGGCCGCCGTCGTCCCGCGCCGGCGCCAGCGCCCGAGGGAGCGATCCCGGCCGGCGCGTCCAGCTTCGCCGAACGCGCCGCCAAGCGTTTTCCCGCTCGGTAGTTTAGCCCGTCAGGTAATGCGCTTGACGCTGACCGGGTCGCTGCCCGGGAAGCTTTCTTCCAGGCCCTCGTCCAGCAGGGCCTCCTGACGGCTCTCGGACTTCTCGACCTTGGCGGCCAGCTGGTCGTGCTTCTCGTTCTCGGCCAGCGGACGCTTGGCTTCCCGCGAGTGCGGGGCGTCGATGTGCCGGTCTTCCGGACGGACCTTGGCCTCGGAGGCCAGGTCGGCCGTGGACGCGGCGGTGCCGTGCGTGAAGTGGCGTTGATCGCTGTCGGTATTGGCTTGTCGGCTCATGGCGTGATCTCCCGTGGCTTTTCGCCTCGTAGATAAAAACCCGCCGGTCGAGGTTCGGGTTGCATGGTCGGGGACCCGCCACACAACCTGTGTCAGCCGTGAAATATTTCCTGGACCGCCCTGGAACCTTGACCATCGGCTCCGCATTTAAGGTTCAGCTTCGGCGGTCTATCCCCTTCCGCCCACAGCTACGGCCCGGGACAGCTATCCCCTCATGCAATAGCCCGGGCCGTTTTGCTGTCTGAAGCCGACGGCGCCTACGCCTCCAGCTCGATGTCCCAGTACAGATAGTCCAGCCAACTGACGTGCAGCCTCCCCGGCGGGAAGCGGCGTCCCCGCTCCTGCAACTCGTGCATCGACGGGCGGCGGGCGTTGTGGAAGGGCTGCATGCCGGCTTCGCGCGGCGTGCGACCGCCCTTGCTGAGATTGCAGGGCGCGCAGGCGGTGACGATGTTCTCCCAGGTCGTGCGGCCGCCGCGCGAGCGGGGGATCACGTGGTCGAACGTCAGGTCCTCCGGCGAACCGCAATACTGGCAGCTGAAGCTGTCGCGCAGGAACAGGTTGAAACGGGTGAAGGCCGGCGGCCGCTCCTGAGGGACGTACTGCTTCAGCGCCACGACGCTGGGCAGCCGCATCTCGAACGACGGCGAATGGACGACCTGGTCGTAGCTGGCCACGACGTCGACGCGATCCAGGAACACCGCCTTGATCACCTCCTGCCACGGCCAGAGGGACAGCGGATAATAGCTGAGCGGCCTGAAATCGGCGTTGAGCACGAGAGCCGGCATGCCCGATGGCGGGCGTGTGAGGACCTGCATCAGATCCTCCCTTCGAGGCGAACGCAAAGACGTTCAGCACCTCGGCTGATGGGGTACGCGACAGGACTGAAGACGGGCCTCCTTCCTACGCTATTCAGGGAATCGCCATTCATTCCCGAACGCATGGAAAGGATGGGCCATGTCAGCGACAGAACCAAGACATCTCGCCGACGGGGCTCAGAAAGGCGCGATCTCGCGGCGTTTGACGGCGCCGTAGCAGGCCCAGAGCAGATGGGCGGCGACACCGCGATACGGCCGCCAAAGCTCCGCACGCTGATAGGCCTGTTTCTCGTTCGGGCGGACTTCGGCGCGGTCGGCCCAGCGCATGGCTTCCTGCAGGGCGACATCGCCGCCGGGGAACATGTCGAGCCTTCCTTGCGTGAACATCAGATAGACCTCGGCGGTCCAGCGGCCGATGCCGGTGATCGCCGTGAGCGCGGCGATGGCCTCTTCATCGGACATCCCCGGCAGGGCGTCGAAGTCGCAGCTGCCCGTCAGGTGGGCGTGGGCGATGGCGTGGGCGTAGCGCGCCTTCGGCCGCGAGAGACCCAGCGACAGCAGATAGTCCTGCTCATGCCCCATCACCCGCTCGGGCGTCATCTCGGGCAGGCCCGCCTCGACCCGCGCCCAGATGGCGGCGGCCGAGGCCAGCGAGACCTGCTGCTGTACGACCATCTTCAGCAGGCCCGGGAAACCGCCGGTGTTCACCCGCCACTCGAACGGCGGGGTCAGGGCCTCCATGGCCGCCAGGGCCGGATCGGCGGCGGCCAGAGCCTTGCGGGCTTCGAGGAGGGCGTCGGCGGTGGGCGGAACGAACATCGGCCGCAAGGGACCCTGCCCCGCGGCCGCTGACAATCCGGAACTTGCTGAACTAGCCGATGGACGTGATCTCGACCTCGCCGCCCGGCGCGGGCGAGACGTCGCCGACGACCTTGCCCAGCAGGGCGCGGGCGATCGGGGCGACATAGGACACCGAGCCCTTGGTCGGGTCGGCCTCGTCCTCGCCGACGATGCGGAAGGTCTGCACGCGGCCGTCCTCGCGCTCGAACGTCACGCGGTCGCCGAACTGCACGGCGGTCTTGCCGGGGTCGCGCTCCATCAGCTGGGCGGTGGCGCGGCGGGCCGACCAGTAGCGCAGGTCGCGAGTGGCGCGAGCCATGGCCGTGCGGTCGCCGTCGGCGGCCCCGCCGCCGGCCTGGGCGGCGCTGTAGGCGGCGCGCGCATCGGCCAGCTCGGCCTCGATCTGGGCCAGGCCTTCGGGCGTGACGAGATTGGGTTGGGTCGAGATCGGGCGGTCGGGCAGATCAGCCGCGAAAGCCTCGCTGTCGCCTTCCTTGGTGAAGGCGACGCTCATCGGAAGAAGTCTCGGATCATGGGAAGTGCCTGCGACGCGTACGGATGAAACGGCGTCGAAGGTCTAACGCGTCCTGATCTGGTTAGCTCCGCAAAAGCAAAGCTTCAAGCCAGGCGAACGCGGCGGCGGGCGACCTCTGGGGGATCAGAGCGGCCGGCCCGCCGTACGCGAGCAAAGCTTAGATGACGACGCCAGCCACAGCGGCGGCGACGCCCAGGGCGATGACGAGGAAATAGCCGGCGGCCATACGGTCGAAGGCGTTTTCAAGGGCGTTCAGAGTGCGTTGCATGGGTAGTCCCTCCAGTTTCGTGTCCTGGCCCCCGATGGGCCTTGGCCGGGTCTCCGCCGAACCAATTTGAACGATGCTTAGATAACACCAATCTGAACGCCGTCAAGATAATCTGTACAGTGTTTGGATGAAAATTTGGAAAGGTGCTGTTACAGTCCGATCCGATGAGCACCGCGACCGCCGAATCCCGCCCGTATCACCATGGCGACCTGAGCCGCGCCCTGGTCGACGCCGCCCGCAAGATCCTCGAGACCGAGGGTCCGGCGGCCCTGTCGCTGCGGGCCGTGGCCCGCGAGGCCGGGGTCAGCCCCGCCGCGCCCTATCACCACTTCAAGGACAAAGCCGAGCTGCTGGAAGCCGTCGCCCACGAGGGCTGGCACGAGCTGGATGAGGCCTTGTCCAAGGCCCGCGCTTCCACCCAGGACGTCCGCGCCAAGATGACCAATATCGGCGTGGCCTATGTCTGCTTCGCCCGCGACAACCCGGCCCTCTACCGCGTGATGTACGACCGCTCGCGCGACAAGGACGCCCTGCCCGAGAAGATGAAGGAAGAAGGCGCCTACTGTCAGGTGCGCGACACCATCAACGAGAACGGCGGCGGCCACGTCAGCGACATCGACCTAGAGCTGGCGACCATCGCCGCCTGGTGCGCCGGCCATGGCCTGGCCGAGATGATCGGCTTCAAGCAGTTCGCGTCGCTGAAGGCGCAGCTGGGCGGCGAGGAGGCCTTCCTGCGCGCCGTGTTCGAGCACCTGGGCATGTTCGCGAAGTTCTCCGATCCGGCCTGAGGCCCACGTGAGCTTCGTCACCCGGTTCGCCCCCTCCCCGACGGGCCATCTGCATCGCGGCCATGGCTTCTCCGCGCTGACGGCCTTCCAGGCCGCCCGTGCGGCCGGCGGCCGCTTCCTGCTGCGCATCGAGGACATCGACGCCACCCGCTGCCGGCCCGAATACGACGCGGCGATCTTCGAGGACCTAGCCTGGCTGGGGCTAGATTGGGAGACGCCCGTCCGCAGGCAGTCCGAGCACTTGGCCGGCTATCACGCGGCCATCGAGACCCTGCGTCAGCGCGGCCTGGTCTATCGCTGCTTCAAGACCCGCAAGGAGATCGACATCGGCCGCGCCCCGCACGAGCCGGCGATTCCGTATGTCGGCGAGCCCCTCCTCGCCGATGAAGAGGCCGAACGCCTCGAACGCGGCGAGGCCTTCGCCTGGCGGCTGTCGCTGGTGGCGGCGCGGGAGGCGCTGGGCGGGTTCGAGAACCTGACCTTTGTCGAGCAAGGCGCGGGTCCCGACGGCGAAACCGGCGTCATCCAGGCCCGTCCTGAGACCGCCGGCGACATCGTCCTGGCCCGCAAGGACGTCGGCGTCGCCTACCACTTGGCCGTGGTCCATGACGACGCGCTGCAGGGCGTCACCCACGTGATCCGGGGCGTGGACCTGTTCGAAGCGGCTCATATCCAGCGCCTGTTGCAGACTCTGCTCGGCTACCAGACGCCGACCTATCGGCATCATGGTCTGCTGGTCGGTCCGGACGGCAAGCGGTATGCGAAGCGGGACAAAGCCCAGACCTTGCGAGAACTACGAGCGGCGGGGATGAGCGCTGCGGATCTCAGAAGAGAACTGAGCCTCCCCTAAATCCGTCTTCCCGGCGAAAGCCGGGACCCAGATCCCATAGCGCTTGGGCTGATTGGAGGGACGCGGAGCCCCTGGAACCCACCCCAGCGCTCTTCCATCTGGGCCCCGGCTTTCGCCGGGGAAACGGGGTTAGGTGGAGCCCCCGCCCCCGGCCTGCTCGACCAGCTGCCCCATGGCCTTCAGATAGCTCGAAAACGCCGCCCGTCCGGCCTCGGTCAAACGCACACGGGTCAACGGCTTCCGACCCACGAAGCTCTTGTCGATCGCCACATACCCCGCCTCCTCCAGCTTGCGCAGGTGGATCGACAGGTTGCCCTGGGTGACCTCCAGAACGTCCTTGAGCTCGGTGAAGTCAGCGACCTCGGCGCTGGCCAGGTAGGCGACGATCCCCAGCCGCACCCGGCCGTGGATGACGTCGTCCAGCCCGCTGATGTCGAACCTGGGACCCACGATCGTCTCAGGCGGCCGGCCGCAGGGCCTGGCGCATCATGAAGAAGCCGGGCGCGGCCATGAACGCGAACAGGCCGAAGCTGGCGATCAGCAGGTAGAGGTCGGCGCGCTCGATCAGCACGCCCATGGCCACGCCGCAGACGATCCAGCCCAGGGCCACCGCCAGCGTCCACATCCGCCGGCGCAGCACGAAGGTCACCTGCCAGACCGCGCCTTGCAGGATGAACACCACCGCCGGATGGAACAGCCAGTAGTGGAAGTCCTTGTGACGCGCGGCGGCCGCGGCGAAGACGATGATCAAGGCCAGGTTCGCCACGCCGGCCGCCGAGAAGGCGGCGTTGACCGCGCGGTTGGTGACGCCGCGCTGGGGGTTCTTGCGATCGATGACGATGACGATGGTCATCAGGATCAGGAAGACCACCGTCGGGATCCAGGCCAGCACCATGTTGCCGGTGAAGCCCAGGCTGACCAGACCCCGCTCCTGGGCGAAATAGACCAGGGTCTGGAGGCCGTAGAGCACGCCGGCCGAGCCGTAGAGCGCCCCGCCCGGCACGCCCAGCCCACCGCGCTCGCCCGCGCCATCGGCCAGGCCGCGCAGGAAGGCCAGGTCGTCCTGGACGGTCTTGAGATGATCTTCGGACATGCCGATCCCCTTCAGCGCTGCATCATGGACGGTCACAGGATTCGCCCCAACAGCGGTATGCGGCGCAGGGCCATGGTGGTCAGCCAGCTGAGGACCACCGCCCCGCCGAACACCACGCAGCCCTTGGCGAGGCCGCCCCAGCTTTGCGGCAGCAGCATCCAGGCCAGCCACGACGTGAAGACGTAGTGGGTCAGGTACATGCCGTAGGCGTTGGCCTGCAGGCTGCTGGAGAGCGGACCGGTCTTGCGGACGAAGCGCAGGAAGGTCGCCAGAGCCGCGAACGACAGGCTCGCGCAGGCCAGGGCGAACATCACCCCGCCAAACGTATCCAGGAACAGCCGGGGCGGATGCTGCGGCGACATGGCCATGACGAAGACCGCGATGACCCCCACGATCGGCAGGACGGGCGCGGCCTGCCAGAGCCACCATCGCTTGGCCAACTTACCCTCCGGATCGGTCAGGCCGTAGCCCACGCCCGCCGCGCCGACGGCGACGCCGGCCAGGAAGTAGACGAGGTAGTGCAGGACCCGCGAGGTCTGGACCATGAACGGCCCGACTTGAGTCCAGTGCATGAAGCCGAACGTCGCGCTCATCGGGATGTAGGCGATGGCGCTCAGCGCGGTCAGGCCCAGGAAGAACCGCAACGGCTTGGCCTCCGCGCCCTTCGCCAGCCGGCCGAGCGCCTCGAGCACGCCGGGGAACACGACGTGGGCGGCGGTGACGAGCGCGCCGAACGCCAGCAGCACCCACAGGAACCAGGCTGGGCCGCTGGGCCAGAACGGCAGGTGGGTCCAGGCGTCGACGAAGGCCGGGAGCGAACCTGCCCCGCCCGCCTGTAGCCACGCCGGAAAATAGCCCAGCGGCGCCAGCAGTCCCACGCCCAGGATGAACGGGGCGCCCAGGCGTAGGACCCTCCCTCTCAGGAACCCGCCGTCGCCCTTGGCCCGCAAGCCATCGGCGACGAACAGGCCGGAGATGAAGAACATCAGCGACATGAAGAAGAGGTCGTTGACCATGGTCAGCAGCCCGAACGGCGCGAACTGCTGCGGATCTCGGATCGGGAAGGCCATCCACAGGTACGGCGCGGCGTCGAACGCCTGCACGGGCGGCGGCTGCGGCGTGTAGGCCAGCACCGTGTGGTGGGCGATCACCAGCAGGGTGACGAAGGCGCGCAAGGCCCCGATCGGGGCGTTGCGGCCGCCCAGCTGGGCCACGGTCGATCGTTCGGCGGCGCTGAGAGGCGCGTGCATAGGTTGATCCTCCCCTTGAAGATGGCCGCACCATGGATCAACAAGTTTGTTTTGTAAACTAGTCTGCCTGCACACCATTCCTCCACCGCTTGTCATCCCGGCCGCAGCGAAGCGGAGAGCCGGGACCCAGGGGCAACCGCTATGCGCCGGCCCCTGGGTCCCGGACAGCCTCTACGAGGCTTCCGGGATGACAAGAGTTAGTGGATTGTATTTGTGGGGGTTTGGATTTTCAGCGAACCCAGTAGCTGTAGCGATATCCCGGCTCGAAGCCCTCATCCGCGTAGAGCGCGATAGCCCCGGCGTTGTCGGCCTCGACCTGCAGCCAGGCGCGCTCGGCGCCCAGCCCCCTCGCCTCGGCGAGCAACGCCCGCAGCACCCGGCGGGCCAGGCCCTTCCGGCGATGATCCGGAACAGTGCGCATCCCGAAAATCCCCACATAGCCGCCGCCGATGGCGCTGGCCCCGATCGCCGCCGGGGCGCCGTCGATGTCCAGCCGGGCGAAGCGGGCCGGCGCGGGGATGCGGCCCAGGGCCTCAAGGCGCTCGCGGCCATCCTCGGGGTCGCCGGCCGTGGCGGTGAACACCGCCTCGAAGGTAGCGTCGGGCGCCTCTGAGACGCGGATGGCGGGATCGCCCGCCCCGCCCGTCGGGCCCAGCATCACCAGGGTCGCCTTGCGCGAGGAATAGCCGCGCGCGGCCAAACGCTCAGGCAGATCCGCCGGCGCGACCAAGCCATCGGTCAGCTTGAACCTCGGCGGCAGCCCCCGCTCGGCGAACCAGGCCTCGGTGGCGTCCAGCGCCGCCTCGACCTCGCGATCCGGCGCCGCCAGCGGCCAGCAGGCGTTGATCCGCATCGAGCGACCGGACGAGGCGTTCAGCCGCCAGCCGCCCAGCTGCGCCCGCTCGCGGGCCGGCCAGGCGTCGTCGGCCAGCGGTTCGAGAAGCGCCGGGTCGATCACTTCTCGGCCAGCAGCTTCTCGACGATGCCCTTGGCCTCGGCGCTGGACCAGTCGGCCGGACCGGCCATGCGGGCGCGCTCGCGGCCCTGGCGGTCATAGATCACCGTGGTCGGGAAGCCCTCGGCCTTGGGCGCCAGCGAGAACGACATCTTGTAGGACGGGTCGCGATAGGTCTTCAGTGGCGGGTTGGCGGCCATCTCCTCGTTGACGAGGTTCAGGTCACCGTCGCGGTCCACCGAGATCGGCAGCACGGTCACCGGCTGGGTGGCGTAGGTGGCCTGCAGCTTGGCCAGGGTCGGCATCTCGGCCTTGCACGGCGCGCACCAGGTCGCCCACAGGTTCATGACCACCACGCGGCCCTTGAAATCGGCCAGGGTGGCCGGCTTTCCGTCCAGGCTGGTGAAGACGGTGTCGGGCGCGGCGCGCGGCGTGGATGGCACATCCAGCTTCGCCAACGTCCCTTTCTTGAATTCTGTGAGGTCGGCGGGCCCTGAGGGTTTGAACGAAGCACTGGCGATGACGTATAGAACCGCCGCCACGCCGACGAGGAAGACGCCGCCCAGCGCCAGCCTCACAGGGTTGCGCTTCTTGGCCGCCGCCTCCGATTGGACTTCGCTCATATGACCGACAACGCCTCCGATACGCCCAAGGCCGACAAGGGCCAGGGTCAAGCCATGTGGGGCGGTCGGTTCTCGGCCAAGCCGGCGGAACTGATGCAGGCGATCAACGTCTCCATCGGCTTCGACAAGCGCCTCTGGGCGCAGGACCTGGCAGGCTCCCGCGCCCACGCCCGGATGTTGATCAGCCAAGGTGTGATTGCAAGCGCCGACGGTGAGGAAATCCTCAAAGGGCTCGACGCCATCGAGGGCGAGATCACGGCCGGGGCCTTCCCGTTCCGCGACGAATACGAAGACATCCACATGAATATCGAGGCGCGGTTGCGCGAGCTGATCGGCGCGACCGCCGGCCGGCTGCACACCGCCCGCTCGCGCAACGACCAGGTGGCCGTCGACTTCCGCCTGTGGGTCCGCGACGCCGCCGACCGCTCGGCCGCCCAGTTGGAAGCCCTGCAGAAGGCCCTGCTCACTCAAGCCGAAGCCTATGCCGACGCCCTGATGCCGGGCTTCACCCACCTGCAGCCGGCCCAGCCGGTGACCTTCGGCCATCACCTGATGGCCTATGTCGAGATGTTCGGCCGCGACGCCAGCCGCTTCCGCGACGCCCGCGCCCGCATGAACGAGTGCCCGCTGGGCGCGGCGGCCCTGGCCGGCTCGCCCTTCCCGATCGACCGCCACCAGACGGCCGCGGCCCTGGGCTTCGACCGTCCGACCGCCAATTCGCTGGATAGCGTCTCGGCGCGCGACTTCGCCCTGGAGGCCCTGTCGGCCGCCTCGATCACCGCCACGCACCTGTCGCGCCTGGCCGAGGAGATCGTGCTGTGGACGACGCCGATGTTCGGCTTCATCAAGCTGACCGACGCCTTCACGACCGGCAGCTCGATCATGCCGCAGAAGAAGAACCCGGACGCCGCCGAGCTGATCCGCGCCAAGGTCGGCCGGATTCTCGGTTCGCTGACCACCCTGACCGTCGTGATGAAGGGCCTGCCGCTGGCCTATTCGAAGGACATGCAGGAGGACAAGGTTCCGACCTTCGAGGCCTTCGACGCGCTCGAACTCAGCCTGCTGGCCATGGCCGGCATGGTCGCCGACCTGACCCCGAACACCGACAAGATGGCCCAGGCGGCCGGCGCGGGCTTCTCGACCGCCACCGATCTGGCCGATTGGCTGGTGCGGACGCTGAACATGCCTTTCCGCGACGCCCACCACGTGACAGGCTCCGCCGTAAAGACGGCCGAAGGCCTTGGCGTCGATCTGGCCGATCTTACCTTGGAACAGTTCCAGGCGATCGAGGCCCGGATCACCCAGGACGTCTACGCCGTTCTGACTCCGGCCGCCTCGGCGGCCAGCCGCATGAGCTACGGTGGGACCGCCCCCGCCCAGGTCCGCGCCCAGATCGCGCGTTGGAAGGAAGTCCTCGCATGAAGTCGCGTTCCGTCACCCTGCTCGCTCTGACCGCCCTGGCCCTGACGGCCGCCGCCTGCGGCAAGCAAGGCACGCTGGACCGTCCCGCGCCGCTGTGGGACCCGGTCAAGAAGGCCGCCTGGGAAGCCGAACGCCGCGCCGCCTCGGCCCAGGCCAATCAGCCGGCCCGCGCCGGCGGCGCCCAGGAAGTCCGCGACCCGGCCTCCAGCGACCGCACCATCCGCGCCGCCCCGCTGCCCGGCACCAAGGACCCGTTCGGCGGTCCGTCCGCCAAGGGCTTCCCCGGCGCCACCCCGAACTAAGAGACTAAGTTGAACCACTTCGAATACGGCCCCGAGGGCCTGGCCTGCGAAGGCGTGCCCCTGGCCAAGATCGCGGCCGAGGTCGGCACGCCCGTCTATGTCTACAGCCGCGCTACGCTGGAGCGGCACTTCACCGTGTTCCGCGACGCCCTGGTCGCCGGCGGCGTGGTCGACCCGCTGGTCGCCTACGCCGTGAAGGCCAATTCCAATGTCGCGGTGCTGAAGGTGCTGGGCGATCTGGGCGCCGGGGCCGACACGGTCTCGGAAGGCGAGGTCCGCCGCGCCCTGGCCGCCGGCATCCCCGGCGAGCGCATCGTCTTCTCCGGCGTCGGCAAGGCCCGCCGCGAGATCGAATTCGCGCTGAAGACCGGCGTCGCCGAGATCAATGTCGAGTCCGAGCCGGAGCTGAACCTGATCGCTCAGGTCGCCGGCGAGCTGGGCATCCGCGCCAAGGTCGCCTTCCGGGTCAATCCGGACGTCGCGGCCGGCGGCCACGCCAAGATCGCCACCGGCAAGTCCGAGAACAAGTTCGGCGTCTCGTTCGCCGAGGCCGCGCGCCTCTACGCCAACGCCAGCAACAACGCCAATCTCGAGCCCGTCGGCGTGGCCTGCCACATCGGCAGCCAGATCACCGATCTGACGCCCATGCGCGCGGCCTTCACCAAGATGCGGGGCCTGGTCGAGCAGCTGCTGGGCGAAGGCCTGTCGGTCGAACGCCTGGACCTGGGCGGCGGCCTGGGCGTGCCGTACTTCAACCACCCCGAACCGCCCTCGCCCACCGCGTTCGGCGCGATGGTCGGCGAGGTCACCAAGGGCCTGCCGGTCAAACTGGCCTTCGAGCCGGGCCGGGTCATCGCCGCCAATGCCGGCGTGATGGTCAGCGAAGTGATGCACATCCACGAGCGTCCGGAAGGCCGCAAGTTCCTGGTCATCGACGCGGCCATGAACGACCTGGTCCGCCCGGCCATGTACGACGCCTTCCACGACATCCGTCCGGTGATCAAGCGTTCGGGCGAAACCGTCTATGACGTCGTCGGTCCGGTCTGCGAGACCGGCGACACCTTCACCCGCGACCGCGCCCTGCCGCCGTTCGCGGCCGGCGATCTGGTGGCCTTCATGTCGGCCGGCGCCTATGGCTCGGCCATGGCCAGCGAGTACAACACCCGTCCGCTGGTCCCCGAGGTCCTGGTCGACGGCGACCGCTACGCGGTGATCCGCAAGCGGCCGACCTATGACGAGATGCTGGCCCGGGACCTCGTCCCGGACTGGGTCTAGGCGACGATCAGAGCCGCTTCGCGCGGTTGGGCGAGCACGGGATCGTCGGCGTTCGCCGCGTCCTGCGCCAGTAGATGCGCTTCGAGGATGTCGAGGATCTTGCTATCGACCTCGGCGTCGAACTTGCGCGCGAACAGGTCACCGCTCGCGATCAGGGCGGCGGCGTCTTCGGCCGTGAAGGTTCGCGGCCGCAGCTTGATGTCGCCGTCCGGGATCCAATCGATCATCCGCTTGTCATCGCTGACGATCGGGCCGTGCGGCGCGCCGTTCATCATCACCGTCTGGAAGAAGCCCTCATCGGCGATGAAGGTGTTGCGGTAGAAGGCCTTGAACCGCGCCGCCGCCGGATCGCGGCAGACGAACGCGCAGAAGGCCCGGCTGACCATCATCCACTGATTGCCGATATAGGGCGTGGCGCCGGCCGGGAAGCGACGGGTCATGGGCGTATTGACGATGCGACCGCCCAGCTCGACCACATATTTGCGCACGCGGTCCATGGTGTCGGGGCGCGCCACCGCCTGGTCCAGCACCTTGATGAACTCCTGACCGCGATGGCCAGCCAGGAAGGCCTTGACGCCCTTCTGGGTCATCAGCGGGAAGTCCTGTCCGCTGAGGTTGATGAACACCTCCCAGTCGGCGTTCATCTCCAGTAGCTTTTCCATGCCCCGCAGCTCGGCGTCGACCAAGCTGTAACCGCCCCACAGCGCCTTGCGGCTCTCCAGCATCGCGGCGTTGGGATAGGACTTCAGGAAGTCCCGGATCTCGGCCTCCAGCGCCGGCCCCGCATTGGCGTCGACGTGGACGACATAGTGGTTGGCCGGATCATGAATGGCCCGGAAGAGCCGCTTGAATTGCTGGGGAAAGCGATGGACCAGAAGAAGATAGGCGATCAAGCGAGCACTCCTGACGAGCCGCCGCCTCGCGGCGGCGACCTCGTCGAATGGCGATGAGGAAGGACCGGCCTTGGCCGGCGTGGAGCGGTATCGTGACGGCGCGTCCTGGATCGAGGACGCCGGGCCGCCGACGGACCGGTTATTTCTTGCGAGCGAACACAGCCGGCAGGGTCGGCGCGGCGGCGGCGATCACCTTCGGCTTGGCGGTCTTGGGCTTGCGGGTCTCACGATTGCCTTTGGACAACGGACTTTCCTTTGCAGACGGATCATCCGACGCGTGTCATCGCGCAGGCAAAAGCCCGGCGTGTGAGACCGCGGTCAGGATGTCATGGGGCTGGAGCGCCAGCGGGCGTGTCGAAGGAAGTATATCGCCCCCATCATTCGGGGGACTTTGGCGAGCTGTTCCGCGCGATAGGCGGACCGCCAATGGCGCTTCGTAGCGCCTTGTTGTCACATTAGCACGTCGCAAAGCCCGGCAGGGATAAATCGCCGCCGGGCTCAAAAGCGTCGCGCCCGGGACGCCGTCCCGGGGCGATCATCAGGTCGTCTAGTCCAGCGCGCCGATGTACGGCAGGCCGCGGCTCTTGCCTTCGTCGTCCAGGCCGTAGCCGACCAGGTAGCGCGCGGGAGCTTCCCAGGCGACGAAGTCGGGCTCCATGCCGCGATCCTTGGGCCAGGGCTTGCGGGCGAAGACGGCGGTCAGCACTTCGCTGGCGCCGGCGTCCTTGACCAGGCGGGCGGCTTCCGACAGCGACAGGCCGGTGTCGAACACGTCGTCGACGACCAGGGCGCGGCGGCCGACCAGCGGACGTTGCAGGTCCGCGCGGACCTCGCAGCGGCCCGTGCTCTTGCGCTCGTCATGGTAGGAAGCCAGCCACAGGGCGTCGAACCGCACGTCGCGGCCGGCCTTGTAGAGGGCGCGGGTCAGGTCGGCGGCGAACCAGAGGCCGCCGGTCAGAAGGCAGATCACGACGGTGTCGTTGTCGATACGCGGCGCGATGGCCTCGGCCAGCTTCTGAACCCGCTCGGCGATCTCGGCTTCCGAGATCAGGACTTCGGGCTGCTTGGTGTCATTCATGATGTTCGGGTTCGTGAGAGTCTGCGGGAGGAGGCGTTGCCTCCCCGCTCTCATGGGCCGGGGGTTCCTGTCCAGCCGCTTCGTGTTCGGCGGGGGCGTCCTGTGCGCCACGCAGGTCCAATTGCGCCTCTTCGCCGTGGCCTTCGGGCGTCTTCAAGGCAGCCTTCACCGCCTTGGCGGCGCCGGCTTCGGTGGCGAAACCGATCTGCAGGTCCTTGGCCGTGCGCGGCGGGTTCATGAAGGTGATCGAGAAGTGGCGCACCTGGCCGGGCGGGATCTTGGCGTCGGCGGCCGCGGCCAGCTGGCCGGCCACGCGCTTCTCCTGCTTGTTCAGCAGTTCGACCCGCAGCGGCGGGGCCAGCACGTCATGTTCGGTGATGTTGCGGATCGTGCCGGTGACGGTCACGGCCGCGTGGCCCTCCAGCATGATCGGCTGGGCCTTGATGCTGTCGCGGTCGATGACGAGGCCGATGGTGTTCACCGGCAGGCCGACGGCGGCATAGGCGCCGGCCGAACCCGGCAGGATCTTGACCACGTCGATGCGGAAGATCAGGGCGGCGACCACGACCACCGCCATGGCGGCGGCCATGCCGGCCCAGATGACGCCGGTGGCGGTGGCTTCGCGCAGGCGACGCTCGGCGTCGGCGCGGGCGCGGAAGACCTTGGGCAGCTCTTCGCCCGGCAAGGCGCTGACCGGCGGTTCCTCGGCGTCGGCGCTGGCGCCCACGGTTTCGGGAACCTGCTCGATGCTCTCGATCTGGCTGGCCAGGGTCGGGGCTTCAGGCGCGTCGAAGAGCTCGTCGTCGGGGGCTTGGTTGCGCGCGTTCCAGCGATGACCGCACGAGGCGCAACGCACGACGCGTCCCGCCGCGCCGACCTTGGAGTCGTCGACGAAATAGCGGCTGGCGCACTCCGGACAGGTTAGTATCATGGCCGCGAATCGAACGCTCCCCACACACCTAAAGTGGGTCGCTGATTTTAACCCTGATGTCCAGAAACCCAAGTGACGCGCCTTGCGGATCGACACAGAACAGGGCGATGACGCCCTTCCGGTGGTCCGGTTCGATGGCGTGTCGATGCGTTACGGCCGCGCGCCGGAAACCCTAAGGGATATCAGCTTTTCCCTGGCCCCAGGCTCGTTCCACTTCCTGACCGGGGCGTCGGGCGCGGGCAAGAGCTCGCTGCTCAAGCTGATCTATCTGGCGCACCGTGCGTCACGGGGTCGCGTCGAGCTTTTCGGGCGTGATGTCAGCCTCACCCACACCTCGGACCTGCCCTTCCTGCGCCGCCGGATCGGGGTGGTGTTCCAGGAATTCAGGCTGCTGGAGCACCTGTCGGTGTTCGATAACGCCGCCCTGCCCCTGCGCATCCTCAAGCGCAAGCCGGCCACCTATCGCGAGGATGTCGCCGAGCTGTTGAGCTGGGTCGGCCTGGGCGAGCGCATGCATGCCCTGCCCGCCACCCTGTCGGGCGGTGAGAAGCAGCGCCTGGCCATCGCCCGCGCCGTCGTCGACCGTCCTGACGTGCTGCTGGCCGACGAGCCGACGGGCAATGTCGATCCGGCCATGTCGCTGCGCCTGCTGCGGCTGTTCGTCGAGCTGAACCGCCTGGGCACCACGGTGCTGATCGCCACCCACGACGAGGACCTGGTGGCTCGCGCCGCCCGTCCGACCCTGCATCTGGAACAGGGTCGCCTGGTCGATGTGGGAGGCCGCCCATGAGCGAGTTCTTCCAGGTCGCCCGCTGGAAGCCCGGCCCGCTGCTGCCGCCGCGCGACGCCCGCGATGGGGCGCTGGTGTTCGTGGTCGCGGTGCTGTGCTTCCTGGCCTGCCTGACCGCCTTCGCGGCGCTGGCCTCCAACCGCGCCGCCCACGGCTGGACGGCCCAGCTGGTCGACTCGGCCACCGTGGTGGTCCGGGCCCGCGCCAACGAGACGCCCGACAGCGCCGCCGCCCGCGCCGCCGAGACCCTGGCCGGGGTCAAGGGCGTGGCCGAGGCCCAGGCCCTGCCGCGCGAGAAGGCCGAGGCCCTGCTGGCCCCATGGATCGGCAAGGAGGCCCTGGTCGACGACCTGCCCACCCCGCGTCTGGTGACCCTGGATCTAGATCCCAACGCGCCGCCGACCGCCCAGGTGCTGGACAAGGCCCTGCGCGCGGCCGGCATCGACGCCACGGTCGACGACCACAGCCGCTGGATCGCCGACATCGAACGGGCCGCCGACCTGGCGCGCCTGGCGGCCCTGGGCGTCTTCGCTCTGATCGCCGCCGCCACGGCCGCCGTCATCGCCTTCGCCACCCGGGCCGGTCTCGCCGCCCGCCGCGACGTGATCGAGGTGCTGCACTTCTCCGGCGCCGAGCAGGGCTTCATCACCAGCCTGTTCCAGAACCGCTTCGCGACCATGGGCGCGCTGGCGGGCTTGCTGGGCGGAGCGGGCGCGGCCATCATCGGCGCCGTTGCACGCTATTTCGCCGGCGGCGCGGGGGTTGCGCCGGTCTTGCCCTTGGCCTGGATCGATCTGGTCGCCGCCCTGCCCGCTCCGGTGGTCGCGGCCCTGATCGCCGGGCTGTCGGCGCGTCTGGCGGCGTCGCGCATCGTGGGGGAGATGCCGTGAAGACCTTAGCCGCGCTGCTGATCGCGATGATGATCTGGGGCCTGGGCCTCTTGGCCTTCACCGGCCGGGTGGACCAGTCGACGCCCGCCAAGGAGCCGCCGGTCGCCGACGGCGTCGTGGCCCTGACCGGCGCCTCGACCCTGCGCCTGGAAGCGGCCACCAAGCTCCTGGAAGAAGGCAAGGGCCAGCGCCTGCTGATCTCCGGCGTCAACCGCGAGGCCACCCGCGCCGACGTCCAGACCGTCACCAAGGCGGTCAAGCCGATCTACGACTGCTGCGTCGACCTCGGCTTCGCCGCCGCCAACACCGTCGGCAACGCCCGCGAGACGGCCGAGTGGGCCAAGTCCAAGGGCTATAAGAGCCTTATTGTCGTCACGGCCGACTATCACATGCCGCGCTCGATGCTGGAGTTGCGGGCGGCCATGCCGCAGGTCGAGCTCTACGCCTATCCGGTCAAGACCGACCTCAACGCCCATCGCTGGTGGCGAACCAGCATCAGCGCGCGGCGGATGATCGTGGAATACTGCAAGTACCTGGCGATCCTGGGCCGTGAGGCGTTTCTGGGGCTAGGCCCGAAAGACAAGGCCGCCCCGGCGGCGAAGGAAGCGTCTTGATCTATCTGCGTTCGTTCCTGTTCCAGCTGTTCTTCTGGCTGTGGTCGATCGGGACGGCGGTCCTGATGATCGCCACCTATCCCCTGCCCCGCCGCGTCAACACCTGGTCGCTGACGACCTGGGCCAAGGGCCTGATCTGGGGCCTGCGCTGGCTGGCCGACGTCAAGGTCGAGGTGCGTGGCCAGCGCCCGACCGGCAACGCCCTGGTCGCGCCCAAGCACCAGTCGATGTTCGACGTCTTCAGCCAGTTCGCCCTGCTGCCCGACGCCTGCTTCGTGATGAAGAAGGAACTGCTGATGGTGCCGCTGTTCGGCTGGCACGGTCTGAAGGCCGGCATGCTGGTTGTCGATCGCGGCGGCCACTCGACCGCGCTGAAGAAGCTGGTCCGCGACGCCGTCGAGCGCATGAAGGAGACGCGCCAGATCGTGATCTTCCCGGAAGGCACCCGCGGCGCGGTCGGTGAGCCCGGCGAGTACAAGCCCGGCATCGCCGCGCTCTATCGCGAACTCAACATGCCCGTCACGCCGCTGGCCCTGAACTGCGGCAGCCACTGGAACAAGGGCTTCGTGATCAAGCCGGGTGTGATCGTGTTCGAATACCTTGAGCCCATCCCCGCCGGCCTGAAGCGCGGCGAGTTCATGCGCGAGCTGCAGACGCGGATCGACACCGCGACCAAGGCGCTGGAGGATTCGGGGATCTAGCCGCCGCGCGGTCGCCCTCGTCCTTCGACAGGCTCAGGATGAGGGCTATTGTCGATGGCGGTTCAGTAGAAATCCTCATCCTGAGCTTGTCGAAGGACGAGGATTTCGGTCCAAGATTTAGAGCACCGGCTCGATCGCCTCGACCATCTTGAGCAGCTTCTCCATCGCCACGTCCCGCACGCCGTCCTCGCGCAGGTGCAGGACGAGGTCGGAGAGGTAGTCGATGTTGCGGCCTGACAGACCCTTGGCGCCAGCGATCAGCTGCGCCTGCTGCTCCAGGGTCAGGGCCCCGGCCCACTGGGCGTGCTTCATGTCCGACAGGAAGACCAGGGCGGGTGTCTTCTCCCCCCCGTCGATCTTCACATCGCGCCGGGTCTCGAAATAGGTCTCGGTCGGCTGCTCGCGTTCGCGCAGATAGGCATAGACCTCTTCCCACTCGGCCGCCGCCACGCGATAGGCCATGCCGCGCACCGCACCGCCGGGGGCCAGGCCCAGCACCAGGCCCGGCCGCTCGTACGTCCCGCGATGGTGGACGGAATAGATGCAGAAGGCCCGCCGCCGCCCGTGGAGCACGGCCGTTCTTCGGTCTATGAACGGGAACCCGGGCCGCCACATGAGCGATCCGTATCCGAACACCCAGCGATCTCCGCTGTCGCCTGCCAAACCCATTCCCGATCCCGACTGGACGCGCCCAATACATGACCCATAACGACGCCGCCCCGTCCCGCAAAGCCCGTCGCAGTCGTCTGTTCACGCCTTTCATCCTCGCCGCCGTCATTGCGGGCGGTTGGAGCTACGGATGGTTCTGGCTGCGCGGTCAGGCCGAGCAGCGGATGGACGCCCAGTCGGCCGATCTGAAGTCGCGTGGCTATGACCTGTCGTGGAGCGCCCGCAGGTTCCACGGCTTCCCGTTCCGCATGAACGTCGACCTGACGAACGCCCGCATGTCCGAGCCGACCGGCTGGGCGGTCCGCGCCCCGACCTTGAAGGGCGAGGCCGAGATTTACGACCTGACCCACTGGGTGCTGGTGGCGCCGGAGGGCGTCGTTCTGACCCGTCCCGAGGCCGGCGACGTCACCATCACCGGCCAGGCCCTGCGCGCCAGCATCTCGCACGTCGCCGAATATCCGCCGCGCGTCTCGGTCGAGGGCGCCAAGCTGACCTTCACCCCCGCCCCGGGCACCAAGCCGTTCCAGCTGATCTCGGCCGACAAGATGCAGCTGCACACGCGTTCGGGTCCCGAAGACCAGGGCGCGATCTTCTTCAAGGCCGACGGCGCCAAGACCGCCTTCACGGGCCTGCTGGGCCGCCTCGCCCAGGACAAGACCGCCTCGATGATCCTGGAGACGCGCCTGACCCACGTCTCGCAGCTGCGCGGCCGCAACTGGGAAGCCGCCGTCAAGCAATGGAGCGCCGCCGGCGGCCAGATCAGCGTGCAGCAGAGCCAACTGCTGGCCGGCGACGCCGAGGGCAAGGCCAAGTCGGGCGTGTTGTCCGTCGACGCCAACGGCGCCGTGACGGGCGCGCTGAGCGTGGCGATCAAGGAGCGGGCCGATCTGAGCAAGCCGATCAAGACACCGGAACAGGCCTTGTCCGCGATGGCGCAGGCCGCCGGTCAGGAGCCGGTGATCGAAGCCGACCTGAATTTCCGCAAGGGCCGCAGCTACCTCGGCGTGATCGATACCGGCCCCGCGCCGAAGGTGTACTAAGCGTGGCAGCCGAAAGTGTGAGCGGTTTCGGCGACTGCCACGCGCCAAGCCAAGATGACCGATCGCTGATCGTCGAGCGCGCAATTTTCTTCCCCGAAGGGGTCGGGTATTGCGTGTTCGGCGGCAAAGACTATGGTCCGGCCTCCAATTTCGGGGAAGAACATGGGCAGCGACGCGACGGACGCCACACCGTCTCTCGAAGAGGTCCGATGGCGACTGGACGCCATCGACGGTGAACTGCTGAAGCTGCTCGACGAGCGCGCCGGCCTGGCCGGCGCCGTCGCGGCCGCCAAGCGCGCTTCGGGCGACACCGGCTTTGGCCTGCGTCCCGGCCGCGAAGCCCAGATCGTCCGAAAGCTGCTGGAGAGTCCGCGCACCGGCGCCTCCAACGCCCTGGTCATCCGCATCTGGCGCGAGATCATGGCCGACAACTTGGCGCGCCAGGGCCCCTATCAGCTGGCCGTGTTCGGCGGCCGCGAGCCGGCTCGAACGGTCGAGCTGACCCGTCTGCGCTTCGGCACCGCCCCACGCCTGTCGATCGTCCCCACCGCCCAGGACGCCCTGGCCGTCGCCCGCGCCCCATGGGGCGTCGCCGTCCTGCCGCTGGCCGCCGAGGCGCCCTGGTGGGGCCGTCTGCTGGCCGAGCCGAAGCTGAAGGTGTTCGCCGCCCTGCCCTGCCTCGCCACCTGGGGCTCGCAAGCCGCCCTGGCCGTGGCGGAGGTCGAGGTCGAGCCCACCGGTCACGACCAGACCTTCTGGGTCACCGACTCGGCCAAGAGCACGGCCGCCATCGTCGATGCCCTCAGCCTGGACGGCGTCGCCGCTGAACAGGTCGCCGAGGCCGGGGGCCTGAAGCTGTTCTCGCTGTCGGGCTTCTTCCAGGCCAATGACGAGCGCCTGGCCCGCGCGCCGGGCCAACTTACGGGCGTCATCGGGGCTGCGCCCGAACAGTTCGACGTGTAAGAGACCCCCGTCTCTAGACTGAGTATTCCGATGACCGATCGCTTCGCCGCGCCCCGTCCCGTTCCCAAGCCCGGGATCATGGACATCCACGCCTATGTCGGCGGCAAGTCGAAGGTCGAAGGCATCGCCCATCCGGTGAAGCTGTCCAGCAACGAGAACATCCTGGGCAGCAGCGACAAGGCCAAGGAGGCCTATCGCAACGCCGTGGACCGGATGCACATCTATCCGGACGGCAAGGCCAACATCCTGCGCGCCGCCGTGGCCGAACGCTTCAAGCTGGAGCCCGAGCGCCTGACCTTCGGCGACGGCAGCGACGAGATCTTCGCCCTGCTGTGCCAGGTCTATCTCGAGCCCGGCGACAACATCGTCCAGGGCGAGCACGGCTTCGCCGCCTACGCCATCGGGGCCCGCGCCTGCCAGGCCGAGGTCCGCATGGCCAAGGAGATCAACCACCGCATCGACATCGATGAGACCGTGAAATGCGTCGATGAGCGCACGCGCCTCGTCTTCATCGCCAATCCCGCCAACCCGACCGGCACCTGGCTGACGGGCGAGGAGATCCGCGCCCTGCACGCGGCCCTGCCGCCGTCGGTGATCCTGGTGCTGGACGGCGCCTATTCGGAATTCTGCAGCGACCCGCGCTTCGAGGACGGCCTGGACCTGGCCCGCACCGCCGAGAACGTGATCGTCACCCGGACCTTCTCGAAGCTGCACGGCCTAGCCGCCCTGCGTGTGGGTTGGGGCTACGCGCCCGAGCACATCATCGAGCCGCTGGAGCGCATCCGCCCACCGTTCAACACCTCGATCCCTGGCCAGGAAGCCGCCGTCGCGGCGCTGTTCGACGACGAGTTCCAGGCCCGCTCGCTGGCCCTGGTCGAGCAGTGGCGGCCGTGGCTGGCCCAGCAACTGGGCGGCTTGGGGCTGGAAGTGACGCCGTCGGCGGCCAATTTCGTGCTGGCCACCTTCCCGCAGACGCCCGGCAAGACCGCCCGCGAGGCCGAGGAATTCCTGGCGTCGAAGGGTTACCTGGTCCGCGCCGTGGCCAACTACAATCTGCCCGACGCCATCCGCGTGACCATCGGCCTGGAAGAGCAGAACCGGGCCGTGGTCGATCTGCTCTCCGAGTTCCTGGGGCGCTAGATGTCGACTCCCGGTCTCCTCTACCCCAAGCTCACCGTCATCGGCTGCGGCCTGATCGGCGGTTCGGTGATCCGCGCGGCGCGTGAGCACGGCGTCGTCGGCGAGGTCACCGTGGTCGACGCCAGCGAGGCCAACCGCGCCCGCGTCGTCGAACTGGGCATCGCCGAGCATGTCACCGGCGACATCGCGCAGGCGGTCAAGGACGCCGACCTCGTCGTGATCGCCACGCCGGTGCTGTCGATCCCCGAACTGGCGGCCCAGGTCGTCCCGGCGATGAAGCCCGGCGCGACCCTGACCGACGTCGGCTCGACCAAGGCCAATGTCGCCGAGGCCTTCCGCGCCCAGGACCTGTCGAAGATCTACGCCATCCCCGGCCACCCGATCGCGGGCACCGAGCAGTCGGGGCCTGACTCCGGCTTCGCCGAGTTGTTCGAGAACCGTTGGACGATCCTGACGCCCTTCGAGAGCGACGACGAGCACTACGCCGCCGCCGTCGCCAAGCTGTCGGCCTTCTGGCGCTCGTTCGGGGCCCAGGTCGAGCTGATGGAGGAAAAGCACCACGACCTCGTCCTGGCCGTCGTCAGCCACCTGCCCCACCTGATCGCCTACACCATCGTCGGCAGCGCGGCGGACCTGGAGAACGTCACCGAGAACGAGGTCATCAAGTACTCGGCCTCGGGCTTCCGCGACTTCACTCGCATCGCCGCCAGCGACCCGACCATGTGGCGCGACATCTTCGTGGCCAACAAGGACGCGGTGCTGGAGATGCTGGGCCGCTTCACCGAGGACCTGCAGGCCATGAGCCGCGCCATCCGCTGGGGCGACGCCGACACCCTGCACGCGCATTTCACGCGCACGCGGGCGATCCGGCGCGGGATCGTGGCGGCGGGCCAGGAAAGCGCCCTGCCGAACTTCGGGCGCGATCGCGGGAAGGGCTGAGGATGGAGCGCGGCGTCATCTTCCTTCTGGGAGGCGTCGCGGCCGTCGGTCTCGGCATCTTCGCGATGGCCGCCACCGGCAATCTGAGCATCGACTTCGGAACCCCGCGCCCCGCACCGCTTAGCGAGATTGGAACGGTCGTCCAGGGCATCCACACCGTGGACATCGCGGCCAACGGCGCCCTCGAGTTGGATGGAGCGCCGACAAGCCTCGCCGCCTTGCCCGCCGATCTGGATCGCGCAACCAAGGGGCATGGCAAGGACGAACAGACCATCGACCTCTTCGCCGATCGAGGTGCGCCACCTGCCCGCGTTGAACGGGTGCGCGAGGCGATCCGGGCTGGGGGATGGAACCACGTCACGCTGTCCTATCAGACCAGCAAGATGATGAAGGCGGCGGGCGCCCGACCTGTGCCCGCGCCGCCACACACCTCAACTTCCACGTCAGCCCCCTGAAAGTCCCTCTGGCGACCGATCGCGTAACGCTGTAATCGGCCGCCTCCCGTAAGGAATGAGAACCGTGGCGCACAAAGCCCCAGTCAATTCGCAACTGTTCACCATGCTCGACCGCCAGGTCGAGTACGCGAACACGCGCGCGTTGGAGGGGATCACGGTCTAGGGTTCGACTGAACTCGGGAAGTCCGAAAAAGCCCCTCCTGGCCGTGAGCCGGAGGGGTTTTTCGTTTGTGCGGAAACACTTGCCGGCCCCGACGCCAGGAGGGGGAGCAAGAGGAGAGAAGCCCATGAGCGGCTTCACGCATATCGAAAGTGACGGCGCGCCGATCAAGGCGTGGACACAAGGGGTTCCGATCGAGGACTCCGCCCTCAAGCAGCTGCGCAACGTCGCCAGCCTGCCGTTCATCCACAAGCACGTGGCGGTCATGCCGGACGTGCACTGGGGGATGGGCGCGACCGTGGGCTCGGTGATCCCGACCTACAAGGCGATCATCCCGGCGGCGGTGGGCGTCGACATCGGCTGCGGCATGATGGCGGTGCGCACCTCGATCCGGGCCGAGCACCTGCCCGACAACCTGTTCGGCATCCGCTCGGACATCGAAGCCGCCGTGCCGCACGGCCGGACCGACAACGGCGGGCGCAACGACAAGGGCGCCTGGCAAGTCGAGCCGCCGACCATCGCCGCTGAAAAGTGGGCGGGCCTGAAGGACGGGTACGACGACATCGTCGCCCGCAACCCGAAGGCCGGCCACCCGCGCGGCTATGGCCACCTGGGCACGCTGGGCACCGGCAACCACTTCGTGGAGCTGTGCCTGGACGAGGCGGGTGATGTCTGGGTGATGCTGCACTCGGGTTCGCGGGGCGTGGGCAACCGGTTCGGGACGTTCTTCATCGAACGGGCCAAGCACGAGATGCGCCGGTGGTTCATCAACCTGCCGGACGAGGACCTGGCCTACTTCGCCGAAGGCAGCGACGGCTTCAACGACTACGTCCGGGCCGTGGCCTGGGCGCAGAAGTACGCCCTGGCCAACCGTGAGGTGATGATGGACCAGGTGCTGGGCGTGCTGAAGCGGACGTTCCCGGACCTGGCCGTGACCGAGCATGCGGTGAACTGCCACCACAACTACGTGTCGCGGGAAAAGCACTTCGGCAAGGACGTCTACCTGACCCGCAAGGGCGCGGTATCGGCCAAGGACGGAGAGCTGGGCATCATCCCGGGCTCGATGGGCGCCAAGTCGTTCATCGTGCGCGGCCGGGGCAACCCGGACTCGTTCTGCACGTGCTCGCACGGCGCCGGACGGGCGATGAGCCGGAACGAGGCCAAGCGTCGCTTCACCATCGCCGACCACGTGGCGGCCACCGCCGGCGTCGAATGTCGGAAGGACGCCGACGTGATCGACGAAACGCCGATGGCCTACAAGGACATCGACGCGGTGATGGCCGCCCAGGCCGACCTGGTCGACATCGTGCACACCCTGCGCCAAGTGGTGTGCGTGAAGGGATAGACACCGCCGGGCGCCGAAGGGCGTCCGGCGGACAATCTAAGAGTATCAAAAATGTTCAGCACCTTCCTTGCGCCTCGAGCGCCTCGCTTGATCGCGGACCTCCCCTCGCCCTGGCCCGCCGATGCAGTCAGCCTGCGCGAGCGCATCGCCCGCGCCGTCGCCAATCGCGTCGATGGCGACGAGCTCGAACTCTACCCCGAAACCCAGCGTGATCCGGATCAGGTCTGGTTCGCCGCCGGCCTGACCGACGCGCTGTTCGGCGCGCCCGACGACACGCCCAAGCAGACCAGCGCGCGCGGCCTGCTCGCGGCGCTGGGCCGTCTGGTCCGGCGTCCGGACGCGGCCGCCTTCCAGCGATTCCACGAGCTACTGGCGGCCAGCGACGTACTGGGCGTGATCGACGGCTTCCTGCCCATGGTCATGCAACAGCGGCTGGATCCCAAACAGGTGGCCGCCGTGGCGCGCCGCATCGCTGTTGGCTCGCCGGATCTCGCGGCGGTCAAGCTGGCCATCGGCCTGCTGGGCGTCTGCTCGGCCGAGCCCGACGACGTGACGCTGTTCCTGGACCTGGGCCGCTACGAGGAGTTGACGCTCTTCTGCGCCGTGGCTCTGGCCCACATGGCCCCGGAGCCCGAACGGGCGATCTGGGCGCTGGCCCAGTCCGTCGACGGCTGGGGCCGCATCCAGGCCGTTCGGCGCCTTGCGGGAACGCAGGACGCGGACATCCGCGGCTGGCTGCTGCGCGAGGGTCATCGCAACGCGATCATGGCCGAAGAGGTCGCCTATTTCTGCGCGGTCGAAGGCGGACTGCTGGAAGCCTTGCGCGCGCCGTCGATCGACGATGCCCTCCTGGACGCGGCCGGCGAGCTGATCGACGCCCTGATCACCGGCGGCCCAGCCGAAGACATGGACGACTACGCCGATGGCGGCGAAGCGGTCGATCTCTATCTGGAGCACCTGGCTCGGCGTCCGGCCGAGAACCTGCGCGCGTTCCTGACCGTCCACGCGATCCAGGCGTTCGAGGCCGACAAGGAGGCCGATTGGGCCGCGCGGGCGCATCGCGGCTGGACCTCGGCGCGCCGCTTCTCGGTCCGCACTCGCGCGGCCGCCTATCTGGCCCAGCCGGAATGGCCCGCGCTGGTCGAGGCAGGGCTGCGGCGGGAAGCTCGCCAGGACTTCTGGCCCGCCGCGGCGGTCGGCGGCATCCTGGGCGTCGACATCTGGCCGCACCGCTTCCGTCGCCAGCGCGATCTCGGGATCGACCACTGGTGGGAGCTGATGCAGACCGACCGTGAGGACCGGATCCTGCAGGTCCTGGACCTGGCCATGGAGCGGCTCGACCTCGACCTGGTCGGATCGGGTCCGGGAACCAGCCTCGGCCTTGGCCTCGCCTACAGCGACGACAGCGCCGTCGACTTCATCCTGCAGGACCTGCGGCGCTTTCCGGGCCTGGGCTGGACCCTGATCGAGGTCGGCCTGCGCGGCCGCACGATCCGGGCCCGCAACATGGCCCATCGCGCGCTCGCCGCGTGGGATCGCGCGCTATGGCCGCCCCAGGCCGAGGCGCTTCTGCGCGTCGCGCTCGACAAGGAGCCGGACGCGGAGGTCGCGGGTCGGATCGAAGCCCTGATCGCCGGACGCTTTCCCAAGCAGGACTAGGCAAGGGCCGAAACCGCACCTGGTTTCGGCCCACTTTGCGAAATAAGGCCGCAACAATCGCGGCTCATCCACGATGACCAGGGACATTCATCGGGGAAGGAAACCCACCATGCGCCGCACGCTTCTCGTCGCGCTCGCTTCGCTCACCACCCTGGCCGGCGGCGTCGCCCTGGCCCAGGACGCCCCGCGCCAGATGCCGGCGCCGGAAGACATCTTCAAGCGCTGGGACGCCAATGGCGATGGCGCCGTCGACAAGGCCGAATGGGACGCCACGGGCCGTCCGGCCGATCGCTTCGCCATGATCGACGCCAACAAGGACGGCAAGGTCACCCTGGACGAACTGAAGGCCGCCTTCGAGAAGATGCGCCAGCGCCGTGGCCAGGACGGCGGCCCGCCTCCCGGTCCGCCGCCGGAAGGCCAGCCGCCGCAAGGCAACTAGGCGTTTCCATCCGAGACGCTTTCGAACGCCGCCCGGTCCGCCGGGCGGCGTTTTGCATTCCAGGCCTTCGCACGCTTTTGGCGACAAGCCTCACAAACATTCAAACCGCGTCCACGCCATCCAATCGCGGCCCGGTCCGCCGGGCCAATGTCCTCCTCGCGGAACGACGGCGCGCCGCTTCACGCGGGCGTCAAACACGAGGGGCACAACCATGGACGCCAACGACCCTACCGAAACCTCGCGTCGCGGCGTGCTGGCCGGCGGGCTCGCGCTCGGCGCGCTGGCCGCCCTCCCCACTCTCACCACCCCGGCCGTCGCAATGGCCGCTCCAGGAGCTTCGAACATGAGCAGCGGTTTCGTCACCACCAAGGACGGCACGCAGATCTTCTACAAGGACTGGGGCCCCAAGACCGCCCAGCCGATCGTGTTCCACCACGGCTGGCCGCTGAGCGCCGACGACTGGGACAACCAGATGATGTACTTCCTGGGTCAGGGCTTCCGCGTCATCGCCCATGACCGCCGGGGCCATGGTCGTTCGACCCAGACCGACACCGGCAACGAGATGGACACCTACGCCGCCGACGTCGCCACCCTGACCGATCACCTGGACCTGAAGAACGCCGTCCACGTCGGCCACTCGACCGGCGGCGGCGAGGTCATCCACTACGTCGCCCGCGCCAAGCCGGGCCGCGTGTCCAAGGCCGTGCTGATCGGCGCCGTGCCGCCGATCATGCTGAAGACCGCCGCCAATCCGGGCGGCCTGCCGATCGAGGTGTTCGACGGCTTCCGCGCCGCCCAGATCGCCAACCGCGCCCAGTTCTTCCACGATGTGGCGGCGGGCCCGTTCTATGGCTTCAACCGCCCCGGCGCGAAGGTGTCGCAGGCCACGGTCGAGAACTGGTGGCGCCAGGGCATGATGGGCGGGACCAAGGCCCACTACGACTGCATCAAGGCCTTCTCGGAGACCGACTTCACCGAGGACATGAAGAAGGTCGACGTGCCGGTGTTCCTGATGCACGGCGAGGACGACCAGATCGTGCCGATCGACGACAGCGCCCGCATCGGCATCAAGCTGCTGAAGAAGGGCACGCTAAAGAGCTATCCGGGCCTGCCGCACGGCATGTGCACCACCCACCCGGAGATCGTGAATCCGGACCTGCTGGCCTTCATCAAGGCCTGATCCGGCGCGCATCGAACGTGGAAGGCGGGCGCCGCGGCGTCCGCCTTTTCCGTGTCTAGCGCTCGACGAAGCTGCGCAGCTCGCCCACGACCACCGCCAGGGCCGCGCCCAGCGACCAGCGCGACGGCGAAGGCTCCGGCGGCGGCGCGAAAATCCAGCGATAGCCGATCCGGGGCACGGTTTCGATGAAGCGCGGCGCGCGGGCGTCATCGCCCAGGGCCCGGCGCAGATCGACCACCGCCTGGTCCAGCGCCAGGCCGGAACCGACATCCCTGTTCCACACGGTCTCGATCAGGTGATCGCGCGAGGCGGTCAAACCCGGCCGCTCGGCGAGGGTCAGCAACAGGTCGAGGGCCCGTGGCTCCAGGCTTTCGGTATCGATGGTCACGTCACCAAACGCCATCCGAGACGAGGCTCGGCGCAATTTCGCTTTCCCAGGGCTTTCGGTCAGGACTTCCACGCGTCGATCGAATCCCCTGCTTCACATCCAGGGATAGGGAGACGAATTGTGCGGCGCAATTTGGTCAGCTTGGCTGGAACCCGCCGTCGCGCGTTTGCCCGCACAAGCGGCGCCCGACCGCGCGAAGGCGGCTTGAGTAGGCGTCCGTCACAGGCTACACGGAGCGTCCCTTTGGCGGGCGTAGTTCAGAGGTAGAACGCAAGCTTCCCAAGCTTGATGTCGGGGGTTCGATTCCCCCCGCCCGCTCCAAGGTCCCTCCCCAGCGCTACTCGACTCGCTCGGCCTTGATCCCGAGCTTGGCCAGTTGCGCCTGGACGCTGTCGGGACCCACCAGGTGGCCCGAGCCGACCGCGACGAAGCTGACGCCCTTGCCGGCCAGCTTGGTCTTCAGTTGCCCCGCCCAGTCCTGGTTCCGCTTGGTGATCAGCAGGTCGTAGAGTTCGGGGTACTGGCCCTTCATCTCGGTGACGAACTCGGTCTCCAGTTCACGCGTGTCGCCGGCGGCCCAGGCGGCGACCATCTTGTCGATCTTGCCGACGCCCTCATCGGCCTCGTCGAGGGTCGATTTGAGGAAGTCGGTCTCGGTCTTGGCCGGCAGATCGGCGAAGAAACGGATTTGTTGCTCGGGGGTCTCGAACGCGCCCTCCGGCTTGCCGGCGGCCTTGATCTCGCCGGCCAGGATCGGCTCGACGCCGCTCTTGGGGTCGTAGCCAGCCTTGATGACCGGGATCAGCGACAACTGCACCGCCGCCAGCCAGGGCCGCATGGCGTTCAGCAGCGCGGGCGGCACGCCGCCCTCCTGGGCCAGGGTCGAGGCCTTCTGGAAAGCGGCGGCGTCGATCTTGCCCGACAGCGGGTTGTTCGGGTCCAGGCCGTATTTCAGCACCAGCGGCTGCATCACGGCCGGATCGTCGGCGCCGACGATCTCCAGGGTCAGGTCGCCGCTGTCCTTCAGCGCCTTGTCGATCTTGGGCGAGCGCCAGACCGTGGTGGGCTTCAGCACATGGATCGTGCCGAACAGATAGATGGTGGAGTCCGCGTCCTGGATCTTCCACAGCGCCGGCTCGGCCAGAGCGGTCCCGGCGAAGCCCAGGGCCAGGGCCGACGCCAGGCCGGCCGCGAGGCGACGAAGATTGAGAAGCATGGGGACCCCACTCGTACGTTGGCCCCATGCTTGGACCGCGTCGCCTCCTACTTCAAGAAGCTGTCGACCGCGTCGGCGAAGGCCTTGGGCTGATCGAGCATGATGAAGTGGCGGCTGTCGTCGATGCGCTTGAGGGTCACGCCCGGCAGGCCGGCATAGGCGTTGGCGTAGGTCGCGTCGATCATCGCCGTCGGCGCGCCCATCGCCTGGTCGTAGGGATAGAGCAGCGTGGTCGGCGTCTTGATCGCCGGCAGCTCGGCGCGGGCGTCGGTGGTCAACAGGTCGTACAGGGCGCGGGCCACGACCGACTGCGATGAGGCGACCGACCAGGCCAGGGCGGTCTTCTGCCCCTCCGGCGACTTGACGAAGCGCGGCATGGTCATGGCCTGCTGGCTGGCGAAGGCGTCGGCGCTCATGGCCGTCGTGGCGTCACGCATGGCGGCGGCCTGGGGCTTCATGCTGTCGGCCGTGGCGGTCGGCGAGAACAGCACCGAGAAGAATGGCAGGCTATCAACGATCATCAGGCGGCTGAGGTCTTCCGGGTGACGACGGGCCAGCATCAGGCCGGTGAAGCCGCCCATCGAGTGGCCGATCACGGCCGGCGACTTCAAATGGTTGGCCTTGATGTAGGTATTGACTGCCTCGACCAGCGGCTCGACGACCGGGCCCTCGGCGTTGCCGGCGACCGGCGCGCCGGCGAAGCCCGCGACCTGGACGACATGGACGCGGTGGGTCGGGGCCAACTGCTTGACGGTCTCGTCCCAGACCGCGCCGGACGAGGCCAGGCCCGGGATCAGGACGACGTCGGGACCTTTGCCGGTCACCGTGACCGTGATCCGGTCAGCGGCGTGGGCATGGTTGCCGCCGAACACGCCGCAGGCGGCCATGATGGCGATGAACATCACCAGGAAGCGGAAACGGACGGTGGGCTTGCGCATGGTTTTCTCCTGGGCACAGGCGTGCGGAAGGGTTCGGCGCGGCGCGCCGAGCTTTGGGTTGA
Source organism: Caulobacter sp. GW456-12-1-14-TSB4 (assembly GCF_059424195.1). Classification (NCBI taxonomy): domain Bacteria; kingdom Pseudomonadati; phylum Pseudomonadota; class Alphaproteobacteria; order Caulobacterales; family Caulobacteraceae; genus Caulobacter; species Caulobacter sp. GW456-12-1-14-TSB4. The sequence continues at coordinate 113,157 of NZ_JBWKZF010000005.1, forward strand.
AGTCCGAGTGGTGGGAGGCCCTCTAGGCCTCGTCCTGGAAGATCGCTTCGATCGGTTGTTCGAACAGACGGGCGATCTTGAAGGCCAGCGGCAGGCTGGGGTCGTACTTGCCCGTCTCCAGGGCGTTGATGGTCTGGCGGGAGACCTGGAGCTGCTCAGCCAGATAGGCCTGGCTCCAATCCCGCTCGGCGCGCAGCACCTTCAGGCGGTTCTTCATTGGTACCGCCTCCGGATGAAGATCTGGCTGATCCCCCAGGCGGCGCAGAACAGGGCGAAGGACAGGAACACCGGCGGCGCGGACGCGACCTTGGCGTTGGCCAGGAAGCCCCAGACGGTCGAGACGCCCAGCAGCACGCCCAGGCCCCAAAGCATGGCCTCGACCTGGATGGCGCGCTCCAGCTCGTCCTCCTCCTCCTTGAGGTACAGGCCCATGACGGCCAGCACCCACAGGATCGGTCCGGCCGGCGCGGCGGCCACCAGCCACAGCAGCGGCCCCGACAGTCCGCCGTGATTCAGCAGGGCGATCGAGCCCATCAGCGTCAGGCAGTAGGCCATCATGGAGATGCTCATGCGCCGGCGATAGCGCTTGATGGCCGGCCGCATCTCCTTGGCGGGCGCTATCCAGGCGCTGCCGAAATAGGTGTAGGCCAGGAACACCACGAACCAGATGAAGATCGCCACATAGCCGAGCGGATTGCCCGCGCCGTGGAACGCCTTGATCTTACCGAAGAGGAAGAGCGCGCCCGTCAGGATCACCACCCCGACGGTGAACAGCACGGCCCTTAGGCGGGTCGACATCCGAGCCAACATGACAAGCACCCCTCGCTATTTGACAAGCAGACTTGTCACATCGGAGCGCAGTTATGTCAAGGAAAGTTGTCATTTTGTCATGTGAGCACGACTAAACGACGGAGGACCTTGATGTTTTCGGAAGGGAACTAGGCCGCCTTGCGGTCCAGGAACGGGTCGGTCGAGACGGCGTCGCGGGTCACGCCGCGCCAGTGGATGGCTTCCAGGCGCTTGACCGACAGGGCCCGGCCCAGCACGCCGGGATGCGGACGGCTCACCACTTCCCAGCCATAGCGCGAGAAGCGGTCGCTGAAATCGGACCAGCGGATGACCCGGCCCTCGGCGTCCTGGCGCCAGACGGCCTTGTCGCATCCTGGGATACGCGCGCACCGCTCCCAGGCCTCGACGCGGCCTTGCAGGATCAGGAACGGATCAGATGCGATGCGGGCCAAGGCCGCCTCCGTATAGCGTTTCACCGGCCCCGTCGGGCTGCCGACTCAGTGAGTCGCGCCGGACGGGAACGAGGGCTAGAATTTGTGTAACCGCACCGACTGTCCACCAGATGTGGTGCGGCGCGTTGCCGCGCGGCGTGGCTGCGACAGGCTCATTGGAGCCTGCGGACGGCATAGCCGCGCGCCTTCATCAGGGCCGGAAGCCCTTGGTTTCCAGCCATATGCAGGGCCCCGACGACCACGAGATCAGTCCCCCGCCCCTGCCGCATGACCGCGTCCAGCCGGTCGGCCCAGGCCAGGTTCCGGCGCAGCAGCAGGGCCTGGTAGAGCTCCGGACGCTCGGTCTTCATGTGGTCGACCAGGACCGAGCCCAGGCGGTTCATGTCGCCCTTCAGCCAGGCGCGCTCCAGGTCGACACCATCGCGCGGCGGCGACAGCTGCTCGCGGGCGACATCGTCCAGATAGGTCAGCTCGGCCTGCTCGGGCAGGTCGGCGAAGATGCGCAGCTGCTGCTCGATCGTCTCGAAGGTCTCGATCGGCTTGTCGGCGGTGCGGGCGCGCTGGGTGGTGGCGACATCGACGCCGCTTTCGACCTTACCGCCAGCCTGCGTCATCGGCGCGACCGACAGCATCATCGCCGCCGCCCAGGGGCGCAGACGCTCGACGCGCTCCAGCGGCACGCCGTCGCGATCCAGCACCGGGCGCAGGGTGGCCAGGGCCGTGGGCGAGAGCTTCTCGGTCAGGGAGCGGTCGGGATCGACGCCGTAACGATCAACCAGGGCCTTGATCCGATCGGGACCGACATCGGCCCGCGTCTCGAACCATACCCGGTCGGCGGCGGCATAGGCGTGGTCGAAGGCCCGCGTGCGCCAGCGCACCTTCGGCGCCAGCACGTGCATCGACCCGAACAGGTAGACGACGCTGTCCTTGTCGCGGACTTCCCACATGGCCGGGGCCGCGTTGGCCACGCCCGTGCAGGCCGTCCACACCAGACCCGCCGCGATCACGCCCCGCGACAGACGCTTCACTACTCTACGCAACATCCTGCAAAGGCCCGACCGATACTGGACCTCAAGGTAGGCGCGGGTTGGTTAAGCCGTTAGTCAACGACCACCGCGACATAACGACTCACGCTGGCGCTTGATCAGCTCCAGGCCTTGAAATGCTTGGACAACTTCAGGCCCTGGCGCTGGTAGTGCGAGCCCCCCTCGCCGTACAGCCGCACCGGACGCGAGGTCAGCGGCTCATAGACCAGCCGGGCGACCGTCTGGCCGTCCTCCAGCAGGAACGGCGTCTCGTGGCTGCGCACTTCCAGCACGCCCTTGGAACCCTGGGCCAGCGCCTCCTCGGTGCCGAAGCCGGGATCGAAGAAGCCGGCATAGTGGACGCGGAACTCGCCGACCGACGGATCGATCGGGGTCATCTCGGCCGCTTCCAGCACCGGGATCTCGATGTCGTCCTTGGAGGCCAGGATGTAGAACTCGCCCGGATCCAGCAGCAGCTCGCCGTGGCGGGCCTCCAGCGGCTCCCAGTAGTCGCGCGGGTCGTGGCCGTCCTCGTGATCCAGATCGACGACGCCGGCGTGGCGGCGACCGCGGAAGCCGACGATGCCGTTGTCCGACAGCAGATCGACGCCGACGCTGCGGGTGGCCAGCTTGGCCGGCTCGCCGCGCTTCAGGCGCAGCTGGTTCAGGCGCGTGCCGGCGCGGACCAGCACCGAGAAGGTCTGCGGCGCGATCTCGATATAGAGCGGACCCGTATAGCCGGCGTCCACGTCGTCGAAAGCGCGGCTGTGATCGGTCAGCAGGCGCACGAACACGTCCACCCGGCCGGTCGAGCTCTTGGGATTGCCGCGCGCCGACACCGTCATCGGCAAGGCCAGGCGCTCCTGGATCTCGGCGATATAGACGCAGCCCTTCTCCAGCACCGCGCCCTTGGTCAGGTCGAGCTCGTGCATGGCCACGTCCTTCATGCGCTCGGGCACCTTGCGGGCCAGGCCTGGCAGGAACGAGGCGCGGATGCGCCAGGCGCGCGCGCCCAGCCGCAGGTCCAGGCTGGCGGGCTGCACCTGATCGGCGTCGAACGGCGTGGCCGAGGTGATCGCATCTTCGGCAATCAGCTCTTCGATATTCTGGCAGGGCAGAATCCCTGCGGCATGGGCGTCGGTCATCGGCGCGACACTCGCCAAACCGGGCCGTAAAGGCAAGGCGAGACCGCCGCCGGCGCGCCCGTGACAATGTGATTTTCGCGCGTGACAATTCTCCGATCGCGGATAGGGCGATCACGCTTGACCAAGACCCCCTCGCCGCTCCTTATGCCGGCGGTTTTCAAGCGTAGAGAGGCAGGCCCGTGGCCGAGGATCCAAAAGACTGGGACGTCGCGACGAAGCTCATTCGTGGGGGGATCGCGCGCTCGCAGTTCATGGAGACCGCCGAGGCGCTCTACCTGACCCAAGGCTTCACCTATGACAGCGCCGAGGGCGCCGATCGCCGCTTCTCGGGCGAAGACCCGGGCTTCGTCTATTCGCGGTTCAACAACCCGACCGTGAAGATGTTCGAGGACCGCCTGGCCCTGCTGGAAGGCGCCGAGGTGTGTCGCGCCCAGGCCACCGGCATGGCCTCGATCCACAGCGCTCTGATGGGCCTGGTCCGCGCCGGTGATCACGTCGTGGCCGGCAAGGCATTGTTCGGTTCGTGCCGCTGGATCGTGTCCGAATGGCTGCCGCGCTTCGGCGTCGAGACCACGTTCGTCGACGCCACCGACCTGAAGGAATGGGAAGCGGCGATCCGCCCCAACACCAAGGCGGTGTTGATCGAGACGCCCTCGAACCCGGTGCTGGAGATCACCGACATTCGTGCGGTGTCGGAACTGGCCCATGCGGTCGGCGCCAAGGTCATCGTCGACAACGTCTTCGCCACCCCGATCTTCCAGAAGCCGCTGGAGCTGGGCGCCGACGTCGTCGTCTATTCGGCCACCAAGCACATCGACGGCCAGGGCCGCGTGCTGGGCGGGGCCATCCTGACGACCGAGGCGATCAACGAGGAGTTCTACCGCGACAGCCTGCGCCACACCGGCCCGTCGCTGTCGCCGTTCAACGCCTGGGTGATGCTGAAGGGCCTCGAGACCCTGGACCTGCGCGTGCGCCGCCAGGCCGACACCGCCTTCGCCCTGTCCAACACCATCGGCGAGCACAAGAAGGTGCAGCGGGTGCTCTACCCGTTCCGCAACGATCACCCCGGCCACAACGTCGCCAAGGCGCAGATGACCGGCGGCGGCACCGTCATCGCCATGGACCTGGGCACCCGCGAGGCGGCCTTCAAGTTCCTGAACGCGCTGGAGATCGTCGACATCTCCAACAATCTGGGCGACGCCAAGTCGATGGCGACCCACCCGCCGACCACCACCCACCGCTCGGTGCCCGAGGAGATGCGCCCGTCCCTGGGCGTGACCGAAGGCGGCGTGCGCCTGTCCGTGGGCCTGGAAGCCCTGGCCGACCTTCAGCGAGATGTGACCCGTGCGCTCGATCAGGCGTGAAACCTCTCCGCCGATGCAGCGGATGCGCCGCCGTCGCGGCCAGGACGGCGCGGCTTACGAGGCCCGCACGCGCGACATCGTCGTGCGCGTCTTCCCGGTCTACGCGGCTGAGGAGTCCTCGCCCGACCAGGGCCTGTATCTGTGGTCCTATACGGTCGAGATCGAGAACCACGGCGGCGAGACGGTGACCCTGATCTCGCGGCGCTGGTCGATCACCGACGGCTTCAATCGCGTCAATGACGTCGAGGGCTCGGGCGTAGTCGGCGAACAGCCGGAACTGAAACCGCGCGAAGCCTTCCGCTACGTCTCCAACTGCCCCCTGCCCACGCCGTCCGGCGCGATGAAGGGCAGCTACCAGATGGTCAACGACCAGGGCGACGTGTTCGAGGTCGAGATCCCGGAGTTCTCGCTGCACCTGCCGGGCGCGGCGTCGAAGCTGAACTAGCAGCCACGCGCCAGACGCGCAGGTCGGCTTCGCGAACTTCAAGATTGCATAACACTGGTTTTCGCGCCTAATGGCGCCGCTTGGGGGAGCGGCGCGACGCCAGTGGGTGGCGAAGGGCGGGAGCGCTCGACCAGGTCTTGGGAGCGCGCCATGACGACCTACACCATCAAGATCCTCAACCAGTCCCTCGCCCCCAAGACCTACGTGATCTTCATGGAGCCGCCGCAGGTCGGCGCCTCTGGCAGCCAGCCGGAGGTCTTCACCAACGCCTTGATGAATTTCCCCGACCTGGCCCACGACAGCTGGGTTACCGGCATCTACACCGACATCACCTATGCCTATTGGCTCGCCCCTGAAGCCCCCTTGGCCGCCGGCGGCTTCATGGCCGTCAACGTCGCCAGCTGCGACACGGTGGTCTTCACCAACACCGGAGCGACCGGCTTCAAGGAGCGCGTCAGCCCCGGCCATGCCAGCAGCGGGTCGTTCTCGATCGTCACCGGGACCGATTTCACGCCTCTGAACGGGTTCGTCTTCGGCCTCGCCCACTCGGGTCCGGCCGGGATGCCCACGCCCGTGTCGTCGTTCAAGGCGCTGCCGAACGAGACCTACAACATCGCGCCGGTCGTGAAGTTCTATGTCGCTGACGGCGACTACACGCCCGGCGAGGTCGTGAACGTCTCGGACCTGTCGACCTCGGGCGCCGTCGTCGACTTCACCGGCCGCGCCCAGACCACCGCGACGGTTGTCCAGGGGGCCAATGGAGCCTTCACGGTGACGTTCGACTAGGGCGCGACGCCCCCACGGACATCACGCCGCCGGCGTTTCAGTCTTCGGCGGGTCCAGCTTGTAGACGCGCGAGCAGTACTCGCAGGTCACGTGGATCTTGCCGTCCGGCTCGACCATGTCGGCGACTTCCTCGGCCGAGAACGAGTCCATCACCACGCCGATCCGCTCGTCCGAGCAGCGGCAGAAAGCGCGCAGCGGCTTCTCCTCGAGGAGACGCACGCCGTCCTCGTTGAACAGCCGCCACAGCAGGGTCGGGGTCGTGACGGTCGGATCGATCAGCTCGTCCTCGCCCGTGGTTTCGAACAGGGCCTGGACGTGGGTCCAGGCGTCCTGGGTGTCGCCGCGCGCCTGGTCGCCCGCGATGACCTGGATCAGGATACCGCCGGCGCGCCACTTGGGGCCCTCGCCCGTGTCCACCTGGCCGACGGCCAGGCGCACGCGGGTCGGGGTCTGTTCCGACTGCTGGAAGTACTGCTCGGCGCACAGGGCCAGGGTCTCGCCCTCGATCGGCGTGACGCCCTGATAGCGGTCCATGTCCGCGCCCTGGTCCAGGGTCATGATGAACACGCCGCCGCCCAGCAGGGTCTTGGCGCCCGGACGGGTGAAGCCTTCCGAGACCTTGGCGACCTCTTCCGGATCGAACCGGCAGTAGCCGCGCAGGCCGCCGCTGGTGTCGTAGTCGACCACGACATAGCGCACCGGGCCGTCGCCCTGGGCTTGGACGATCAGGCGACCCTCGAACTTCAGGCTGGAGCCGACCAGGGCGGCCAGCGCGCACGCCTCGCCCAGCAGGTTGGCGACGGCCTCGGGATAGTCGTGACGGGTCAGCACCTCGTCGACGGCGTCGCCGAGGCGGACCATGCGGCCGCGCACGGGCAGGCCCTCGATCTGAAACGCGGAAACGACGTCGTCGAGGACGCCGGGATTGGGAGCGATGTCGGTCATGGGGAGGCTAGATAGGATAGCGGGGTAGGAATTGCGAGGCCCCCGCCTTTCCGACCTACCCGATCGCCCCGAACGCCCAGGCCAGGACCGACTTCTGGGCGTGGATGCGGTTCTCGGCCTCGTCCCAGACCAGCGAGCGCGGGCCGTCCAGGACGGCGTCGGTGACTTCCTCGCCGCGGTGCGCCGGCAGGCAGTGGAGGAAGACGCCGTTGCCGGCGGCCAGGTCCATCAGCTTGTCGTCGACCTGATAGGGCTCCAGGGCGGCCAGGCGTTCGTCGTGGTCGGTGTCGCCCATCGAGACCCAGGTGTCGGCCACGACGACGTCGGCGCCGGCCACGGCGGCCTTGGCGTCGGTGGTCATGCTGACCTTGCCCTGCAGGCCCTCGGCGCGGGCCAGGTCGTGCAGGTCGGCGTGATAGACCGCCGGGCAGGCGATCTTCAGCTCGAAGCCCAGCAGCGGGGCGGCGTGGATGAAGCTGGAGCAGACATTGTTGCCGTCGCCGACCCAGGCGATGGTCTTGCCGGCGATCGGGCCGCGATGCTCCTCGATGGTGAGGATGTCGGCCATGATCTGGCAGGGATGGCTCTTGTCGGTCAGGCCGTTGATCACCGGCACCGACGAGACCTGGGCGAAGCGCTCGACGTCGGCGTGGCTGTTGGCGCGGATCATCACGGCGTCGACCATACGCGACAGCACCTTGGCGGTGTCCTCGATGGTCTCGCCTCGGCCCAGCTGCATGTCCGACGAGGTCGAGATGATGGCGCTGCCGCCCAGCTGGCGCATGGCCGCGTCGAACGAGAAGCGGGTGCGGGTCGAGTTCTTCTGGAAGATCATCGACAGCACGCGGTCCTTGGCGGGCGCGTCGGCGTCGACCTTGCCCTGCGGCCAGCCCTTGCGGGCGGCCTTGCGGGCGTGGGCGTCGTCCAGCATCAGGCGCAGGGTCGCGCCGTCCAGCTTCCACAGGTCGATGAAGTGCCGGGGGGTGGTCATCTTGGCCATGTCCCTAACGGTTCCGCCCGCCCCGTTGATCGGAGCGGGCGGCTAGTGCTTGTTGTTGTTTTAAGCCGAGGCCTTGGCGCGCGCGGTTTCGCAGGCCTTTTCCAGCTTGGCGATCGCTTCGCTGGCTTCCTCGACGGTCAGGTTCAGCGGCGGCAGCAGGCGCACGCAGTTGTCGCCGCCGCCGGCAATCAGCAGCTTCTCGTCGCGGGCCATGACCATGAATTCGCGGTTGTTCGGCACGACCTTGATGCCGACTAGCAGGCCCTTGCCGCGGATGTCGACGATGACGTCCGGGAAGCGATCCTTCAGGCCGTTCAGCTGCTGGGTGAAGTAGCCGCCGACGGTCTTGACGTTGTCCAGCAGCTCTTCACTGTTGATCGCGTCGAAGGCCGCGTTGCCGACCGCCATGGCCAGCGGATTGCCGCCGTAGGTCGAGCCGTGGGTGCCCGGGGTCATGCCCTTGGCCGCTTCGTTGGTGGCGAGGCACGCGCCGACCGGGAAGCCGCCGCCCAGGGCCTTGGCCACGCACATGATGTCCGGCTCGCTGCCCGGCGCCCACTCGTAGGCGAAGAGCTTGCCGGTCCGGCCCATGCCGCTCTGGACCTCGTCGTAGATCAGCAGGACGCCGGCGTCGCGGGTGATCTGACGCAGCTCCAGCAGCTGGGCTTCGGTCAGGGCGCGCGCGCCGCCCTCACCCTGCACCGGCTCGATGATGACGCCGGCCGTGGTCGGGCCGATCGCCGCCTTCAGGGCGTCGAAGTCGCCGAACGGCAGCTGGACGAAGCCCGGCAGACGCGGGCCGAAACCGTCCAGATAGCCGGCGTTGCCCGAGGCGTTGACGGCGGCGTACGAGCGGCCGTGGAACGAGCCGTCGAAGCCGATGATGTCGATGCGCTCAGACTGGCCGTTCATCACGTGATAGCGGCGGGCGGCCTTCAGGGCGCACTCGATCGCCTCGGTGCCCGAGTTGGTGAAGAACACCACGTCGGCGAAGGTGGCCGCGCACAGCTTGTCGGCCAGCACTTCCTGCTCGGGGATCGTGTAGATGTTGGAGACGTGCCAGAGCTTCTCGCCCTGGGTCTTCAGCGCATCCACGAGGACCGGGTGGGCGTGGCCCAGGCCGCAGGTGGCGATGCCGGCCACGCAGTCCAGATATTCGTCGCCCGTGGTCGAGAACAGGCGCGCGCCTCGGCCTCGCTCGAACGCCAGCGGGGCGCGGTTGTAGACGCCCATGATGTGGTGTTGTGCGGGGTTGGACGACGTCGCGGTGCTCAAGACCGGCCCTCCTTAAAAGGAAAGAAGCCCCCGCGCGTGAGCACGGGGACCGGAAGGCCGCAGGTTGTCGCCGTGGAACGACGTCGTGTCAATCAAGGGACTGTGAAGGTCGCTGAAAAACCGACGAATTTCCGCGTTTCCCAGCGGCCGTTGCGTCAGCTCTTCAGACGGTAACCGGTGACGAACAGACGCCAGCACCACAGGAACATGCCCGTGGTCAGCACGCCCATGCTGATCACGCCGATCAGGATCGAGCCATCGGCATGGCCGATGAAGCCGTAGCGGAAGCCGTCGATCAGGTAGAAGAACGGGTTGAAGTGGCTGGCCGAGCGGAACGGCTCGGGCAGCTTGTCGACCAGATAGAAGGTGCCCGACAGGAAGGTCATGGGCATGATCAGGAAGTTGGTCACGGCCGCCAGCTGGTCGAACTTCTCGGCCCACAGACCCGCCAGCACGCCGGCTAGGCCCAGGATCAGCGACGCCGTCACGGCGAAGTAGGCGATGGCCCAGGGATGGGCGACCGACAGGCCCGCGCCCGGCAGCACGCCGATGACCAGGGCGGTGACCGCGCCGACCACCACACCGCGCGTCGCCGCGCCGAGGGTGAAGCCCAGCACCTGCTCCAGCGCCGACAGCGGCGGGGTCAGGAAGTCCGGCGTCAGGCCCATCATCTTGGCCTGGATCAGCGAGGACGACGAATTGGCGAAGGCGTTGTTGAGGATCGCCATCATGATCAGCCCCGGGGCCACGAAATGGCCGAAGGTGATCCCGCCCACGGCCGGCCGGCTGGCGCCCACGGCGACCACGAAGACCAGCATGTAGAGCAGCGTGGTGACCACCGGCGCGGCCACCGTCTGGGTGCCGACCTTCCAGAATCGGCGGATTTCGCGCTGATACAGCGTGACGAACCCGGACCAGTTCCAGCCGTGGTAGTCGCGCGGCTGCGGCGGAATGACGCTGTTGGCCATGTCTCTCATACGCTCAACCCGTTGTGTTGCTTGGCCATGTGCGCCCTGGGGCGCCTTTCCGCAAGCTTGGGCTTGCCTGAATCAACATCTTGTTTCTGTGGACAGAGTCGTTACCGCCCATTGTACCTTTTAACGCTTTCTTTACGATATGTAGTAGGACAGCCGCCGGCGGGGCGGCTTGATCACCACATATAGGGGTGATGGGCGTTGGGGCGCCCGTCTCTCCTAGGTAACGGCGGAGACGGGTTATGAGCTGGACCGACGAACGAGTCTCGACCTTGAAGAAGCTTTGGCTGGACGGCCTGTCGGCCAGCCAGATCGCCAAACAGCTGGGCGGCGTCACGCGCAACGCCGTCATCGGCAAGGTGCACCGCCTGGGCCTCTCGGGCCGCGCGGCCCCCTCGCAGCCCGCGCGTCCGGCTTTCAAGGCTCCGCGCCCGGCGCGTCCGGCCGCCCAGGCCATGCCGTCGGCCCCGCGTCGCGTGACGCCGGTCGAGGCGCCGACCTCGTCGGTTCCGGTGGCCTCGGCCCCGCCGTCGCTGCCGGCTTTCCGTCATGAAGAGCCGGGTTCGGCCACCGTGCTGACCCTGGGCGCGCACATGTGCAAGTGGCCGATCGGCGATCCGTCGACCGACGGCTTCACCTTCTGTGGCCGCCGCTCGTCGGAAGGCCCCTACTGCGTCGAGCACGCCCGCGTGGCGTACCAGCCGCAGCAGACCAAGAAGAAGGGCGGCGCCACCGAGCTCGCCCGTTCGCTTCGCCGCTACATCTAAGAAGAACAAAAGTCTCTCAGGCGGCGGGTCCCGGGCAGTCTCACGACTGCCCGGGATTTTCCATTTTGGGGGATCGCTCTAAGTAAGGGCGCATGACGGACCTCGCGCCGAACGATTCCAACGCCCCGCCCTATTCGGTCTCCGAGCTGGCCTTCGCCCTGAAGCGGACTCTGGAGGACCGGTACGGCTTCGTGCGGCTGCGCGGCGAGCTCAGCAAGGTCACGCACCACTCCAACGGCCACGTCTATCTGACCATCAAGGACGACAAGTCCGCGATCGACGGCGTCGTGTGGAAGGGCAATGTCCGCGGCCTGGGCGTGCGGCCCGAGCACGGGCTCGAGGTCATCGTCACCGGCAAGATCACCACCTATCCGGCCGGCTCGCGCTACCAGATCGTCATCGACAGCATGGAGGCCGCCGGCGTCGGCGCGCTCCTCGCCCAGCTGGAACGCCTGAAGGCCAAGCTGGCCGCCGAGGGCCTGTTCGCCCCCGAGCGCAAGCAGCCCCTGCCCTCGATGCCGGCCGTGATCGGCGTCATCACCAGCCCCACTGGCGCGGTGATCCGCGACATCCTGCACCGCATCCGCGACCGCTGGCCTTGCCAAGTGTTGGTCTGGCCGTGCGTCGTCCAGGGCGACGCCGCCCCGGCCCAGGTCAGCGCGGCGATCCGCGGCTTCAACGCCATCGAACCCGGCGGCCCGGTGCCGCGCCCCGACATCCTGATCGTCGCGCGCGGCGGCGGCTCGGTTGAGGACCTCTGGGCCTTCAACGACGAAGGCTTGGCCCGCACGGTCTTCGAGGGGACCATCCCGCTGATCTCGGCCGTCGGCCACGAGACCGACACCACCCTGATCGACTTCGTCTCCGACCGCCGCGCCCCCACGCCCACCGCCGCCGCCGAGATGGCGACGCCAGTGCTGGCCGAGCTGCGCGCCCTGATCTCGGACTTCGATCGCCGCCTGAACCGCACGGGCGCGCGGCTGATCGAGGATCGCCGCACCCGCCTGGTCAGCGCCGCGCGCGGCCTGCCCCGTCCCGACGACATTCTGGCCCTGGCCCAGCAGCGGTTCGACATCGCCTCCGGACGCCTGGACGCCGCGCTCCATCGCAATACCACCGTCCACGCCCAGGCGCTGCTGAAGGTCACCGCGCGCCTGACGCCGGAGGTGCTGACCCGCCAGCGCGCGATCAAGGCCGACCGCCTGGGCGACCTTGGCAAGCGCCTGGACCTGGCCGCCCGCCGCGCCCCGGACCGTGTCGCCCAGCACGCCCGTCTGCCCGCCCTGTGGCAGCGCCTGAACGCGGCGGGCGATCGCCGCCTGCAACGCGACGCTGACCGCCTGGCCGGCCTGGAGAAGCTGCGTCAGTCGCTGAACCCCGAGCGTCCGCTGGAGCTGGGCTTCGCCCTTGTCCGCAAGGGCGACGGGACCCTGGCCCGCTCGGCGGCCGACCTGGTTTCCGGCGAGCGCGTGAACCTGAAGTTCAAGAGCGGCGACCGCGATGCGGTCATCGACGGCGAAGGCGGGTTCGTCCCGCCGCCGGCGCCCGTAGCCGCACCCGCGCCCAAGCCCCGCCCCAAGCCGGCCGCGCCGCCGGCCGACCAGGGCGATCTGTTCTGAGACGCCTGTTTGGCTTAGAGTGAGCCCATGAACGCTTTTGATCGTGATCTCGGCAAGGACGGCCTGGCCGTCCTGCACTATGGCGACGGCGAATTCGCCGTGCTCAGCCCCGGCCGCTTCGTGCTGTGCGCCATCACCAACAAGCAGATCCCCCTGGACGCCCTGCGCTACTGGAGCCCCGAGCACCAGGAAGCCTATGCCGGTCCCGCCGAAGCGCTGAAGCGTTGGCAGGGGGCCTGAGCCGCCGCGCGGTCCTCGCCGCGCTGCCGCTGACCACGCTCGCCGGAGCGACCCGCGCCGCTGCGCCGGGCCTATCGATGACCGGCAAGTTCGTCCAAGGCGGCTACGCCGTCGGCCGCACCACGCCGCGCGCGATGATCGATCTCGACGGCCAGGTGCTGAGCACCGCCTCGGCCAACGGCTGGTTCGTGATCGGCTTCGACCGCGACGCGGCCCCGACCAGCAAGCTGACCGTGACCACGCCGGACGGTTCGTCCATCGACGAGCGGACCATCGCGGTCGGCGACTTCGACATCCAGCGCATCGATGGCCTGCCGCCCGAACAGGTGACGCCGACCGATCCCGCGCTGCTGGCGCGGATCACCGCCGAGAACGTCCGCAAGGTCGCCGGCTTCGCCAGCCAGGCCGACCTCGAGGGATTCCGCGATGGCTTCATACTCCCGGTTGTGGGCGCTCGCCGTTCAGCGCGCTTCGGCGGGCAACGTATCCTGAACGGCGAACCCAAGCGTCCCCATTATGGGGTTGATCTGGCGACGCCGGTGGGTACGCCGGTTCGCGCTCCGGCTGCGGGCGTGGTCTGTTTCGCCGAGACGGGATTGCATTACGAAGGCGGTCTCGTCCTGGTCGATCACGGCCAAGGCTTGGTCACCGCCTACCTGCACCTGTCCAAAATCCTAGTCCCGGTGGGGACTTGTGTGACTCAGGGTCAGTTGATCGCCCAGACCGGCAAGGAAGGCCGGGCCACCGGACCGCACCTGTGCTGGCGCATGAAGTGGCGGGGCCGCAACCTCGATCCGTCGATGCTGGTCGGCGCGGGTCCGTTCCGCGCCTGAAAAATTCTGCCCTTTCGCCCCTGGCGCGAATTTCAAACCTTATGTAGCAAAGCCGCCATACGGGACATGGGGGCGCAGGGGGAGCGACTTCAGGGGGCCCGTCTTCCTGCTTGGTCTTGAGGAGGCGGCGTCCGCATGTCGGCGGCCCTTGAAAAGCTGCGTTTTCTGTTGGTGGACGACAACCAGCATATCCGGTCGATCGTCTCGGCGATCCTCAAGGGCGTGGGCGTTCGGCAAATCCGCGAAGCGATGGACGGGGCCGAGGGCCTGCAGATCCTGCGCGACTGGCAGACCGATATCGCCATCGTCGACTTCAAGATGAGTCCCCTGGACGGCGTGCAGTTCACCCAGCTGGTCCGCAACTCGCCCGACAGCGTCGATCCGTTCCTGCCGATCATCATGCTGACCGGCTTCGCCGAGCGCCATCGCGTGTTCGAGGCCCGCGACGCCGGCGTCACCGAGGTGGTGGTCAAGCCGGTGACGGCCCGCTCGCTGCTGGATCGGATCAACACCGTGATCTACCACCAGCGGCCGTTCATCCGCTCGGCGGACTATTTCGGCCCCTGCCGCCGCCGCCGCGTCGATCCGCACCACACCGGCCCCTTCCGCCGCGCCGGCGAGAAGGACGCGGGCGGCGACACGACCGATACGCTGGAAATCTAACCGGCCTGCCCCGCCGCCGCGCGTTCGCGCTCGGCCAGCTCCGCATAGACCTCGCTTGGCCAGCGCCGGTGGACCCAGAACCACTCGGCCGGCCGCTCGCGAATGCGCTCTTCCAGGAAGGCGTTGATCATCCGCACGCCGGCCTCGATGTCGGCCGTGCGGTCGCCGGTGTTGGGCGGGACGATCGGATCGTGGACCACCGCCCGGAAATAGGCCCCCTTCACCCGCTGCACCGACATCGTCTGCAGGACCGTGCCAAAACGGATCGCCATGCGCGTCGGGGCCGGCGCGGTGCGGGCGTCGTGGCCGAAGAACGGGGCCGCCACGCCGCTGTTGAACTTCTGGTCGTTCATCAGGGCGACGGACCGGCCCTGGTTCATGCCGCGCAGAAGCTCACGCGAGCCGTCGCCGCCCTTCGGCGCGAACAGCCGCACGCCGTAGCGGAAGCGGCTGTCGCGGATGCGCTTGTCGACATAGGGGTTGTTGGCCGCGCGATAGGTCATCTCGCAGGCCACGCCGCTGTCGACGATGGCCGCCGGCATGATCTCCCAGTTCGACAGGTGGCCCGAGACGAACACCACCGGGACATCACCCTGGGCGATCTCGACCAGACGCTCCTTGTTGATCACCTCGACCCGGCCGGTGGACGGCAGCAGCTTGTCCATCAACGGGAATTCGGCGAACGAGCGGCCCAGGCCCTCCCACTGCTCATCCAGGATGCGGGCGTGCCAGGCGGCGTCCTTTTCCGGGAAGGCCAGCTTCAGATTGCGGGTCGCGACCTTGTGCGCGCCGCTCATCGGCCCGAACGTGCGGCCCAGCCAGCCGCCGAAGTCCGAGGCGCGGTCCACGCCCATCAGGCGCACCGCGCCGATGAAGAGGTCGAAGCCCAGGGCCTCCAACCGCCAAAGAAGGTCCTGAACCCAGGGCTGACGCTTATCCGACATGCGCTCTTAGTAGGCTCGCCCGCACGCAACACGCAACGTCACTCCAGAGTCGATCTGAAACAGATCGACTCCGGTTCCTGGCTGAGAGCGCGTTAACCGGCGAAACCGCGCACACTTTCGCCTAACGCGCTCGCTCGGCACGCGACTTGCGGCTGTCAGCCCAGGCCGTTCCGTTTCGGGACGGGTCGGGAAAACTAGGGCATGGTTTCCATGGGCAACGACATCGATACCCATCTGGGCAAGCGCCTGCGCCGCCGCCGTCGTCTGCTGGGTCTGACCCAGCAACAACTGGCCGGCACGGTCGGCGTGCGCTTCCAGCAAATCCAGAAGTACGAGTGCGGCGCCAACCGCATCTCGGCCGCGCGCCTGTGGCAACTGTCCGAGGCCCTGGAAGTGCCGGTCGGCTACTTCTACGACGGCCTGTCGGACGTGCGCCGCGAGGCCGCCAGCGAGGCGAACGAAGGCGGCGAGATGTTCGCCCGCAAGGAGACGCTGGACCTGATCCGCGCCTACTACCTGCTGGGCGAGCGTCCGCGCCGTCGTCTGCTGGACCTGGCCAAGTCGCTGAACGGCGGTGGTCCCGAGCACGCCGACGCTTAACAACGGTGGCGCGTCGGAGGCGGGGAGGCTAAACCCCGCCGCATGACGCTCTCCGCTGACCAGCTCGCGGCGCTCGACGCCTTCATCATCGATCTGAACCGCGCATCCGCGCAGGTGATCCTGCCGTTGTTCCGGGCCGACCATGGGCTCGAGGACAAGGGGGCCGGCAAGAACCTGCCGCGCGACAGCCACGCCGCGTTCGATCCGGTGACGGAGGCCGACCGTGGCGCGGAAGCGGCGATCCGCAAGCTGATCTCGGAGCGCTATCCCGAGCACGGCGTGATCGGCGAGGAATATGGCGAGGACCGCCCGGACGCCGAGTTCGTCTGGGTGCTGGACCCGATCGACGGCACGCGCGCCTTCATTTCCGGCCTGCCGCTGTGGACCACCCTGATCGGCCTGCGCCATCAGGGCCGTCCCGTGCTGGGCTCGATCGGCCAGCCCTATGTCGGCGAGGTCTTCATCGGCCACGCCGGCGGCTCGCGCCTGCTGGCGCGTGGCCAGGAGACGGCGATCAAGGTCCGCGAATGCGCCGACCTGACCGACGCCGTCATCGCCACCACCGATCCCGACGCCTGCTTCGACGGGGCCGAGCGCGGCGCCTGGCTGCAGGTGCGCGCGGCGTCCAAGCTGGCCCGCCTGGGCTGCGACGCCTACGCCTACGCCATGGTCGCCATGGGCAAGATGGACATGGTCATCGAGGCCGGCCTGAAGTCCTGGGACATCGAGGCCGCCATCCCCCTGATCGAAGGCGCCGGCGGCCTGGTCACCAACTGGCGCGGCGAACCCGTCGGCCCGAACGGCGGCCAGATGGTCATCTCCGGCGACCGCCGTCCGCTGGACGAGGCGCTGGTCAGTCTGAAGCGTTCAGCGAAATAAGCGGCCAGAGCGTGATAGCCATCACGCTCTTACTTGCGATGGCGAGCCTGCTTATCGACTTTGGATGAGATCATCCAAAGTCGGCAGGCCCGTGCGGCGCGACGGGATCGACCGTCTCGTCGAAGGCCTGCCAGAAGATCGCGCGGCGGGCGTCGGTCTCGACCAGGATTTCGTGGAAGGCCCCGGGCACCTCGACATAGCGCCCCTTGGCGATACGCTTGGCGATCGACTCCGCGTCGGCATTGAGCACGCGGTTATCGAGCTCGGCGCCGGCGATGGTCACCGGGATTGCGATCTTCTCGACACCCTTGCTGGCCCGCAGCCAGGCGCAGGCCGAGATGGCGAAATCCGCCCAGCCCCAGGTCATGCCGCCCAGTGCGATCTCCGGATCAGCCCTCAGCTGGTTCTGGTAGCGGTCGTAGCGTGTCTCGTCATGGGTCAGACCATCGCCCTGGAAGGTCTGGGTCAGCGGGTCGTAGGGCGCGGACACGTAGTCGCCTGCCCTACCGACCCGCGACATCGTCCAGGCCAAAGGCTTGGCCAGCCACGGCGGTACGCCGGCCGTGTTCAGGCCCAGCATCGGCGCGGACAGCACGGCGGCGGCAAAGCGCGACTCACCGTGGGCCAGGGCCAGCATGGTCAGGCAGCCGCCCATCGAGTGGGCCATGGCGATCCAAGGCTTGGGCATCCGCGCCTCGAACGTGTCGAGCAGCGCGGTGTAGTCCGAGACGAAGGTCTTGAAGCCCCGGGCGTGGCCCTTGAGGCGATCCGGCAGGCCGCGGGCCGACAGCCCCTGCCCTCGCCAGTCATGCAGCAACACGGCGAAACCGCGCTTCAGAAGGTCTTCGACGACCTCGAAATACTTCTCGATCGGCTCGCTGCGTCCGGGGCTGAGCACCACCGAACCCCGGGGAGAGCCTTCCGGGAAAAAGGTCGCGGCGCGGAGGGTCGCCCCATCCGCGCCGCTAAACCATTCAGCCTTACCTTGGGCGGGAACCGGAGCGTCTGGAATCGAGACGAGACGCGGTTCCTCTCCCATTCGGCTTAGCGCATCTTGGCGAACAGGGCGCCCATCTTCGGCTGCAGGGCCATGGCCGTGCCCATGTCCGACAGCTTCAGCTTGCCGGTCATGACCGCCATGGTCGGGTCCAGCGAGCCGGCGCCGATGGCCAGCAGGTCGTCCAGGCTCAGCGTCATGGTCAGGTCGGCCGGCTTGTCCTCGTTGGTGACCGAGCCGCCATCGATGTGGATGACGCCAGCGTCCTTCAGGTCGAACTTGAGGCTCTTGCCGAGACCGCTGTCGTCGCCCACGGCGCCCTTGATGCGATCGGTGATTTCCTGAAGCGTGGCCATGAGCGCGATCTCCCTCTGCGCGTTGTATCGACTACGGATAGCTAGACCGGGCCGTCCGGTTAAGTAAACACCGTTCAGACGACCCAGGGTCTAATTTTTCCCCACATAGAAAGCGACCTTAGTCGGCGTTTTTGTCAACTTTACCCGCACGGCGCCCTTGTGATCGTCGGGACGGAAGTACGGCATCTCCTTCGCCTCCGGAAGCGGCGCCGTATGCCCGTCGGCAAACACCACGACCCCGCTTTCGGCCTTCAGGAAGGTGATCCCGGACATCTTCGGGGCCATGAAGCTGGCCACGCCGGCAAGGCGGCCGATCAGGCCGTTGGCCTCGTCGATGGTCGCCGCCAGGTCGCGGACGTCGTACTCCGTCGCCGGCTTCAGCTGCGTGCCGAAGTCCATGACCGTGCCCATCTTCCAGTCCGGCGGGACGTCGAAGACCAGGGTCGGATCGCCGCCTATCTGGGCCGCGGTCGGCAAGCGCTCGAAATAGCCGTCGGCATTGACCGGCAGCGGCGTGCGCGTCCCGTTCTTCTCCACCAGGGTCACCTTCAGGTTCGCGGCCGGCTTGCCTTCATGGCGCAGCGCGTAGGCCAGCTTGACGCGCGAGCGCTCGGCGGGTGGGACCTTCAGGAACTTCTCAAGGTACGGCAGGACCTTGTCGGCCGGCGCGGTCTTCTCGGCCAAGGCAGGCGTGGCGGAGACTACCGCCAGGGCGGCGGCCAGCATCAGGATACGCTTCATTTGGGCTTCACGAACTTCAGGGTCATGCGGTCGCTTTCGCCGATGGCGTCATATTTGGCGTGGTCGAAACCGGGCTCGGCCGGCTCCCCACGAGGGGCGGAAAGGCGCGTCGGCGGCAAGGTCCAGACGCCGAACGGATGATCCTTGGTGTCCTTGGGATTGGCGTTGATCTCGCTGGACCCGGCCAGGACGAAGCCGGCCTCCTTGGCCATCTGGATCACGTAGTCCTGCTGGACATAGCCGTCGGCGGCCAGCACGTCCTGCACCCGGCCCGGCTCGCCGCGATGCTCCTCGACGCCCAGGACGCCGCCGGGCTTCAGCGCCGCCAGGGCGTCCTTGAAGGCCTTCTCGGCGATGCCGCCGGCCATCCAGTTGTGCAGGTTGCGCAGGAACAGGACCAAGTCCGCCGTGCCCGCCGGCGCCACCGGGCCGCTGGTCGGTCCGAAGGCGGTGAAGGTCACCTCGCCATAGATCTTTTTCTTCTCGGCCAGCTTGCGGCGGTAAGCCTCGACGATCTCGGCGGCGGAAGCATCCGACGGGTCATCGGTCTGAAGTTCGGCCTCGTAGAGCTTGCCGTGGGTGTCGGCCAGATACGGCCCGAGGATGTCGGTGTACCAGCCCGCGCCGGGCCAGAACTCGACCACGGTCTGGCCGGGTTGCAGGCCCCAGAACTTCAGGGTCTCGACCGGATGGCGCCACAGGTCGCGGGCGCGGTCGGCGGGCAGGCGCCAGTCGCCAGCCACGGCCGACTCGAGGGTCGCCGGCCCGGCCTTCTGCGCCGCCTTGGCCTCGGCCTTGGCTGGATCATTCTTCTTGCCGCAGGCCGAGAGGCCCAGCGCGCCAACGCTCGCCAAGACCCCTCGCCGCGACCAATACCGAGCTGGAAGCATCATTCCCCCGTAACGCACACCAGCCTAGGCGCCGACCTTGACCAAAGTCGGGCCAGTCAAACTCAGGCCGGCTTCTTGAAGCGCAGGGTCATGCGGTCGCTCTCGCCGATCGCGTCGTACTTGGCGCGGTCGAAGTTCGGATTGGCCGGCTGGCCGCCCGGCGCGGTGCGCTTGACGGGCGGCAGGGTCCAGACGCCGAAGGGATGGTCCTTGGTGTCCTTGGGGTTGGCGTTGATCTCGGACTTGGCGTCCAGCTTGAAGCCGGCCTTCTCGGCCAGAGCGACCACCGTGGCGGTGTTCAGATAGCCATCGGCGCCGGCTTCCTTTTCCGAGCGCGGGTCGGCGCGGTGATCCTCGATCGCCAGCACGCCGCCCGGCTTCAGCACGGCGAAGAAGTCGGCGAACACCTTGTCGGCCATGCCCGGCGCCTGCGTCCAGTTGTGGACGTTGCGGGCGGTCAACACGATGTCTGCCGAGCCGGGCGCGCCCAGCGGGCCTGAGACGGCGCCGAAATTGGCGTACTGCGGCTTGCCATACTTGGCCGCGTCGGCGAAGCGGGCCTCGAAGTCGGCGCGGCCCTTCTTGGCTCCTTCCGAGATCTTCGGGTTGGACAGATCGGCGACGGCGGCCACGTACGTGCCGCCCGTGGCCTTGGCGTACGGGGCCAGGATTTCGGTCCAGTAGCCGCCGCCGGGCGTGATCTCGATAATCGTCTGCTTGGGCTTCACGCCCCAGAACGACAGGCTGTCATAGGGATGGCGCGCTCCGTCGCGGGCGACATCGCCGGCGGGGCGGGTCGACGAGGCGACGGCGGCCTTCAGCGCCGCGTCGGGCGCGGCGAAGGCGGCGGTCGTGGAAAGGCTCAGCGCGGCGGCGAGCAGCAGGACTTGGCGGCGAAGCGGCATGGGGTCGTGTCCTTCGACGGGTTGGAAGTGCGGGGACCTTAGCCGGGGGAACCGATGCGTCAAACGATTCACGTTCTTCGAGTTGGACGCCCCTTGAACCGGAAAATCCGCTCACCAACTAGTTTCACGAAGGCGCTGGAAACCCGGGCCTTCCGGACCACCTGGCGATGCCGAACTCGGGTCGCCGACGGGACGAACATCAAAGACCTTGCTTGATAAGAAGGATCTGAACCTATGCGTACGATCGACCTTTCGCCCCTGTACCGCTCGCTCGTCGGCTTCGACCGCCTCGCCGACCAGCTGGACGCCGCCGCCCGCACCGAAGCGGCCTCGGGCTATCCCCCCTACAACATCGAACGCACCGGCGAGAACGACTACCGCATCGAGATCGCGGTGGCCGGTTTCAAGCCGGAAGAACTGACCGTCGAGGTGAAGGAAAACCTGCTGACCGTGACCGGTCGCAAGGCGGCCAATGACGGCGACGCCAAGCAGTACCTGCATCGCGGCCTGGCCGAGCGCAATTTCGAGCGCAAGTTCCAGCTGACCGACTACCTGATCGTCGAAGACGCCGATCTGTCGAACGGCCTGCTGTCGATCGCGCTGAAGCGTGAACTGCCGGAAGCCCTCAAGCCCCGCACGGTGGAGATCAAGACGACCGCGGCTTCGACCCTGATCGAAGGCGAAAAGGCCGCCTAACCGGCAGCCTCTCCTTAAGTCTCCCCTCTAATCCCCTCTGAACTTGGGCGGCGTCGTAAGACGCCGCCTTTTTCATGTTCAGCGCCCGGAGAGGTCCAGGCCGTGGACCCGCGTGAGGTCCACCTGGCGGAAGCTGGTCTTGGCCACGCGGGCGCCGGTCAGGTCCGCGCCGCGCAGGTCGGCGTCGTCGAACACCGCCTCGCTGAGATCGGCCGATTGCGCCATGGCATAGCGCAAACGGGCCGCTTGTAGGTTCGCCGGGGTCTGGCGATCCGGACCCAGCGGCAGCGGCGACAGCACCGCTTGGCGCAGATCGGCCTTGGTCAGGTTGGCGCCCGTCAGACGGGCCCCACGCAGGTCGGCGCCGCGCAGATTGGCGCCGCGCAGGTCGGCGTTCTGCAGGTTCGCGCCCTGCAGCTGGACGCCGGACAGGTCCAGCCCCACCAGGCAAGCGCCCTTGGCGCTCATGGCCGTCATGCGCAGGCCCTTGAGCCTGTCGCCCAACGGACGCAGGTCTTCGCCGTCGAGACGCGCGGGTGAGCCTTCCTTGCCGCCGGTCTGACACCAGCGTTGGTTGTCGAGGCAGCGCTTGTAGAGTTCCTCGGCCTTGGCCACGGCCTCGCGGGTCGAGGCTTGCAGCACGCCGGCCATGCTGGCGCCACTGACCCGGGCCGACGAGGTGTCGACGCCGGTCATCACCGCGCCCGTGAAATTGGCCCCTTCGAGATTGGCCCCCTTCACGTCGGCGCCGTCCAGGATGGCCCCGGCCAGGTTGGCTTCCTTGAGGTTCGCGCCCGACAGCTTGGCGCCCCTCAGCGAGCAGTCGCTGAAGTCGGCCTTGAACGCCGAGACGCCCTCGAACTGCGAGCCGTCCAGGGTGGCGCCCGAGAAGTTGACCTCGTCCACCTCGCCCTGGCGCGTCTCGTGGCGCAGGGTGTCCAGCCCCTTGCGGGGATGTGGGATGGCGACCTGGCCTTCGCGGAAGTCGGCCTGGGTCAGGTCGGCCTGGGCCAGGTTCGCGCCGCGCAGGCAGGCGCCGCGCAGGTCGGCGCGCACCAGCGAGGCTTGTCGCATGTCGCTGGTTCGCAGGTCACAGCCGAACAGGCTGGCGCGATCGAGCTTGGTGCGGACAAGGCGGCAGCCTTCGAGGACGGAGGCGGTGAAGTCCGCGTCCGTCAGGTTCCGAAACGACAGATCTAGGCCCGACAGCTGCACGAAGCGTAGGGAGGCGCGTTTGCCGCCCTGCTTGCCGGTAACGAATTTCTCGTGCGCCGTTACGATCATGTCGAGCTCGGCTTGGCTCAGGCGACGACGCCCGGCCACGCTTTGCGCGGCGTTCATAACGATGGTTCCCCGTTAGGTTTCTTTTTTGAGTTACGCGCACTGTAGCGGCGAGGGACGAGCGAACCGTTAAGCCTGCGTCCGTTTGTCGCGAAATGTACTCAAATCACATCGTCCAGGCCGCGCGCCGCCAGGCGGATCGCGCCGGTCAGGTCGATGTCCTTGAGATTGGATCCGGTGAAGTTGGCGCGCGACACGTCCGCGCCGGCCATGCGGGCCTGGCGAAGATCGGCGCGGGCAAGATCGGCATTGGCCAGGATGGCGCCCGTCAGGTCCACCGGCAGCACGCGGTCGGCGGCGATCAGCAGCGGGCCCAGCTGGGCGTCGCGCAGGTCCGAGCCCGTCAGCTTGGCCCCCTTCAGACGCGCGCCGCGCAGGTCGGCCCGGCGCAGGTTGCAGGCCCGCATGTCCGCCCCGTCCAGCTGCGCGCCCTGCATCTGCGCGCCTTCCATGTCGAGGCCGTAGAACACCGCGCCCTTGGCCGAGAGGGCCGTCAGGTTGAAGCCGCGGATCGAGCGCAGGTTACGCAGATCGGCCTTGTCGAACACCGAGGGCTTGCCCTCCGCGCCGCCGGTCTCGATCCACTTGGCGTGGTCGGCGATCATCTGCTCGTAGGGCATGTCCGAGACGCTGGTGCCCGACGGCTTGTCGGTCAGGGCCCCGTCCAGATTGGTGTCGTTGATGTTCCACGACATGGTCTTGGCGCCGACCAGCACGGTGTTGCGCAGATCGGCCCCGGCCAGGTTGGCGCCCGACAGATCGGCGCCGGCCAGATTGGCCCCGTTGAAATTGGCCTGCTTGAGGTTGGCGCGGACCAGCTTGGCGTCCTTGAGGATCGCGTCGCTGAAGTCGGCCTTGGTGGCGACGATGCCCGACAGCCGCGAGCGCTCCAGATTGGCGCCCGACAGGTTCGCTCCTTTGGCATAAGCGTCGCGCTGGACGGCCTCGATGACGCGATAGCCTTCCTTGCGGTCGGCGGCGGCGATCGTGCCCTCGCGCAGGTCGGCCTCGAACATGTCGGCGCCGGTCAGGTTGGCGCCGCGCAGGCTGGAGCCGCGCAGGTCGGCGCGGCGCAGGCTCGCGTCGGTCAGGTCCGCGCCCTGCATGTCCGCGCCATAGAGGTTGGCGTTGTCCAGCTTGGTCCGGCGCAGGTCGCAGCCGACCATCAGCGCGCCGGTGAAGTCCGCGTCGCAGAGATTGCGGCCCGGCAGCGCCAGGCCCGACAGATCGCAGAACGCGAATACGGCGCGCGCGCCCCCCAGACGGGCCGACCACAGGCGATCGTGCTTAGCGCAGATGACGTCAACGTCGTGCTGCGTAAGACGCTTGTACTCCTGTGTCGTGGTGGCGGCGGCGCTCATGTCTGGCATGGAATCCCGGATACGGGATCACCATGCGCAGACCAAAATTAACGCCGTGTTTCCAACGGCTTCCGCGAAGCTTGACCTTAGGCTAGTCCACCGAAGGCAGAGCTTCGGCGCGGCTTTCGTCAAGGTAGCGCGCGCTGGTCGGCTTCAGGTCGGCGTCCAGCTCGATGACCAGCGGATTGCCCGTCGGAATCTCGACGCCGACGATCTTGTCGTCCGGCACGTTGAACAGGTGCTTGACGATGGCGCGCAGCGAATTGCCGTGCGCGGCGATCAGCAGGGTCTCGCCGGCCTTCAGGTGCGGAGCGATGTCGCTCTCCCAGTACGGCAGCACGCGGACCAGGGTGGTGGCCAGGCTCTCGGTCGAGGGCAGGTTCGCGCCCTTGTAGCGACGGTCCTTGCTGAAGTCGTACTCGCCGCCCGGGGCCAGTTCCGGCGGCGGGATGTCGTACGAGCGGCGCCAGATGGTGACCTGCTCGACGCCGTGCTTCTCGGCGGTCTCGGCCTTGTTCAGGCCGGTCAGGCCGCCGTAGTGGCGCTCGTTCAGGCGCCAGTCCTTGGTCACCGGCACGAAGCTCTGCTGAGCAGCATCCAAAGCCAGGTTGCCGGTGCGGATGGCGCGGGTCTGGACCGAGGTGAAGGCGTGGTCGATCTGGATGCCGGCGGCCTTGATCAGCTCGCCGCCCTTCTTGGCTTGGGCCTCGCCCTCGGCGGTCAGGTCGACATCGACCCAGCCCGTGAAGCGGTTTTCCAGGTTCCACTGGCTCTGGCCGTGGCGGAGCAGGACGAGGGTCGGCATCAGGCGGCTTCCTTCGCAGATCGGGGAGATATGAGCGCGGGCTAAGGCTCCACGCCCCCAGCGTCAAGCATCGAACCGACCTTTGCCTTATTGCCGCCCCTCCCCCACGCCGCGACGCATGCTATAGGCGAGCCATGCCTGATCGCATTTTCATGCCGCTGATGGGGCTGGTCGCCGCCGCGCTGATCACCCTCTCCCTCGTCTGGCCGCAAGGCCAGGGCGACCGCTCCTGGGGCCCGTTCGGCCATACGCCCGTACAGCAGACGCCCGAGATGAAGGCCCGGATCCAGAAGGAAAAGGACGCCGCCATCCGCCGCGACGAGGCCGCCAAGAAGGCCGTCGAGGCCGTGGGCCAGATGCCGACCCAGGCTCCTCCCGAGGCGCCGCCCCAGGTCTCGCAATGAGCGGCTACGACGCCGTCGCCGTCGGCCGCCGTGTGCTGAACATCGAGGCCGACGCGCTGAAGACCATGGCCGAGTCGCTGGGCGAGACCTTCGTCCGCACGGTCGAGACTGTGTTCGACGCCAAGGGCCGGGTCGTCTGCACCGGCATGGGCAAGTCCGGCCACGTGGCGCGCAAGATCGCCGCCACCCTGGCCTCGACCGGCACGTCGGCCATGTTCGTCCACCCGGCCGAGGCCAGCCACGGCGATCTCGGCATGATCGGCCCCGACGACGTCATCCTGGCGCTGTCGAAGTCGGGCGCGGGACGCGAGCTTTCCGACACCCTGGCCTACGCCAAGCGCTTCTCGATCCCGCTGATCGCCATGACCGCGGTGGCCGACAGCCCGCTGGGCCAGGCCGCCGACATCCTGCTGCTGTTGCCCGACGCGCCGGAAGGCACGGCCGAGGTCAATGCGCCGACCACCTCCACGACCCTGCAGATCGCGTTGGGCGACGCCCTGGCCGTGGCCCTGCTGGAGCGGCGCGGCTTCACGGCCAGCGACTTCCGCGTCTTCCATCCGGGCGGCAAGCTGGGGGCCATGCTGCGCACGGTCGCCGACCTGATGCACGGCGGCGACGAGCTGCCGCTGGTCCAGCTGGACGCGCCCATGCCGGACGCCCTGCTGGTGATGAGCGAGAAGCGCTTCGGCGCGGTCGGTGTGGTCGACGGCACGGGCGGGTTGATCGGCCTGATCACCGACGGCGACCTGCGCCGACATATGGACGGTCTTCTGCAGCACAGCGCCGGCCAGGTCATGACCCTCGGCCCACTGACCATTGCTCCCGGCGCCCTGGCGGCCGAAGCCCTGAAGATCATGAACGAGCGCCGGATCACCGTGCTGTTCGTGGTCGACGACGGACGCCCCGTCGGCGTGCTGCATGTCCACGACCTGCTCCGCGCCGGCGTGATCTAAAGCCTACAGAGTCAAAGCGAGCTTCCGATGTTCTCCGCGCCGCGCGCCGATCTGGTCGCCAATACCGCCGCCTATGAAAACGAGCCGCTGGTCAAGGCGACCGGCTTCCGCGAATACGACGCGCGCTGGCTGTTCGGCCCCGAGATCAACCTGCTGGGCGTCCAGGCGCTGGGCCTGGGTCTCGGGACCTACATCCATGAGCTGAGCCAGTCGAAGATCGTGGTCGGCCACGACTTCCGCTCCTATTCGACCTCGATCAAGAACGCCCTGATCCTGGGCCTGATCAGCGCCGGCTGCGAAGTCCACGACATCGGCCTCGCTTTGTCGCCGACCGCCTATTTCGCCCAGTTCGACCTCGACATCCCGTGCGTGGCCATGGTCACCGCCAGCCATAACGAGAACGGCTGGACCGGCGTGAAGATGGGCGCCCAGAAGCCCCTGACCTTCGGCCCCGACGAGATGAGCCGCCTGAAGGCGATCGTGCTGGGCGCTGAGTTCGTCGAGCGCGACGGCGGCAAGCTGATCCGCGTGCAAGGGCAGGCCCAGCGCTATATCGACGATGTCGCCAAGCGCGCCAGCATCACCCGCCCGCTCAAGGTCGTGGCCGCCTGCGGCAACGGCACGGCCGGCGCCTTCGTGGTCGAGGCCCTGCGGAAGATGGGCGTGAGCGACGTCGTGCCGATGGACACCGACCTCGACTTCACGTTCCCGAAGTACAATCCCAACCCGGAAGACGCCGAGATGCTGCACGCGATGGCGCACACCGTGCGTGAGACCGGCGCCGACCTGGCTTTCGGCTTCGACGGCGACGGCGACCGCTGCGGCGTCGTGGACGACGAGGGCGAGGAGATCTTCGCCGACAAGATCGGCCTGATGCTGGCCCGCGACCTGGCGCCGCTGAACCCGGGCGCGACCTTCGTGGTCGATGTGAAATCCACGGGCCTCTACGCTACCGACCCGATCCTGGCCCAGTACGGCTGCAAGGTCGTCTACTGGAAGACCGGCCACAGCTACATCAAGCGCAAGAGCGCCGAGCTGGGCGCCTTGGCCGGCTTCGAGAAGAGCGGCCACTTCTTCATGAACGGCGAGCTGGGCTACGGCTACGACTGCGGCCTGACCGCCGCGGCCGCCATCCTGTCCATGCTGGACCGCAATCCGGGCGTGAAGCTGTCGGACATGCGCAAGGCCCTCCCCGTCGCCTTCACCTCGCTGACCATGAGCCCCAAGTGCGCCGACGAGCTGAAGTACGGCGTCGTCGATGACGTGGTGAAGGAATACCAGGACCTGTTCGCCGCCGGCGGTTCGATCCTGGGCCGCAAGATCACCGAGGTGATCACCGTCAACGGCGTACGCGTCCACCTGGAAGACGGCTCGTGGGTGCTGGTCCGCGCCTCGTCGAACAAGCCCGAGGTGGTTGTGGTGGTCGAGAGCACCCAGTCCGAGGACGACATGCGCGCCCTCTTCCGCCAGGAAGTGAAGCCGCGCCTGGGCGATCGGGTCGGCAAGTATAATCAGGAAATCTGATCGGGCTCACGCCGACCGGATGGAGGGCCGGAGCCGATGCTCCGGCCCTTCTCGTTTCTAGGACTTGCGACCGGGTATGACCGTCGCCGTCGTGTCCGGAGCCGTCGGGCGTCCCGTCAGAATCCAGCTGGCCAGCAGGTCGAACAGCCCCTTCGAATAGGCAGAAGTCTCGCCGCCCGGTCCCTTGAACCGCTCGGTCAGGCCGTGGTCGGCGGCCGGGAACACCACCACGTCGAGATCGGCGCGCTTGCGCTGGACCTCCTGGAGGATTTGAACGGTGCCTGCGCTCGGAGCCTGGCGGTCGCTGCCGCCCAGCAGCCACAGCTGCCGCGACTTGATCGTCTCGATCACCGGACGCGGCTCGTAGTCGAAGCTCAGCCCCTGGGACAATCGAGCCCCGTCGGCCCGCGCCTGATCGGGCGTGATGTGCATCAAGACGCCGGTGTAGGAGCGTGGCTGGATCGCCGCGTACCAGGCCTCGCCCTGGTATTTCGCCTTCAGCGCCTCGAGAGCGTCATAGCCTTCCGTGAAGTTGGAGCGCACCACGACCTCGGCGGCGGCGGCCAGCTCGGCCGCCTTGAGCTGGGCGTCCTCGCCCTGGCCCGCGTTTCGCAACTGCGCTTCGACCACCGCCTTGTCCTGGCCCGGAACGCCCTCAGCCATGGCGAAGGCCGGAACCACGAAGTCCAGCGGCGTCAGGGTCGCCGTCAGGGGCGCGACCCAGCCGCCCTGGCTGGCCCCGATCACCCCGACCTTGGCGACCTTGGGGGCCAGACGGCGCGCTTCGGCCACAGCGGCCGCGGTATCGGCGGCGCGGACATCGAAGTTGGAGGAGAGCTCGCCGCCCGAACCGCCCGTACCGCGCTTGTCGTAGACGAAAACGCCGACGCCCCGCCGCGCGAGCTCATACTGCCAAGCCACGTCGTCTGTGTCCGGATCGTTGTTGGAGCCGCCGATCCAGACGGCCAGCGCCTTGGCCTTGCCGCCGGGCGGTAGGACGAGCTTGCCGCGCAGGCTGACGTCGCCGTTCTGGAACCGCGTCTCGCGCACGACCAGGGGGATTTGACGACCGGCCACCGTCGCGCCGCCTTCCTCCAGCCGCACCACACCCGACGCGCAGGCCTCGAAGCGCAACTTGGGACCGTTTGGCGCCGTCGCGGCATAACCACCGTCCGCCTTGGCCTCCAGCCGCCCAAGACCACCTTCCGAACGCCCATAGCTCAGATTGCGCGGATGGCCCTGGCTGCCGGTGATCGTCAGATAGCGCCCGCCCGGCAGGGCGTAGGCGCCCAGGTGGCATTGCAGGTCGGCGTCGAGCCGGGTCTTCACCACCGCGTCCAGCGTGGGCGCGCTCTGCCCAACCACCAGCGCCGCCGAAAGCAGAGCTGCCATCATCATCGTCATGCTTTTACTTCCCGACCGGGCGCACGGGAGAGGCCCTCACCCACTAGGGGCGTCGAAGCGGGGTTTTGGAGGCGCCGGCGAGCGATATTTCGCGACCGGCGCCGATCTGGCGCGAGGCGTGTCCCCGGGCTAGACCCCGCCCATGATCAAGCTCCGCCCTTCCCGCCTCGAAGACGGCCCTCGCGTCGTCGAGATCTGGGCCGCCGCCGTGGACGCCACGCACGATTTCCTGTCGCCCGAGGACCGCGTCGCGATCGGCCGCGAGGTCGAAGGCTTTTTGCCCTACGCCGCGATGACCCTGGCCGTGGACGACCGCGACCGACCGCTGGGCTTCATGCTGATCGTCGACGGTCACATGGAGGCGCTGTTCATCGATCCCGCCCATCGCGGCGCAGGCGTCGGCGCGATCATGATCGACTACGCCCTGGCCGTTCACCCGATGCTGACCACCGACGTCAACGAGCAGAACGGCCAGGCCGTCGGCTTCTATGAGCACATGGGCTTCGAGCGCGCCGGCTGGTCGGCGACCGACGGCCAGGGCCGGCCCTATCCGCTGATCCATCTGCGCTTTGGCGCCTGATCACTATGGCGGCGCGCCGATTTCGGCTTAGCTGCACGGCGTCCAACGCGAGTCACCTCATGCGCCGTCTGCTCACCGCCCTCGCCCTGATCCTGGCGCCCGGCCTCGCGGCCGCGGCCCAGCCGGTGCTGCTCAAGCCCGCCCGGGTCTGGACCGCCGAGAATGCCGGCCCGCCGCACGAGGGCTGGGCCGTGCTGGTCAAGGACGGCAAGATCGCCGCCGTGGGTCCCGTCGCCCAGATCGATGCGACCGGAGCCGAGATCGTCGACCTGCCCGGCGCGACGGTGATCCCGGGCCTGATGGACCTGCACAGCCACCTCTTCCTGCATCCCTACAACGAGACCCTGTGGGACGATCAGGTGCTGAAGGAGACGCCGACCTACCGCACCTTGCGGGCGGCGGTGCAGGCCAAGGCGACGCTGGAGGCCGGCTTCACCACCCTGCGCGACCTGGGCACTGAGGGCGTCGGCGCGGCCGACGTGCCGCTGCGCAAGGCGATCAATGACGGCCTGATCCCCGGCCCTCGCCTGTTCGTGGCGACCAAGGCGATCGTGGCCACCGGCTCCTACGGTCCGGCCCGCAAGAACTACAATCCCGAGGCCGACCTGCCCCAGGGCGCCCAGGAAGCCAGCGGCGTGCCCGAGGTGATCAAGGCCGTGCGCGAGCAGGCCGGCGCCGGCGCGGACTGGATCAAGGTCTACGCCGATTATCGAATTGGCCCTGATGGCTCCACGCAGCCGACCTTCTCGATCGAGGAGCTGAAGGCCCTGGTCGACGCCGCCCATTCTAGCGGCCGGCCGGTCTCGGCCCACGCCTCCAGCGACGAGGGCATGCGCCGTGCGGTCGTGGCCGGCGTCGACACCATCGAGCATGGCTACGGCGGCTCGGATGCGACCTTCAAGCTGATGGCCGAGAAGGGCGTGGTGTTCTTCCCGACCCTGACGGCTGTCGAGAGCACCTCGACCTATTTCGGCGGCTATGTCGCCGGCAAGACGCCGCCGACGGCCGCGATGGTCAATGCCGACCGCGCCTTCAAGCTGGCCGTGAAGAACGGCGTCACCATCGGCATGGGCAGCGATGTCGGCGTCTTCAGGCACGGCGACAACGCCCGCGAGATCGTCTGGCTGGTCAAGGAGGGCATGACGCCGACCCAGGCCCTGCTGGCCGCCACGGCCGTGGACGCCAAGGTGCTGGGCCGCGCAGGCGACCTGGGCCAGCTGAAGCCCGGCTACCTGGCCGACATCGTCGCCGTGCAGGGCGACCCGACCCAAGCGATCGAGGCGACCAAGGACGTCGTCTTCGTCATGAAGGGCGGCCAGGTGGTGAAGCGGCCGTGATGCGGGTTGCGCCTGCCCTTCTGCTGCTCACCCTCGCCAGCCCGGCGCTCGCCGAGACCGACCAGGGCACGCTGCAGCAGCACGACACCTTCCGCGACGCAGCGACCGCGCCGCTGGAGGACCTGAACCTCAAGCAGAAGTCGATCCCGCCGGTGCTGATCCGCGCGGTCGAGAATCCCTACGACCTGACGGACTTGACCCGCTGCGAGCCGATCGCCGCCGAGATCGGGCGACTGGACGCGGCCCTGGGTCCCGACCTCGACGAAGCCCCGCCGCCCGACAATCGCTCGAAGGGCAAGAAGGTCGCGGACGCGGCCTACAGCGCCGGGGTCACCGGCGTGCGCGACACCACCCACGATCTTTTGCCCTTCCGAGGCTGGATTCGCCGCCTGACCGGGGCTGCCAAGCACGACAAGGCCATCGCCAAGGCGATCCAGTCCGGCGGCGTGCGGCGCGGCTATCTCAAGGGCGTCGGCATGCGGATGAACTGCGCCCCGCCAGCCGCGCCCAGCTGGTTCGTCCCGGTCGAGATCAAGCCGCCGTCCCCGCCCAAACCGGTCAGCGTGTTCGAGAACTTCCTGGCCTGGTGCGGCAAGGTCATCGCCTGGTTCAAGAGCCTGATCGGCTAGGCGGACTTGAACAGCGCCAGCACCTCGGCCACCAGCTTGGGGCCGTCGAACGGCTTCATCACATAACCCTTGGCGCCCAGCTGCATGGCCTGGACGATGCGGTCCAGGCGACCGTCGCCGGTCAGCATCAGCACCGGGATGTCGGCGTGTTCCGACTCCTTCAGCGCCTTCAGGGCGTCGAGCCCGCTCTGGCCCGGGATACGCACGTCCAGCAGGATCGCGTCGGGCCGCCGCACAGGGATCGCCGCCATCAGCCGATCGGGGGCGGGAAAGCCCACGACCTCCAGCCCGTCACGGGCCAGATAGGCCTCGACCAGCTCAAGGGTCGGCTCGTCGTCATCGGCGACATAGATCAGAGGAACGCGTCTGGACATCGAGGCCACCGCCTACGCGGTTTTGATGGCGTTCGAAAGACTTTCCCGTGGGAACCGCCCTGCGCGCTTGGGACCGCGCGACTTGACCGCTAAGCAGGCATTGTCCCGCCTCGGAGTCGCCATGCGCCTGCCTGCCCTCGTCCTGGCCTGCCTGTTCCTCGTCGTCTCGCCCGCTCTGGCCCAGCGCCTGGACGACACCCCGCGCGTGGCGGTGATCTCGGCCTTCCCGCCGGAGATCGGCGCGCTGAACGCCGCGACCAGCGAGCAGAAGGCCTTCGACGTCCACGGCGTGCGCTTCATGACCGGCAAGCTGGAAGGCAAGCCGGTCGTGGTGTTCCTCAGCGGCGTGTCGATGGTCAACGCGGCCATGACCACCCAGATGGCGCTGGACCGCTTCAACATCACCCGCATCGTCTTCTCCGGCATCGCCGGCGGCGTCGACGAAGGCCTGGACATCGGCGATGTCGTGGTCGCCGACCAGTGGGTCCAGAACCTGGAAAGCGCCTTCGCCCGCGAGACCGACAAGGGCTTCGAGGTCCAGTCGTTCATCCGCAACAGCGACCTGGCCAACTACGGCATGATCTATCCGCGCGGGATCGTTCTACCCGGCGACGCCCTGGGCGCCCCGGCCCGCGTCTGGTTCCCAGCCGATCCGGTCCTGCTCGAGACCGCCCGCAAGGTCGCCGCCCAGGTCACCCTGCAACGCTGCGCCGCCGACAAGTGCCTGGCGCATCCTCCGAAAGTCGTCGTCGGCGGCAACGGCGCCTCGGCCCCGGTCTTCCTCGACAACGCGGGCTACCGCAAATACCTGCGCGCGACCTTCCAGGCCCGGGTGGTGGACATGGAAAGCGCCGCCGTCGCCCATGTCGCTTTGGTCAGCAACACCCCCTTCATCGCCTTCCGCAGCCTCTCGGACCTGGCCGGCGGCGGCGCGGGCGCCAACGAGATGGGGACCTTCATGGCCCTGGCTTCGGACAACTCCGCCACCGTGGTGAAGGCGTTCGTCAAAGCCTTGGCGGACTAGGTTTGGAGGCCCCCGTGCGCACGTTCGTCTCCAAGGGTTTGCGGACCTCGACCCTCGCCCTCTGCGCGCTGGCATTCGGCGCGTCGGTCGCGCTCGCCCAGCCCGCGCCCAAGACCGCCGACCTGGACAGCATCTCCAGCGAGGCCTCGCAATATTCGATCCTGTCCGACGCGCTCTGGACCATGGGATCCGATGACCTGCCAGAACCGCTGGACACCGCCCAAGCCGCCGTCGCGGCCGACCCGAACAGCGCCGAGGCGCACCTGCGGCTAGGCCTGGCGACCCGGCTGGCCACGCCCCGAGCCGTGCCGCTGATCCGCAGCGAGTACGAAACCGCCCTGCGCCTCGATCCCAAGCTGCTCCGCGCCTACGGCCTGCTGGGCGAACTGCTCAGCAACGAGGGCGACGCCGCGGGTGTGGATCAGACCTACCGGGCCTGGCTCGCCGCCGCGCCCAATGACGCGAAAGCCCATCTGTCCTACGCGCTCGCGCTGGGCCGTCTCGGCCGTGCGCCCGAAGCCGCCGCCGAGCTGGACCGCTCCCTGGCGCTGGCCCCCACCTCCGCCGCCTATGTCCTGAAAGCCATGCTGTCCCAAGCCGGACCGGACGACATCTTGGCCGACGTCGACAAGGCGCTGGCCATCGGCGGCGGCGAGGCGCGCATCTATCACTGGCGGGCTCAGAGGCGTTGGGAATGGGGGCAGGCCGACCTCGCGCTGGCCGACATCGCCAAGGCCCAGCAATACGCGCCTGACAGCTTCCGTCTCCGCCAGCTGCGGGCCCAGATCAACAGCAACACCGGGCATACGGCCGCCGCGATCGCGGAGTTCGACGCGTTGATCGCGCTTCAGCCGGGCTGGCCCGACCTGGTCAATGGCCGCTGCTGGGCCCGGGCCGTGGCGGGCGTGGCCCTGTCGCAGGCGCTGGCCGACTGCGACGCCGTGCTGGGGTGGGAGCCCGATCGCCCCGAGGCCCTCGACAGCCGTGGCCTGGTCAAGCTGCGCCTGGGCGACCTGAAGGGCGCGATCGCGGACTATGACGCGGCGCTGAAGCAGGATCCCGAGTTCGCCTCCCCGCTGTTCGGGCGCGGCGTGGCCAAGTCCTGGGCGGGCGACGAGGCCGGCGCGGCCGCCGATCTGGACAAGGCCCGCACCCTTGATCCCGGGATCGAGAAACAGTTCGCGGGTTTCGGCGTCGCGCCCAAGCTCTAGCGCGTGCCGAACGTCCGGTCGCCGGCGTCGCCCAGGCCCGGGACGATGTAGCCGTGCTCGTTCAGCGTCGCGTCCACGGCCGCCGTCCAGATCGGCACGTCGGGGTGGGCCTCGCGCAAGGCGTTCACGCCAGGCTGAGCCGCCAGCAGACAGACGAAGCGCAGATTGGCGACGCCCTTCTCCTTCAGCCGCGTGATCGCCGCGATGGCCGAGTGGCCGGTGGCCAGCATCGGATCGACCACGATGACGAGGCGGCCGGCGATGTCCTCGGGCGCCTTGAAGTAGTACTCGACCGCCTCCAGCGTATCGTGGTCGCGATAGAGGCCGATGTGGGCCACGCGCGCCGACGGCACCAGGTCCAGCATCCCCTCGCACATCCCCAACCCCGCGCGCAGGATGGGGGCGAAGACCAGCTTCTTGCCGGCGATCTCATAGGCCGTGGTCGGGGCGACCGGGGTCTCGATCTGAACGGGATCCATCGGCAGGTCGCGGGTGATCTCGTAGCAGATCAGGGTCGCGACCTCGCGCATCAGGGCGCGGAAGGTCTTCGTCGAGGTCTGCTTGTCGCGCATCTTGGTCAGCTTGTGCTGGACGAGCGGATGATCGACGACGGTGACCTGCGACATGGGACAGCCCTGCTGAGAAATACCCTCCGGGCTTAAGCCAGTTGGTCGCCGATCGGCAAGCCGCGGATGCGCCTGCCGATGGCGGCGCCGGCAAACCAATTTGACACCCGCGCCCGCGCGTGGTCTTCACCTCGCCCCCGGGAGTCGATCCGTTCACAGACGATATTCGCGCCCAGCGGTTCCGCACGCGGAACGCGCGCGAGTTGTCGCACAGACGTTCAACGCGACGACTCAGAGGGAAGCAGCCACTATCCTGCTGGCTGGGTCTGAACTTGAGATTGGGGTGACGTGGCGAGGGCGAGCGGCAAGACGGGAACGCGCAAGGCGGGCGACGGCGGCAAGCGCCGCCAGGTCGCGGCCCTGCCCTGGCGGGGCGAGGGCGACGCCCTGCGCGTCCTGCTGGTCTCGTCGCGCGAGACCCGCCGCTGGGTGATCCCCAAGGGCTGGCCGATGAAGGGCAAGACCGACTTCGAGGCCGCAGCCCAGGAGGCCTACGAGGAAGCCGGGCTGGACGGGGTGATCTCCCCGCAGTCGATCGGCGAATACGAGTACCTCAAGCGGCTGAAGAGCGGCGCTGCGCGGCTGGTCAAGGTCGATGTCTTCCCGCTGCACGTCACCGGCTGCCGCGAGGCCTGGCCCGAGCAGGGCCAGCGGACGCTGGAGTGGATGACCCCGGTCGAGGCCGCCCTCGCCGTCCAGGAGCCCGAACTGCGCGACCTGATCGCCCGCTTCGCCGGCGTCACCCTGCCGGAAGAGGAACGCCCCGCGCCGGCCAAGGCCCCGACACCGGTGCGCGTGGCCTTCCAGCGCCTGCGCCGTCGCGTGACCACGCTCTGGGGTCGCTATCGCCGCTGATCCAAACGCCTGTGGACAACGTCGTTCGACGCGCATAATGTTCCCATTATGTTCTTGCGCGACGAGGTTTCATGCAGCTGTCCCTAGGCTTGGCGCGATCGCCGCTGGAAAGCGTGCGCGACGCCCTGCTCTGCGAGTTCGGCCCGCAGCGGCCGGTGGCGCGGATGGACCCGATCTCGCAGTTGGTGAAGTCGTCGATCAGCGGCCGCACCCAGGACGCCGTCTCGTGGGCGGCGTTCCTGCGCCTGCGGGCCGAGTTCAAGTGCTGGGAGGACCTGGCCCGCGCCCCGGTGGCCGCCGTGGCCCGGATCATCGACGACGTCACCTTCCCCGGCGACAAGGCCCGCCACCTGACCACCGCCCTGAAGATGATCGAGGCCAAGGTCGGCTGGCTGTCGCTGAGCCACTTGAAGACGCTGGACGTCGACCAAGCCCGTTGGGAGCTGCAGGCCCTGCCCGGCGTCGGCGTCAAGGTCGCCGCTTGCGTTCTGAACTTCAGCGACCTGGCCATGCGGTCGCTGGTCGTGGACACGCATGTCGATCGCGTCGCCAAACGCATCGGCCTGGTGGGCTCGGGGGATACGACCCACACCTACCACACGCTGATGGGCCTGGCGCCGGACACCTGGACGGCCGACGACCTCTTTGAACTGCACTGGCTGCTGAAGCGCGGCCTGGGCCAGATGCTCTGCCCGCACGAAG
Source organism: Caulobacter sp. GW456-12-1-14-TSB4 (assembly GCF_059424195.1). Classification (NCBI taxonomy): domain Bacteria; kingdom Pseudomonadati; phylum Pseudomonadota; class Alphaproteobacteria; order Caulobacterales; family Caulobacteraceae; genus Caulobacter; species Caulobacter sp. GW456-12-1-14-TSB4. Next base: position 149,617 of record NZ_JBWKZF010000005.1, read on the forward strand.
GACCCAAGTGCGGGGCCTGCCCGGTCAAGTCGATGTGCGCCAAGTCGGGGGTCGGCCGCAGCGCGGACGTGCTGGCCTGGCGGCCGCGCGGCTGAACCCGGACGGCGCCTCGCGCGCTGAGCGGTGATGACCATCCGCATCGGCACGGCCGGCTGGAGCTTTCCGCGTGATCTCGACTTTCCCGTCGAGGGCGCGGGACTGGAGCGCTACGCGGCGCGGTTCGACTGCGTCGAGATCAACTCTTCATTCTATCGGCCGCATCAGCGGAAAACCTACGAGCGCTGGGCCGCGACGACGCCGGAGGATTTCCGGTTCGCGGTGAAGGTCCCGAGGACAATCACCCACGAGCGGCGACTGGTCGGGATTGAAGACCTGCTGGCGCGGTTCCTCGACGAGACCGACGGCCTGGGCGGCAAGCGTGGGCCGCTGCTGGTGCAACTGCCGCCGAGCCTGCGGTTCGAGGCGGGTGTGGTGGAGACATTCCTGAAAGCCTGGCGCGGGCGGACCGATGCGCCGACCGTGCTGGAGCCTCGCCATGTGAGCTGGTTCGAGGCGACGACGGACCGGATGCTGGCGGCCGTCCAGATCGCCAGGGTCGCCGCCGATCCGGCCGTGGTTCCGCAGGCGGCCGAGCCCGGCGGCTGGCGCGGCCTCGTCTACCGCCGCTGGCACGGTTCGCCGGTGATCTACGAGAGCGCCTATCCGACTGAGGTGCTGGAGGCGCTGGCTGCGCGGCTGGTCGAGGAGCCAGAGACCTGGTGCGTCTTCGACAACACCAAGTTCGGCGCGGCGACGCGGGACGGGCTGGCGATGCTCCAAATCTTGTCATCCCGGCCGTAGCGAAGCGGAGAGCCGGGACCCAGGGGCCACCGCTCCGTCGCTTGCCCCTGGGTCCCGGATAGCGCTACGCGCTTCCGGGATGACAAGTTGGGGGATGTCGATGAACGGTCCGAACACCGAAATGCTGGCCGCCCCCGAGGCGCTGGCCCGCTTCCTCGAAACCGGCGACGCGGCCCTGCTGGACGGCGTCTTCTCCGACGGCGAGGTCGTCATCCTCGAAAACTTCCCGCCGCACGTCTTCACGGGCCAATCGGGTCTCGCCCAGTGGAAGGCCCTGATGGCGCAGCACGTGGGGGCGATCGACGACCTGCGCCACACGTTCGAACCGCCGCAGGACTTCGGCCTCTCCGGCGACACCGTCCACTTCACCCTGCCCACACGCTGGCGCGGCGTGCGCGACGGCAAGCCGTTCAGCGAGCTGGGCGGCTGGACCTTCGTGCAGGTCCGCGAGGGCGAGCGCTGGCGGATTCGTTCGTACGGCTGGGCGGTCGTGGACTTCGCCTGGCAGGCCTAGCCGCACGCGACGAGGTCGAAGAACTGCCGCGGGATGCTGTCGCGAGGCTTGTCGCCGCTCGGATGCCGCAGAACGTCATCCAAGTGCGGCAACAGGAAGTGCGCCGGCGCCTTGCCTCCGCGCTTTGGGGCCGCCTCCAGGAGAAGATAGGTCTCGTCCAAGCCGACATATTCGAAGTCGCCCAGCGGCCGTGGCCCACCGTCCGGGCTGGGCGGGGTCCAGCCGGGCCGCGTCGGGTCCAGGATCGACGAGATGTTCTGCCGCCCATCCGTGCCGCCGTTCCAAGGCAGAAACCATTCGCGGCGGCCGTGGAAATCGAGCCGCAGGGCGAGCCCCTGTGGCCAGTCCGGCCCGCTCTCCACCGCCAGGAAACGCGCGACGACCGTCGGTTCGGTGCGCAGCGCGTATCGCGCGTCTTCGATCGGGCAGTTGGCGAGGCTGGCGGCTAGCAGCAGGACAGCGAGCATCGGCTAGATCCTGCCCGCCAGTTCCGTAAACGTCTTCGTCCCGATCGGGTAGCGGCGGTAGTCGTTGAAGTCGAAGTGCCACCACTCTTCCGGATAGACGGTAAAGCCCTCCGCCTCCATCGCCTGGCGCAGCACCAGCCGCCGCGCGCGCTGCGCCGTCGTGCCGCCCACGAAGTCGGCGTAGGAGCGGGTCGAGAACTCGTCGTAGCGGCCGGGCATTTCGACGGCCCTGCCGGTCTTGAGGTCGTACAGGGTCAGGTCCACCGCGCAGCCGCGGTTGTGGCGCGAGCCCTCGGCCGGGTCGGCGACGAAGACGTGGTCCTCGGGCGGGGTGGCGTCCCAGAACATCCAGGTGACGTACCAGGGCCTGTAGGCGTCGTGGATCAGCAGGCCATAGCCCTTGGCCGCCAGCGCCTTGTGGATGCGGCCCAGCGCCTGCGCGGCCGGACGCTGCATGTAGGCGGCCGGTTTCTCGTAGAGCGGGATGCCCATGAAGTTGTCCGGCGTGGCGTACCAGATGTCGAGCTTGATGCCCGGATCGATGGTCGTCACGTCGACGAGGTCGGACGGCAGATGCTCGTCCTTTTCCACCGGCGGCGTCGCGGCCAAGGCGCGCTGGCGCAGGGCGACCGGATCGGCGCGGACAGCCTTATGGATGCGCTCGCGCGTCTCGGCCCCAAAGTCGTGGAAGGCCAGGGTCTTGCCGTTCAGGCGCACCGCGCCCTTCTCCAGCGTCAGCTCGCCGCCGCCAGCGATGGCGTAGCGACCACCGCCCGAGGCCGTCAGCCGCGCGGACTTGAAGCCCTCGCCGTCGATGTGCAGCGCGCCGTCCTTCTCGAAGACCGTGAACGGCGCGGCCTTATCGCCGTACTGGCCGATGGCGGACCACTCAGCCTTGGTCTGCGCGAGGGCGGCCGGGGCCAGCAGCCCCGCGGCGGCGATGGACAGGAAGGATCGTCGAACCAAACCACGCATCGCCGCCCCCTTGGCGTTATTTCATCGTCGGGATGACGAAGCTGCTGTCGCCGACTTCGCCCTCGGGCCAGCGGGCGGTCACCGTCTTGACCTTGGTGTAGAACTTCACGCCTTCGACGCCGTGCTGGTTGGTGTCGCCAAAGGCCGAACGCTTCCAGCCGCCGAAGGTGTGATAGGCCACCGGCACCGGGATCGGCACGTTGATGCCGACCATGCCGACATTGACGCTGGCGGCGAACTCGCGGGCCGCGCGGCCGTTGCGGGTGAAGATGGCGACGCCGTTGCCGTACTGGTGCTCGGACGGCAGGGCCACGGCCTCCTCGAAGCTCTCGGCGCGGACGATCTGCAGCACCGGGCCGAAGATCTCCTCCTGATAGGTCTTCATGCCCTTCTTGACGCCGTCGAACAGCGACGGGCCGATGAAGAAGCCCTTCTCGAAGCCTTGCAGCGCAAAGTCGCGGCCGTCGACCACCAGCTCGGCGCCCTCTTCCTGGCCGATGCGGATGTAGTCGGCGATCTTGTCGCGATGCGCGGCGCTGACCACCGGGCCGTAGTGGGCGTCCAGATCGGTGGAAACCCCGACCTTCAAGGACGCGATCTCGGCGACCATGCGCTCGCGCAGTTCGTCGGCGGTGGCCTTGCCGACCGGCACCACCACCGGCAGGGCCATGCAGCGCTCGCCAGCCGAGCCGAAGGCCGCGCCCGAGAGATCCTTCACCACCTGGTCCAGGTCGGCGTCGGGCAGGACGATGCCGTGGTTCTTGGCGCCGCCCATGGCCTGGACGCGTTTCCCGTGCGCCGTGCCGGTCTGGTAGACATAGTGGGCGATGTCGGAGCTGCCGACGAAGCTGACCGCGCGGATCAGCGGATGGGTCAGGATGGCGTCGACGGCGCTCTTGTCGCCATGGACCACGTTCAGCACGCCGGCCGGGGCGCCGGCTTCCATCATCAGCTCGGCCAGCTTGACCGGCACGGTCGGATCCTTCTCCGACGGCTTGAGGATGAAGCTGTTGCCGACCGCGATGCTGATGCCGAACATCCACATCGGGATCATGGCCGGAAAGTTGAACGGCGTGATGCCCGCGCAGACGCCCAGCGGCTGGCGCATCGAATAGACGTCGATGCCAGGGCCGGCGCCTTCGGTATATTCGCCCTTCAGGATGTGGGGGATGCCGCAGGCGAACTCGATGACTTCCAGGCCGCGCTGGATGTCGCCCTTGCTGTCGGCGATGACCTTGCCGTGCTCGGACGACAGGATCTCGGCCAGGCCGTTCATGTCGCGCTCGATCAGGCGCTTGAACTCGAACATCACCCGGGCGCGGCGCTGCGGGTTGGTCGCGGCCCAGCCGATCTGCGCCTTGGCGGCGGCCTGGACGGCGGCGTCCATCTCCGCGTCGCTGGCGAACTGGACGCGGGCCTGGACCTCGCCGGTATTGGGATTGAAGACGTCGCCGAAGCGGCCGGAGGAACCAGCCAGGGTCTGACCGTTCACGAAATGGGCGATGTCTCGCATGATGCGCTCCCTAACGCTGTTTTTTGGCGTCAATAGCATCCAAGGTTCGCGCCGTATCGCGCGAAGTTATTCCGCATCCACATGGACGCGGCGGAACCGGCCCTGCAGATAGACCAGCGGCTCGTGGTCGGGGTCGTAGCGCAGCTTGACCACCCGCCCGACATAGATCCGGTGGTCGCCGGCGTCGAAGACGTGGTGGGTCTCGCACTCGAAATTGGCCATGCAGTTCGGAAGGATCGGCACGCCGGTCTTCCAGGTCTCGGTCTCGATCCCGGCGAAGCGGTCGGTGTCCTTCTGGACGAACTGCCGGGCCAGGGCCTGGTGCTCGGCGTGCAGGACGTTGACCGCCCAGCGTCCGGCGGCGTCCAGCGACGACAGGCTGGACGACTTCAGGTCGACGCAGACCAGGGCCAGCGGTGGGTCCAGTGACACCGAAGTGAAGGAATTGGCGGTCAGTCCGACCTTGCGTCCGTCCTCGCAGACGGTGGTGATCACCGTCACCCCGGTCGTGAAACACCCGAACGCGTCGCGCAGGGCCCGGGCGTCGTGCTCGGCGCCCTCCCCCAGTTCAATCGTGACCGCTTTACTCATTGCCTAAGCAGTGCGGCAAAGATCGGCGGTCGGCAAGCGTTAGGCGCGGGGGCTCTCGACCAAAACGCCCGGTCGCGTGGCATCCAGGCCGAAGGTGACCGGCAGGTGGCGCACATGCGGGGTCTGCAGGCCCAGGGCCTTGGCCCCGCGCGCCACGGCCAGCTTGCTGAGCGCGGTCGGGCCAAAGCCGTCCTGCACGCGCGGGTTCATGCCCATGCGCCGACGCAGCACGCCGTTGGCGTAGATGACATTGGCCCGCATCAAGGCCGGCGGAGTCATGAATTCGATCGAGATCGAGACGTTCAGCATCGGGCCGTTCTCGATCCGGTGCGGGGCGTTCTGCTTCCAGGTCACCATGTTCCCGGGCGTCAGCGTCACCTCCTGCGCGCCCTTGTCCCATTCGGGCTCGAAGGCGAACTGCTCAGCGGTCTCGCGCAGCACGATCTTCTCCAGGGCCAGGTCGCCGACATAGGGGTCGGCCACCGGATAAACCCACACCTTCTTCTCGCCGCGGATCTGCCACAGCGACACCAGCGGCACGTCGAGGTGATAGAACACCTGGGCGTTGGCGCTGGAGATCAGCATGCCGACGTCGCGCTTGAAGGTCTTCAGGCCCGGGACGTGGGCCTCCTTGTCGGCGAAGATCTCGTCGCTGAGCGCGGCGTATTCCGGAACGTGGTCGTTGGTCTGGCGCAGGTTCAGCCAGATGCGGCCGCTCTTGGCGCCGTCCAGCAACTGGTCGCCTGTCAGGTTGCCGGGCGAGCCCTTGCGCCAGGTGGTCCAGGCCTTCGGGTCCTCGCCCATGGTGAAGACGCCCAGCTTGTCGCGCGGATAGAGGTCCAGCAGGCGCGCCAAGCCTTCGTCGTCGAACATCGGACGCTCATGCAGGGCGTGCTTGAACATCAGGTTCTCACGGCCGAAGGCCTTGGCCTTGTCCGCCGTCCAGTCGGTGATCACGCTCATGTCGCGGTCCTCCCGTAGAAATGGATCTTGAAGGGGCCCCACCAGAAGGTCTTGCCCAGGCCCCGCGCGGCGCGGTCCAGCCATTCGGCGCGGTCCTTGGCGCGGGTCAGCCACTTGAAGCCGGCGACGACGCCGAAGACGGCGGCTTGGCCCAGGCCAATGATCATCCAGCGGGCAACGCCCAGATTGTCGCGCGGGCTGGCCACGGCGCAGTGCGAGGTCGGGCCCTGGCCGTAGGCGAAGGCGCGGGCGATCGTGTAGCGAAGGTTCATGCGGCTGGGCACGGGCTCTTCCCAGACCCAGGCCGCGGGCTCCCAGGCGAAGCGCGCGCCGGCGACCTGCATGTGGCCGAACAGCATGTCGTCCTCGCCGCCGATATGGTTGCGCTCGACCGCGAACGGCGAGACCGGATCCGGCAGCGCGGAGCGGCGGATCAGGCTGTCGCCGCAGCCGTAGTAGTGGTCCAGCACGCCGGCCTCGGCGGGGCCTACCCGCGAGAAGAAGCGCTCGAGATAGTCGCGGTGCTCGACGATGTGGTCGGGCGCGCGGGTCTTCACCGGCCCGAACACCGCGTCGGCGTCGTAGCGGACCTGGGCGGCCAGCAGCGCGGCCAGCCAGCCAGCCGGGGCTTCCTCGTCATCGTCCAGGAAGGCGATCAGCTCGCCCGAGGCGCGGGCCATGCCGGCGTTGCGGGCGAAGGCGACGCCGGGGCGCTGCTCGTTGACATAGATCACCGGGAACGGCGCGGTCTTGGCCAGGTCGTCGACCACCGGCTTGGCGGACGGGACCTGGTCGTTGTCGACGATCACCAGTTCCAGCTCGCCGAGATCGACGCCGGTCTGGCCGAACACCGAGCGCGCCGCGACAGCCAGGCCGTCGGGACGTCGCTGCGTCGGGATCATGATCGTCACGCGCGCCATCAGGCCTCCGGATGCTCTCCGCCACGGCGCTGGGCCTTCGAGGCCACGGCCTCGACGAAGTCGCGCACGCGGCCGGACATGGTCAGCTCGCTGCTGGCGATGGCGTCCATCCGCCGGCGCAGCTGGCCGACCGGCCCCGCGCCGTGCGCGCCGGCCATGCTCCAGACGCTCTCCATCGACGACGCCACACGCCCGCCGATGCCGGAGGCCGTCGCGGCCCCCTCACCTATCGTGATGCTCTTCAGGGCGTAGGACCGCTTGTAGTGGTCGTGGCCGGGACCGAGGTCATAGCGGTCCAGGCCCAGCGCCGGCATGGCGGCGATGGCGCGCAGGAAGAAGATCTGCCCCGGCGACCAAGCGGCGTGCTCGGGGTTCATAGAGGCGAGCCACGGGTGATAGGTCGCGCCCTGGCGGATGCCGAAGTGACCGCCGACCAGCGTGTCGCCGGCATAGAGGTTGATCATCAGACCGCGGAAGTCGCTATCGCGGACCGAGAACAGGTCGGCCATCAGCTCGCGCGTCCAGTCGGCGCGCAGGAAATCGTGCATGCCGGTGCGCAGCAGCTGCTCGCGCTTCCAGTCGATCAGTTGGTTGAAGGCCTCACGGCTGACGTCACCGGCCACCAGGCGCACCGGCCCGACTTCGCGGTCCAGCTTGTTGTCCAGGCGGCGGTAGTTCTTGATCTTCTTGGGGCTCGCGGCCCGGACGGCCTCGAGATAGTCCGCAGCGGACGTCTCGGCCAGGTCGATGACATAGGCGGTGCGGTCGGTTTCGGGCGAGGCCGGGAAAACGCCGTTCGGGTCGATCAGGCCGGTGTAGCGAAACACCGAGACGTCGGCCGCGCGCAGCACCTGTGCCAGATCAAGTCCCGCATCGGGACGGGCGACCAGGCCATGATAGTCCGACAGCGGCGAACCGATCGGCCGCGCCAGGCCGCCCGGACGGCGGTGGAACGGCAGGAAGCCCAGGGTCACGCCGTCGCGGCGAACCACCGCAACGCGTGCATCTTCACGAACTTTTCCAACAGCTTGCGCGAAATCGGGGCCCAGCAGGGGATTGCCGAACCCCGCCTGATCGGCGGCGAGGCTCCGCCACAGCGCCACGTCTTGCGCGCTCAGCAGGCTCGGGTGCAGGGTCTCGACGTCCAACATATCCACCTGTCCTACTCCGGCTCGGGTTAGGGAAAGATGGACCAAGGCCTGCAATCAGCGGGCCATATGTAGGGTACCCGACTGGGTTGTACCCATTTTATGCAAACGTCGTCTTGAGGATGGTTTCCAGCCACAGCTGGTCGGTCGCGTCGAACGAGGCGGGCTTGTCTGAATCGACGTCGAACACCGCGATCAGCTGGCCGTCGGGACCGAAGACCGGCACCACGATCTCGCTCTCCGAACGGCTGTCGCAGGCGATGTGGCCGGGAAAGGCGTGCACATCTGGCACAAGCTGGGTCTGGCCGGTCGCCGCCGCAGTGCCACACACACCGCGCCCGTAGGCGATGCGCAGGCAGCCCAGCGTGCCCTGGTATGGGCCGACCACCAGCTCGCGCTCTTTCGTGGGATCGACGACGTAGAAGCCGGTCCAGAAATAGTAGTCGAAGCTGCTCGCCAGCATCGAGGCCACCGTCGCCATGCGGGCGGTGACATTGGGCTCGCCGTCCAGCACGGACGCGATCTCCTCGGCGACCTCGGCATAGCGGGTCGCCTTGTCGGCGGAGAGGGTGATGTCGTTGAACGCTTCGGCCATGGCGGGGGATATAGCGCGGCTGGCGTGGGATGCGAGGGGAAAGGCTGCTGGCCGGCGCCTTAGCGCAGGTAGAACTGGCGACGGAAGGCGAACATGTCGTCGAACAGGCAGTATTCCGGCGCGCCCAGCTCGACCACGGGCGACTTAGCGGCGACCTTGCCAGCCCAGCGCCCCCAGACGGCCTGGAAGGCGGCGACCTCGCCCTTGGTGAACCAGGCGATCGGATAGCCGAGCGAGACGTGGAACCTGTAGGCGTCGTGGTTGGGCGAGCGGATGGCCAGGCGTCGGGACAGGCGATCGCGCAGGTCGCGCAGCTTGGTCTCCTCGGCGGCGTCGACGGGCAGGAGCAGCAGGGTCAGGGGCTTCGCCGGATCCTGGACCTGGGTCAGGTCGACCTTCAGGCGCAGCGGCAGCGCGCAGTCCAGGTCGAACCCCTTCAACCGCTCGCCCAGCAGCCGGTCGCACTCGGCCATCGGCAGGTCGAGCGACAGGTCCGCCGGCCAGCTCGTCTTCAGGCGCGGCCGGTCGTTGGCCCCGCCGAAGAGGGTGACGTGATAGCTGGACGGCGGCAGCCATGCGACCTTGCGGGCGAACGGCAGGGTCTGGATCTCGCGATAGATGTCGAGCAGCGCGTCGAACGCCGCCGCCCGCTCGCCTTGCTGGTCCAGGTGGCAGACGACCGTATTGCCGGCGAACGGACAGGGCCGCCCGTCGGGATAGAACTTGCTGAAGACGTCCGGCGGATAGGCCGGGCGACCTTGCGCGATCGCCCTCGCCGCCGTTCCCACGACCGCCATGCCCGCCGCCGCTCGCAACAGCGTGCGACGGCCTTCCGAAACCAGGGGTTCCCGCCGCATCAGAAGTCCTTGCGCAGGTCGAAGCCGAAGTAGCGGCGGTCGTCGCGCGGCACGAACCGCACCACGCCGCTGCCGAAGGTCGACATCATCGACGAATAGTGGGTGTTGGCGATGTTTTTGGCCAGCACCGTGAAGCGCCAGTCCCCCGGCGCCGTCACGGTCACGCCGGCGTTCCAGATGCCGTAGGCGTCCTGCACCGTGTCGGGGGTCTGGTTGATGCTGTACTGCGTCTTGCTCTGCCAGCTGTACTCGGTCGTCAGCTCGACGGCGAAGGCGCCCTCCAGCGGCAGGCGGTAGTCAGCGCGGGCGTTCAGCTTCCAGTCCGGCGAGAACGGCAGCGGCTTGCCGTTGACCTGGCACGAGGCCGCGGTGCCGGTCGGGCATTTGAAGTCGTCGATGCGGGCGTGGATATAGGCCGCGGCTCCGGTCAGGGTCAGGCCCCGGACGGGCTTGGCCGCCAGATCGGCCTCGATCCCGCGCGTCGAGACCTTGCCGGCGTTGATCAGGCGGGTGACCGGCGAGCCGTTGTACACGTCGTAGAAATTGACCTGGTAGTTGGTGAAGTCGGTGACGAAGCCGGCCAGGTTGGCTTGCAGCCGACCGTCGAACAGCCGCGACTTCAGGCCCACCTCATAGGCGTCGTTGGTCTCGGGCTTCAGCACCCCGGTGTCCTGCGGCAGCATGCTGAAGGCGACGTTGTAGGCTGGGCCCTTGTAGCCGCGCGAATAGGTGGCGTAGGCCATGCTCGACCCCGTCAGATCGTATTGCGCGCCCAGACGGGCGGCATAGCCGTCCTTGTCGGTCGAGCCGGCGCTGGCGAAGCTGGTCTGGATGCCCGCGACCGGCGTCGGCGACGAGGAGACGCGCTGGAAGCGGTAGCTGAGTTCGTCGCGCACGCCGCGCAGGCCGGCGATCAGGCGCAGGCGGTCCGAGGCGTTGATCGTTGCCTCGCCGAACAGCGAGGTGTTGTTGTCGGTGACGCCGTAGTCGGCCAGGCCGTTGAACACCGCGCGGGCGGCGCCGGTCAGGGTGGTGGTCTCACGGCGATAGAGTTCGTCGTCGCTGGACCGCATGAAATAGGCCCCGACCACATATTCGATCAGGCCGCCCTTCGGCGAGGCCAGACGGATTTCCTGCGACAGCTGCTCGAAGCCGAGGTCGCCGCGATCGTGCTGCTGCGGAAAGCCGGCGATCACGCCCGGCAAACGGTCCTGGTCCTGGAACTGGATATTGTCCCAGCGGCGGAAGGCGGTGACGCTGGTCAGGGTGTGGCCGCCCAGGGTCCAATCGGCCTGCAGCGACAGGCCGCTGTTGAAGTCGCGGGCGTGGGTGTCGAGGTTGCTGTTGACCTGGCGGTTGTCGTCGCCGGGGACGACCGCCCCCAGGGCGGCGGCGAAGGCCGGGAAGTTGCTGACCACGCCGGTCGGATAGGCGGTCAGGAAGGTGCGCCGCACCACGCCGGTCGGGGCGGTGTCGCGCGAGGCCATGTAGTCGGCGACCAGCCGCAGGGTAAGGTCCTCGTTCGGCGTGTAGACCAGCTTGCCCCGCGCGCCTGTCCGCGCGTAACCGTTGACCGTCTCGCCGTTGAAGATGTTGGTGACGTTGCCGTCGTACTTGCCGGTGAAGAGGTTCAGCGATCCGGCCAGTTTGCCGGCCACGATCGGGCCCGAGATCCCGGCCTTGAACCGCCGCTCGTCGCCGCCCGTGCCGTAGAAGGCCTCACCGAAGGCGTGAAGCTCGTTGCCGGGGTCCTTGGTGACGATGTTGACCACGCCGCCCGAGGCGTTCTTGCCGAACAGCGTGCCCTGCGGCCCGCGCAGCACCTCGATGTGATCGACATCCAGCAGGTCCAGCGTCGCCTGGCCCTGCCGCGCCAGCACCACGCCATCGACCACGGTCGAGACGGTCGGCTCGACGCCGGGCGAGGTCGAGACGGTGCCGAGGCCCCGGATGAACAGCGCCTGATCCTTGTTCGAGGCCGCCGTGCGGAAGTTCAGGGTCGGCACGATCGTGGCGATGTCGCGCAGGGTGTTGAGGTTCGATCGCGCCAGCCGCTCGCCGTCAACGACGGTGACCGCCACCGGCACGTCCTGCAGCTTCTCCGGCCGGCGCGTGGCGGTGACGATGATCTCGGCGATCGCGCCATCCGCCTGAGCATGAGCTGCATCGATGGCGACGCTCGTCAGGGCGAGGGCGAGAGCGGCGGACGAACAAAGGCGGATGCGCAGTCGCATGACGAAATCCCCGAAGCGCCCGTGGCGCGGCTTAAATTCACTCGCCGCAGGTGCAATGCAACCTAGAACGAGCCTGTTCGATGCGCTATTGCACTTTTTATGCGTACATTATGTGACGAAGTACAGGACCAAGATCGAGAATCTCACTTTTCATGCGTGAGATGGATTGCGCCGTGATCGAGTCGCGCTATGGAGGGCCGCATGGACGCTCCCGCTTCGCCTTCGCGCCCTCCGGAACTGACCCGCAGCGAGCGCCGGCTGCTGGGCCTGCTGTTCCGTCGCGGCGGCGCGACCCAGGCGGCGTTGATCGAGGCGACCGAGCTGACCCAGCAGTCGGTCTCGCGCTTGGTGGGCGGCCTCACCGCCCAGGGCATGGTGGTGTTCGGCGAGAAGGCCAGCCTGGGCAAACGCAGCTATCCGTCCACCCTGATCCACTTGGCGCCGGACCACACCTACGGCCTGGGCTTAGCGGTGATGGCCGATGCGGTGGCGCTGGCGGCGGTCGACTTCGCCGGCAATGTCCGCTTCGAGCGCAAGATGCGGATGGGCGCCATGCCGGTGGCCAAGGTGCTGACCTGGACGGACGCCGCCCTCGCCGAAGCCGCCAATGCGCTGGGGCGACCGCTGGAGACCCTGGCGGGCCTGGGGATCAGCATCGCCGGCTCGTTCATCGGCGACGCGCCCGGCTTCAACACGCCCCACAGCCTGGAGGAATGGGCCGGCCTTGATGTCGCCGGGCTGTTTTCCGAACGCTACGCCCTACCCGCCTTCGCCGAGAACGACGGCAGCGCCGCCGCCATGGCCGAGGCGATGATCGGCGTGGGGCGCTGGGCCAGCAGCTTCGCCTACCTGTATCTCGGGGCCGGGGTCGGAGGCGGCGTCGTGCTGGACGGCAAGCTCTGGCGCGGTCGGTTCGGAAACGCGGGCGAATTCGCCGGCGGCCTGCCGGGGAACATCTATCCGTTCCCCAATCTGGAACTGCTACGCCTGATCGTCGCCCAGGGCGGCCAGCGGTTCGACACGGTCGACGAGTTGGTCGAGGCCTATGACCCCAGTTGGCCGGCCATCGACGAATGGATCGCGCGGGTGCGCGACTCCCTGTCGATCATCGCCTCGAACGCCACGGCGATCCTCGATCTGGAAGCGATCGTGATCGGCGGACGCACGCCGCCCGACCTGGCGCGCCGGATGATCGGGCACATCGAGCTGTTCGATCAGAAGCGGCGGCTGGTCCCACGTCCCACCGCACGGCTCGTCCCCAGCGAAACGCCGGGTGAAGCCGCTGCGATCGGCGCGGCCATGCTGCCGTTACGCGCGGCCTACTTCGCCTAGAACTCTTCCCACTCACCCGGACGATTGCTGGGCTGGACCTTCAGGGCGCTGCTGCCCTGGACGTAGCGCTGGCGGAAGCTCTCGCGGGTCGGAGCCGCCGCCGGACGCTGGGCCGAGACCGCAGGACGACGCTCGGCGCGGGCCGGCATCTCGTGGACCACCGCGCCGACCTGGAAGCGGCCGATCAGGCGTTCCAGCTCTGCAGCCTCGGTCGACAGCGCGTGGCTGGCGGCCGTCGATTGCTCGACCATGGCGGCGTTCTGCTGGGTGACCTGGTCCATCTGGTTCACGGCCTGGTTCACCTCGGCCAGGCCCACGGCCTGCTCCTTGGAGGACGAGGCGATCTCGCCGACCAGTTCGTTGATCTCGGCCACCTGGGTCAGGATCTGCTCCAGGGTCTCGCCGGTCTCGCCGACCAGGCGCACGCCCTTGCCGACCTCGGCGGTCGAGGCGCTGATCAGGCCCTTGATCTCCTTGGCCGCGTCGGCCGAGCGCTGGGCCAGCGCCCGCACTTCCTGAGCGACGACCGCGAAGCCACGGCCGGCTTCACCGGCGCGGGCGGCCTCGACGCCGGCATTGAGGGCCAGCAGGTTGGTCTGGAAGGCGATCTCGTCGATGACGCCGATGATCTGGGTGATCGACTGCGAGGACTTCTCGATGCCGCTCATGGCCACGACGGCTTCCTTGACCACGACACCGCTGCGTTCCGCGGCGGCTTTCGCGCTGATCGTGACTTGGCGCGCGCGTTCGGCGCCTTCCGAGCTGCGCTTCACCGTGGCGGTGATCTGGTCGAGGGCGGCGGCGGTCTGTTCCAAGCCAGCGGCTTGGCGTTCCGTCCGTTGAGAAAGATCATCGGCGGCCGTGCTGATCTCGGCGCAGCCGCTGCGGATGCTGCGGGCGGCGTTGAGGATGCCAGCCATGGTGGTCTGCAGGCTTTCGACGGCGGCGTTGAAGTCGCGCGGCATCTTCACCGCATCGCCCTGGAACTCGTCCTCGCGCATGCGCCAGATCAGGTCGCCGTCGACCAAGCGCTCCATGCCCTCGCCGAGGGTGTTGACGGCCTTGGCCTGGGCGGCGGCGAAGGCTTGCGCCTCCTGCTCGTGGCGCAGGCGGGCGGCCTCGGCGACGGCGCGCTCGGCCTCCTGCTCGCTGCGGCGGCGCTGGCCATCGGCCAGGTCGTGGCGGAAGCCGTCCAGGGCGCGGGCGATGGCGCCGATCTCGTCGCCGCCCTCGATGCCGGGGACGGATTCGTCGTAGCGGCCGGCCGACAGCTTATCGACCGAGCGCGTCAGGCCGGTCAGCGGCTTCTTGACCAGGGCGGCGCTGGCGAAGAACAGCGCGGCCAGCACGGCGGCGGTGATCACCAGGCCGCCGATGAACAGGATCTTGGCCAGGCGATCGGCGGGACCGGTGATGGCGGCCACCGGCACGTCCATGACCAGCGCCCAGGTGGTGTTGAGGGCCGGGATCGGCACGGGGCGGATGATGCGGGCCATCGGCACGCCGTCGGCGACCACGCCCTTGACCTCGACGGCCGCGCCGCCGGCCAGGACGCTCTTCACCTCGTCGGCGCCAACGTCGCTATAGGCCTGGGTGCGCTTGGCGGCGTCGGGATGGGCGATCCACTTGCCCGTCGGCGACAGCAGCATCACCCGACCACCGCCCAGAGGCTTCAGCTCGCCCAGGGTCTTGGAGACGCTGTCCAGCGCCATGTCCAGGCCCGCCGCGCCGATGAACTGGCCGTGCGAGAACACCGGATAGACGACCGAGGTCATCAGCACCGACTTGCCGGCGACGTCATAGGAGTAGGGCTCGACGACCGTCGACTTCCCCGTCTGCTTGGGCACGGAATAGTAGGGCTCGGCGTACTCGTTGCCCTGGTCCAGCGGCTGGAAGATCACCTTGCCGCCGTCGTGCACCCAGTACGGCGAGAAGTTGCCGGCCTTGTTCGAGCCCGAGGCGGTGTTGCCGGCGAACTCGGCGTCCTTGCCGTCGAAGGCGTTCGGCTCGGCCATGTACCAGCTGCCCAGCACCATCTCCGAGGACTCGGCGTTGGGCTTCAGCATCTGGACGACCGTGGCCCGGTCGCGCAGGCCGGCCTCGTGCGCCGCGCCGATCGACACGGCCATCGCCCGCACGGTCGACTGCACCTTGCCCACATCGGCCTGGACGCTCTGGATCGCGTCGTCGGCGACCGCGCCGGCGTAGCGGTTGGTGAGACCCGAAACGATCGCGCTGGTGTGCGACGACACCGCCACCGCCGCGGCGATGAGCAGGAAGCCGATCGCCAGACCCGCCACCAGGATCAATTTCCAGGCGATGGTCAACCGACGGAACGCTGTCATTTCAAAGGTCTCCGGCCCTGAGCATGGCTGTTAACCATCTCATCGCGGCCGAATCCTAAAGCCCGCGTTAACTAGGCCATAGGCGCGCGGAACTGCGACAATCCGCGCGCCGAATGCAGTTACCCTAGCGCGAGAAGCGGGCCTTTACTGGCGCATAGGTATCCCAGACCTGCCCGTCGCTAACCGAGCGCAGCAGCTTGACGTACTCGGCGTGGCTCCAGGCCAGGGGCGTGGCGCTGTCGGTGCCCTCGCCTCGGGCATAGTCGTGAGCGCTCTTCGTCCCGACGCCGTCCCAGACCTGTTCGGGGATCAGCAGGCCCTCGTTGGCGAACAGCTCCATGGCGCGGACATAGGTGTCGCGGATTTTCTTGACCGCCGCCGTGTCGGGCTTGCCCGACAGGCCGGCCAGGGCCAGCTCATAGTGACCGCGCTCGCCGGTGAAGATCGGCCACACGCGGCCGCGCTGGCCCGGACGCATCTGGCCGTCGGCCCCGTAGTTGGCGCCGGTCTTGGTATCCTCGCCATAGCCGTCGACGCCGTAGCGGCGGTAGCCCGGGAAGGTCCCCTCGACGCCCGGGAAGGTGAAGTCGTAACGGACGCGGTAGAGGTCTTCCATCGCCTGGTCATCGATCTTGGGCAGGCTGGCGACGATGGCCGGATCGTCGGCGCGACGTACGCCGTAGCGGACCAGCTCCAGGAAGCCGGCGTCCAGCATCTTGTCTTCGGGCACGGCGGCCTGGCCGTTGCGCTCCTCGACCGGGCTCTTGTTGTCGGCGTCCTGGTCGCTGTTGAGGCGCAGGTAGTAGTGGCCGTCGCCGAGGGAGCCCTTGGTCGTGACCATGCGGGCCTCGACCTTGGACGAATAGTCGTCGGCGGTCTTGCGGTAGGTTTCGGCCGAGGTCTTGTCGCCCGCGGCCTCGGCGATGTCGCCCGCCACGACCAGGCCCGCGATCACGGCGGCGGTCGTCGAGGGCGAATAGCCGCCCTGCTCTTCCCAGCGCTCCTGTTGGGTGAACGGCGGGGTGATCGTCGAGTGGTTCCAGCCCAGATCAACCTTGCCGCCCTTGACCAGGAAGTCGGCCGCCGGCTTCAGCATCTTGCCGTAGAAGGTCTTGAGGTCGGCGTCGGACAGCCAGCCCAGCTTCCACAGCTTCCAGCCCAGCATGATCGGCATGGCCGTCTGATCCAGCTGGACGCCGACCCATTCGGGCGTGCCATCCACGTGCGACTTCTGCAGGAACCAGCCGCCATCGCCCTTGTTGCCGGGCGTCTTGGCGCCGACCTGCACCGTCGGCAGATAGTGGAACGCCGCCAGGGGCGTCTCCTTGTCGCCCAGCGCCGCCAGGGCCATGGCGCACTGGTAGAAGTCGCGCGGCCAGACGGCCTTGTAGCCAGTCGAGGATTGGGTGGCGTCCACCGTGTCGCCCCACGGGTTCGACAGCGAAGCGATCAGGGCGCCGGCGTGGGAGCGGTCCTCCTGGACCTTCAGCATCAGGGCCGAGGCCTGGACCAGCTTGCCGCCGTCCTCCGAGGCGTCACGCAGGCGCGGCAGCTCGGTCAGCGAGGCCAGATAGTCTTCCCAGCCGACCCGCGCGCCTTCGCCGTTGAAACGGGCCAGCACCTCGGTATAGCCGGTCTTCAGCGTGGCGGCGGCCGAGGCGTCGGCGGCCTTGGCGTCCGGGCCGAAGCCGACGGCGAAGTCGAAGGTCGCTTCCTTGGCCACGGCCGGCAGCTGGCCGGTCAGGACGATCGCCCCCTTGGCCGAGGTGGTGGTCGCCTTCAGACCCAGCAGCGCGTCGTTGTCCTTCAGCACGCTGGCCGAGGCCTTGGCAAAGGGCTTGGTCCCTTTCAGGCTGAGGAAGGCCTTGCCCTCGTAGGCGGTCAGGGCCGCAGCCGAGGCCGCGCCCGTATCGCCGCCGCCGGTGTTGGCCATGTGCGGCTCCAGCACCAGGGTCGGGGTCACCGGCCCCTTCAGCGCCTTGACCGTCACGCGCACGAACAGACTGTTGCGGTCGGGATCGGTGAAGATCCGCTTCTCGATGACGAAGCGGCCCTGCTTGTCGGTGGTGGTGATCTTGTAGGCCGGCGACAGCGGACGGCCGGCGGCGTCGACGTGCAGGTATTCGGTCTTGGAAGTCGTATCCGCGCCCTCGACCGCCAGGCCAGTGGCGGTCTGGACGGCGATGCGCATCTGCTTGATCTGGGCTTCGTGGATCAGGCCGTACATGGTCTCGGTCAGCACGCCGTCGGCGATCGAGAACCAGACCTTCGACACCGCCCCGGTCTTGCCGCCGGCCTTGTAGGCGCCGTCGACATAGGCCTCGTACGACGCGCCGACCCCGGTTTTGGCCGAATAGGCCCAGGTGGTCGGGGCGGCTTGCGCGGCGCCGGCGGTGAAGACGGCGGCCGAGGCCAGGGCGAGCAGTTTCAGGGTTCGCATGGCGAGGACCTCGTCAGGCTTGAAGGGAAGAAGGAGTGCGGTCCTGGACCATGAAGGTCGCGGCGGCGGCGATCGCGAAGGACGCCGCGCCCAGGACGAGGGCGTAGATCGCCTGGCCGCCGAAGAAGCTCTTCAGCAGCAGGCCCAGCACCGTCGCCGCCAGCAGCTGCGGGATGACGATGAAGAAATTGAAGATGCCCATATAGACGCCCATCTTCCGCGCCGGCAGGGCTCCGGCCAGGATCGAATAAGGGGCCGACAGGATCGAGCTCCAGGCGAAGCCGACGCCGATCATGCCGATCCACAGCATCCCCGGCTCGCGGATCAGCAGGAAGGACAGCAGACCGAGCGCGCCGAGCAAAAGGCAGACGGCGTGGCTGACGCGGCGGCTGGTCGCCTGGACCAGGAACGGGATCAGCAGCGCCGCCAGGGCCGCGACGCCATTGTAGATGGCGAACAGCACGCCCACCCAGTCGGCGCCGTCGTTGAAGGCTTTCGAGGTCGCATCGGCGGCGTGGAAGTGGACCGCGGCCACGGCGGGCGTCGTGTAAATCCACATGGCGAACAGGCCGAACCACGAGAAGAACTGCACCACCGCCAGCTGGCGCATGGTCCTGGGCATCCGGAAGAAGTCCTCCAGCACCTCGGAGAAGCCGTTGCGGGTCTTGCCCATGCGCTTCAGGCGCACGCCGACGACGCCCATGACGCCGAACACGGCCAGCAGGCCGGCCAGGACGTAGAGCTCCTTCTCCAGCTTGGCGCCCCAGACGATCAGGGCCAGGGCCAGCCCGCCGAGCAGGCCGCCCAGGGCCAGGCCGATATAGGCGTTGACCGAGGGCTCGGGGTTCTCGTGGACGCCGTGGTCGAACTCGGCGGTCTCGAAGGCTTCCAGCTGTTCGGGGCTGTATTCCTTGGTCGTGAAGACGGTCCACATCACCGCCAGCAACAAGCCCGCGCCGCCGGCGTAGAAGGCGATCCGCACCGCGTCGGGGATCTGGCCGACCGGAGCGGTGTTGCTCACATGGAACCAGTTGGTCAGCATCCACGGCAGGGCCGAGGCCAGCACCGCGCCCAGGCCGATGAAGAAGCTCTGCATGGCGTAGCCGGTGGCCCGCTGCTCGTCGGGCAGGTTGTCGCCGACGAAGGCCCGGAACGGCTCCATGGTGATGTTGATCGAGGCGTCCATCAGCCACAGCGCCCCCGCCGCCACCCAAAGCGCCGGGGCGTTGGGCATGACGAACAGGGCCAGGGTGGTGAGGATCGCGCCCCAGAAGAAGTACGGCCGGCGACGGCCCAGGCGCCCCCAGGTCTTGTCGGACAGGTGGCCGATGATCGGCTGGACCAGCAGCCCCGTGGCCGGCGCGGCGATCCACAGGATCGCCAGGTGGTTCACATCGACGCCCAGGGTCTGGAAGATGCGGCTGGTGTTGGCGTTCTGCAGGCCGAAACCGATCTGGATTCCGAAGAAGCCAAAGCACATGTTCCAGATCTGCAGGAAGTTCAGCCTCTGCCTGGCCATCGATCCTCCGCCCCGCTCCGACCGCCGGTTGCCTCCGACTGGTTCGCAAGTTTTTTCATAAACTGCCGTGGCGGGGATTTGCGCATGCACCGCGAGGAAGCGCAACGATAAATCCAGACTTTCTTGAGGTTAGCGCCTAGTCCGCCGCGCCTGTCGCCGTCGCAAAATAGCAAAGCTTGCGGATTGGTTTGCAAGAGTTTTCACGCCGATTTTCAACCCGATCAGCTTGCAAACCCAATCGAACGGCGCCTTATGGGCCTCTGAAAAAGTTTGCAGAAATCTTTGCAACAAGAACAGTCGGACAGGGACGGGCGTAAGGTGAGCAAGGGGGCGACGCGACTGGAGGACCTGGCCAAGCTGGCGGGGGTCTCGATCTCGACCGCGTCGCGGGCCCTCAACGACAGCCCGGCCGTCAACAAGCGCACCAAGCAGCTGATCTGGAAGCTGGCGCGCGAGATGGACTACCCCTTCCGCCGCTACATGCCCGCCGGCCCGATCGGGGCCGAGGCGACGATCGCCATCGTCACTCCGCGTCCGCAAGGCCGCGCCAGCAGCATGTCGGACCCGTTCTTCCTGGAGCTGCTGGCCGGCGTCGGCGAAGCGGCTCGCGAGCGCGGCTGCGACGTCATCCTCAGCCACATCGCCCCGACCAACTACGAAGACCTGTCCTCGGCTATGACCACCAGCCGGGCCGAGGGCGTGATCTTCCTGGGCCAAAGCTCACTGCACGCGGCCTTCAACCGCCTGGCCGAGACCGAGAACCGCTTCGTGGTCTGGGGCGCCCAGCTGCCGGACCAGAACTACTGCTCGGTCGGCTCGGACAACGTCATGGGCGGTCGCCGCGCCACGCTCCACCTGCAGCGCCTGGGCCGCAAGCGCATCGTCTTCCTGGGCGACACCGAGGCGCCCGAGGCGATGCAGCGCCATCGCGGCTATCTCGACGCCCTGGAGCACGCCAAGCTGGGCGTCGATCCGGAACTGATCGTGCCAGCCCACTTCGAGGTCGAGTCGGCGGAAGCCGCCCTCGACAGCCTGATCCACCACGGCGTGAAGTTCGACGGCGTGGTCGCCGCCTCCGACCTGATCGCGCTAGGCGCCATCCGCGCGCTGAAGCACGCGGGCCTGTCGGTCCCGGACGACGTCTCGGTCATGGGCTTCGACAACGTCCCCTTCAGCCGCTACGCCAGCCCGGCGCTCAGCACCATCGCCCAGGACACCAACAAGGCCGGCCGGCTGATGGTGTCGAAGCTGCTCGACAGCGGCGAGCGGGCCAGCCGGTCGGAACGCGTGCCGACCGATCTGATCATCCGGGAAAGCTGCGGCGGGTGAAGCAGGAGCACTCGCCGTCGATGATCTGGGCCGCCAGCATCCTGCTGGTCTGGATCCTCGTCGCGACCGTGCTGAATCAACCGATCTGGGACCAGCAGCATTCGCGAGACCTGGTCGCCTTCGGGGCCATCAAGGGCGCGGATTTCTCGGCGGCCGAGGCCTGGCGGCTGCTCGCCTCGCAGTGGCTGCACGTAAAGCCGCAGCACATGCTGCTGAACGCCTTCATCATCGGCGGCGTCGGCCTGGCGGCCGAGAAGCGCCTGGGCCGCGCCCTGCCCGTGATCATCGGCCTGGCCGGCGGCGTGGCGGGACAGCTGACGAGCGTGCTGACCGAGCCGCAGGCCTTCATCTCCGGCGCGTCGCAAGCCTATCTGGCGCTGTGCGGCCTGGTCATCGTCACCAAGGACGTCGACCGCGCCGGCCGCTGGCTGGCCTGGATCGGCCTGGCCATCGCCATCGCCCTGGACCTCTTCGTCAGCGGCCACGGCATGGTGAAGCCCGGTCACCTGGCGGGCTTGGTGGCGGGCTTGACGGCCGGCGGCTTTCTGCGTCGAAGAGCTTAAGCCCGCCGCGCGATCAGCCCCGCGCAGGGCGGCATCTCACCTTCGCCGCCCAGGTTGACGCCATCGACCAGCGCCCAGCCTTCCGGCAGCGACCAGGTCGCCGTCTCGAAGCCCAGGTTGAAGGCCAGCAGCACCGCGTCCGCCCCCTCCCCGCGCTGGAAGATCAGCAGCGGGCTGTTGGTCTCGACGAAGCTGATCGCGCCGGTGCGCAGGGCGGCGAAGGCCTTGCGCAGGGCGATCAGGCGGCGGGCGACGTGCAGGGTCGAGGTCGGGTCGGCTTCCTGGGCATCCACCGCCAGCGGCAGGTGTTCGGGATCGACCGGCAGCCAAGGCTCGACACCGGAGAAGCCGGCATTCACCGCGCCCGACACCCACGGCATCGGCGTGCGGGCGCCGTCGCGGCCCAGGGTCTGGGGCCAGTTGGCGACGGCCTCGGGGTCCTGCAGGCGTTCGAACGGGACATTGGCCTGAGGCAGGCCCAGCTCCTCGCCCTGATAGACGAAGACATTGCCCCGCAGGCCCATCAACAGCAGCAGGCACATCTCGGCGAAGGCCTTGCGGTCGCGGCCCTCGGCCCAGCGCGACACCGAGCGCGGGGCGTCGTGGTTGGAGAAGGTCCAGGACGGCCAGCCCTCGCCCGCCTCGCCCGGCCACATGGCCGCGCCGCGCGGGATCATCTCGCCGACCAGCTTGTCGGCATAGAGATAGAGGAAGCCGTAGGCGCTGTTCAGGCGGTCCTCGCCGGCCGTGAACAGCTTCATCTCGCGATCGGCATGGTCGCCGCCAACCTCGGCCACCGAGAAACGGCCGCCGGCCGCATCCGTCAGCGCCCGCAGGCGGCTGAGGAACTTCGGGATGTCGGCGTGGCTCTGGTTGTTGATCTTGTCCTGGAAGTCGAACGGCCGCGTACGCTTGCCGCCCGGCGGCAGCGGCGGGTTATCCGTGAACTTCGGGTCGTGCATCGAGAAGTTGATGGCGTCGAAACGGAAGCCGTCCACGCCCTTGTCGACCCAGAACTGGGTGACGGCCAGCAAGGCCTCCTGCACCGCCGGATTGTGCAGGTTCAGCTGCGGCTGGCTACTGAGGAAGTTGTGCATGTAGTACTGGCCGCGACGGGCGTCCCAGGTCCAGGCCGGGCCACCGAACACCGATTGCCAGTTGCTGGGCGGGCTGCCGTCGATCTTGGCGTCGGCCCAGACGAACCAGTCGGCCTTGGCGTTGTCGTGGCTTTGGCGGCTTTCCGTGAACCAGGGGTGCTCGTCCGAGGTGTGCGAGAACACCAGATCGATGATGATCTTCAGGTCCAGGTCGTGGGCCTTGGCGATCATCACGTCGAAGTCGGCGATCGTCCCGAAGATCGGATCCACGTCGCGATAGTCCGAGACGTCGTAGCCGAAGTCCTTCATCGGCGAGGTGAAGAACGGCGACAGCCACACGCCATCCACGCCCAGCGAGGCGATGTGATCCAGATGCGCCGTGACCCCCGGCAGGTCGCCGACGCCGTCGCCGTTCGAGTCGGCGAAGCTGCGCGGATAGACCTGATAGATGACCGCGCCGCGCCACCATTCGGCGTTCATCGACGTCTCCGCATCGGGGCGAACCAGAACCTGCACTGTCACTATCGTCCCTCGGAAACGCAAATCATGTAGTCGAGCGGCTTCAGCTCGATCGAATAGCTGCCCGGCGCGGCGACGGCCCCGGCGCATTCGCCGTGTAGCGCCCGCCAGGCGACGGAAGATGTCTCGACCGGAATATTGGCCTTCAGCGGCTGGTCGCCGGTATTGAAGACAGCCAGCACCTCGGTCTTGCCCAGAAGACGCGAGAAGGCCAGCAGGCCCGGCTTGTCGGAGGCGACGCGGATCACCTGGCGGCCGTCGCGCAGGGCCGGCGTGGCGATGCGGATCTTCGAGAGCTTGGCGATCCTGCCGTAGAGTACGCCGTCGGTCTTGAAAGCCGACATCGGTCCCTTGGCGCCCGAGCCGACCAAGCGGTTGTCGTTGTAGCTGGCGACCTGGCTAGGGAACATGTCTTCCCGCGCTTCGGAATAGTCACCATCGCCGGTGAAGCCCTGCTCGTCGCCGTAATAGACCGTCGGCACGCCACGCGCGGTCAGCATCAGGGCGTTGGCCAGGGTGACGCGGGCCAGCAGCTCATCGTCGCCGATCGCCGGCCTGTCCTTGATCGCAAACCAGCCGATGCGGCCCATGTCGTGATTGCCCAGGAACGTCGGCAGCTGGCGTGCGGTCGCCTCGCCGCCTTCGTAGACCGGATCGGCGGCAAAGACGCGGGCAAGGCGATCGGTTCCGGTGCGGCCCAAGGCGACATCGGTCGCCGCCGACTGGAAGGCGAAGTCCAGCACCGCCGGCAGCTTGTCGACCTTGGTGTGGCTGGCCAGGATCGCCGGATCGGGATCGAACACCTCGCCGAAGATGTGGAAGTTCGGGATGCCCTTGGCCCTGGCGCGCGCCAGCATGGCCGGGACGAAGGCCTGCCAGAACTGCGGGTTCACATGGCGGGCGGTGTCGATGCGGAAGCCGTCAATGCCGAAGTCGTCGATCCACTGGCCGTAGACCTCAATGAAGCCCTCCAACACGCGCGGGTTCTCGGTGAACACGTCGTCCAGGGTGGCGAAGTCGCCCAGCAGAGAGCTCTCGCCCGCGAAAGTGCTGTCACCCCGGTTGTGATAGTAGATCGGGTCGTTCAGCCAATCCGGCTTCTTGGCATGCTCCTGCCCGGCCGGGACGTAGGGCGTGTAGGCCCAGGTCGGCGTCTTGAGCTTGCCGAAGTCCTTGCCGTCGAAACCGTCGTTGATCGGTGCGCCGGTCACGCCGCCCCGGCGGACATACGGATAGTCGGCGACGCCGCGATAGGCGCAGCGACCGTCGGGGCATTCCTTGTACTGGATGACGTCGGCCGTGTGGTTCACGACGATGTCCATATAGACCTTCAGGCCCTTGGCATGGGCCGCGTCGACCAGGGCCTTGAAGTCGGCCTTGGTCCCCAGATGCGGATCGACATCGGTGAAGTCGGTGATCCAGTAGCCATGGTGCGCGGCCGACTCGTGGCCGGGCGGGCCCTGCACCGCGCGGTTCTTGAAGATCGGCGCCAGCCACACCGCGCTCGCGCCCAGGCCCTGGATGTAGTCCAGCCGCCGGGTCACGCCCTTCAGGTCGCCGCCGTGATAGAAGCCGGCCCGCGCCGGGTCGAAGCCATCGACCAGCGGACCCAGAGCGGGGCCGCCGTGGTCATTGGTCGCGTCGCCATTCTCGAAACGATCGGGCAGGACGAAATAGATCACTTCGTCCTGGGGTTTGCGCAGGCGGTAGGAGTCGGGAGCGGCATGCGCGGCCGAGGCCAGCGCGCTTGCGGCCGTGACGGCCAGCAGCGTTCGTCGCCAAGGCGTCCACGCCGACATCGCTCCCTCCCCTCGCCGGTGGCTCGCAACCGCCACTGCAATTATTTGCAAGAATTTGCAGAAGCGATGCGAGACTGTCAATCCATTCGATGGATAGGTTTTGCAGGGATTTTTCAGCCAATCACCCAACGGAAGTGGCACAAAGAAGCCACACAGCGCCGTATTCCGGTAGGCCCACAGCCTACGCAATGTCGGATTTGCGATTTTTTGGGTTGATTACACGCCGGTAATTTGCGGTAGTTTGCATCAACGGCCCGATCGCATGTTTGCAAGAGCGCAGAGCCGGACAGGGAGGGAGCATTCCATGAACACCCAATTTTCGCGTCGTCGTGCGTGGCTGATGGCCGGTAGCGCCACCGGCCTGGCGCTGGCGTTCGCCGTGGCCGGCTCGGCCCAGGCCCAGACCGCCGCCACACCCGCCGCCCAAGACAATAGCCAGGTCGAGGAAGTCGTCGTGACCGGCATCCGTCGCGGCATCGAAGGCGCCATCTCGCTGAAGAAGAGCTCGACCTCGATCGTCGAAGCCGTCTCGGCCGAGGACATCGGCAAGCTGCCGGACGTGTCGATCGCCGAGTCGATCGCCCGCCTGCCCGGCCTGACCGCCCAACGCCTGGACGGCCGCGGCCAGGTCATCTCGGTCCGGGGCCTGGCGCCGGACTTCACCTCCGCCCTGCTGAACGGCCGCGAGCAGGTCTCGACCGGCGACAACCGGGGCGTCGAGTTCGACCAGTATCCGTCGGAACTGCTGAGCGCCGTGGTGGTCTACAAGACCCCGGACGCCGGCCTGATCGGCCAGGGCCTGGCCGGCACCGTCGACATGCGCACGGTTCGCCCGCTGGCCTATGGCAAGCGCGCCCTGGCCGTCGGCGCCCGCTACGAGTGGAACGACATCGGCGCCCTGAACGCCGGCACCAAGGCTCACGGCAACCGCCTGTCGATCTCGTACATCGACCAGTTCATGGACGGTAAGCTGGGCCTGGCGCTGGGCTACGCCCACATGGAGTCGCCCTATCAGGCCGAGCGCTGGAACTCGTGGGGCTATCCCACCGACGCCTCGGGCAACCTGGTGATCGGCGGCGCCAAGCCGTACGTGCAGTCCAGCATGCTGAAGCGCGACGGCCTCATCGGCGTCCTGGAATTCAAGCCGACCGACAACTTCAGCTCCTCGCTGGACGTCTTCTATTCGAAGTTCAAGAACCATCAGATCCAGCGCGGCATCGAACTGCCGCTGGTCTGGGGCGGCGTGCCGCTGACGGGCGCCCAGGCCTCGGGCGGCTTCGTCAACAGCGGCGCCTTCAACGGCGTCAAGGGCATCGTCCGCAACGACGGCAACGACCGCGACGCGACCATCAAGTCGGTCGGCTGGAACAACAAGTTCGAGGCCGGCGACGACTGGACGCTGGTCAGCGACCTGTCGTGGTCGAAGGTCGACCGCACCGACCAGGTCGTGGAGTCCTATTCGGGCACCGGCCGCTCAGGCGTGGGCGCCACCGACAACATGACGTTCTCGATGAACGACGATGGCGTGGCGATCTTCAAGTCGACCCTGAACTACGCCGACCCGAACGTGATCAAGCTGACCAGCCCGCAAGGCTGGGGCGGCGACATCATCGCCGGCGGCCAGGACGGCTACCTGAACCAGCCGCACATCCAGGACGAACTGAAGGCGGTCCGCCTGTCGGCCAACAAGGCCCTGGACGACGGCCTGTCCAGCTTCGAGATCGGCTTCAACTACAGCGAACGCTCCAAGGGCCTCGTCAACGACGAATGGTTCCTGCGCGTGAAGGGCTCGCCGGCCAGTGTCGCGATCCCGCAATCGGCCATCGTCGGCACCACCTCCTTGGCCTTCATCGGCATCGCCGGCATGGTCAGCTACGACCCGTTCGCCCTGATCAAGAACGGCACGTACGATCTGGTCCGCAACCCGAACGCCGACGTGCTGGTCAAGAGCTGGGACGTCGAGGAAAAGGTCACGCTGGGCTATGTGAAGGCCAATATCGACGCGGCCGTCGGCCCCGTGCCGGTCACCGGCAACTTCGGCTTCCAGATCGTCCACACCGACCAGAGCTCGACCGCCCTGGGCGCCTCGGGCACCGGCACGGGCGTCACCCGCACCAATCTTGCGGGCGGCAAGACCTACACCGACTTCCTGCCCAGCATGAACCTGCAGTTCCACCTGCCGGCCGAGCAGACCCTGCGCTTCGCCGTCGCCCGCACCCTGGCCCGTCCGCGGATGGACCAGATGCGCGCGTCCAAGACCTTCAGCTACGATGCGTCCAAGGCCAACAACACCGACATCAACTTCTCGCCGTGGAGCGGCACGGGCGGCAACCCCGAGCTGGAGCCCTGGCGCGCCGACGCCTATGACGTCTCGTACGAGAAGTATTTCGGCCGTCAGGCCTATGTCTCGCTGGCCGCGTTCTACAAGGACCTGAAGACCTACGTTTACGACCAGAGCGTCGTGTTCGACTTCACGGGCTTCCCGACCGGCGGCGGCACCCCGGCCACCCGTCAGGGCCTGGTCACCACGCCGCAGAACGGCAAGGGCGGCAAGCTGAAGGGCGTCGAATTCGCCGCCTCGATCCCGGGCTCGCTGTTCACCGACTGGCTGGACGGCTTCGGCGCCACCTTCAGCGCCTCGTACACCGACAGCTCGATCCACCCGAACCCGGCCGACCTCAGCACCCCGATCCCGGGCCTGTCGAAGAAGGTCGCCAACCTGACCGTCTACTACGAGAAGAACGGCTTCTCGTTCCGCGTCAGCGACCGCTATCGCTCCAAGTTCCTGGGCGAGGTCACCGGTTTCGGCAACGGCCGCAACTACCGGATGGTCAAGGGCGAGTCCGTCGTCGACAGCCAGATCGGCTACACCTTCAGCGACGGCCCGATGGACGGCCTGTCGGTCCTGGCCCAGGTCAACAACCTGACCAACGAGCCCTTCGTCACCTACCAGAACAACGACCCGCGTCAGGTCATCGACTACCAGAACTACGGTCGCACCTTCCTCGTCGGCCTGAACTACAAGTTCTAAGCCAAAACCTTCTTCCCCAAAGAAGCCTCAAGACCCCTGTCGGCCCTGCCCGGCAGGGGTTCTTTTTTGCCTCGAGCCTCACCTTTTCAAGCTCTCTTTAGGATTGCGCCCGATAGTGCCGCTCATCTGGGAGAGCGCACGATCATGCCGACCAAGTCCATTCGTCTGGCCGTCCTGCTGGCGAGCACCGCCGGCCTCCTGAGCGCCTGCGCCACCCGCGAGGAGGTCGCCGCCCTGCGCCAGCCGGCCCTGCCGCCGGTCGCCGTGGCCAAGGCTTCCCCCGCCCGCGCCTTCTATCGCAACGTCGCCGTCCAGGCCGTCGAGGGCGCGCCCGAGTTCCGCTGGTTCGACGGCGGCGGCGTGATCACCACCCGCCCGACCCGCGCCGAGGTCACCTACGGCCTGAACCAGCACCTGCTGGGCGCGGAGCTTCTGGCGCCCTCGCGCCTCGACGCCGAGTACATGCTGTACACGACGTTCGAAGAGCTGCGCGGCCCCAACGTCTGGTGGGGAACCGACAAGCTGGCCACCGCGCGCGTGACCTTCCGCCTGGTGCGCTGGCGCACGGGCGAGGTGGTGCGCGAGAAGACCGTCGAGGCCGGCTACAACGTCCATTGGACGGGCGCGACGCCCGAGATCGCCCGTTCGGCCATCGGCGGCGCGCTGGTGGGCATCGGCCTGGGCTACTACATCAACCAGAACCACATCGTGGACATCTACGACGCCCCGATCGCCGGCGCGATCGGCGGGATCGAGGCCGCCAGCATCGGCGGTCCGCGTCAATGGAGCCCCGGCTTCGCCAGCGCCTTCACGGCCGCCGTCGTCACCGGCACGGCCGCTGGCCGCTTCACGGACCTGGAAGCCATGCTGGCCGGCGGCGCGATCAGCGCGGCCGGCGCGGCGGCCGGTCCCGCGCCCGTCCAGCGACAGACCTCCGCGAACGGCGAGATCACCACCGCCTTCAACGGCACACAGCGCCGCGCCGCCGCCACGCGCGGCCTGATGGCCCTGGCGTTCGACATCTTCATGAACGACCTCAGCCGTGACGGCTCGGTGATCTACAAGGCCGCCGTCTCGTGCCGCGCCCTGAACGGCGACGCCGGCCGCGGTCCCTATCTGGCCGAGACCGCCGACGCCTACGCCGTCAACTGCCCCGGCGCGCGCTACAACGACGCCAAGACGGCCAAGGCTTATCCGAACCGGTTCTAGTCCTTCGCCGGCGGAGGCTCCGCCGGCGCGCAGGTCCGAGTCACCTTAAGCGAACCACCGCCCGGCTTGGCCTTGTCCAGGTCGAGATCGACCGTGCGCTCGCAGCCTTCGTTCAGCACCTTGACCGCCTGGGCCAGGGTGACCGGATCGACGGCCATGCCGGCGCAGCCTGATTGGCAGACGACCAGCAGCAGGCCCGCCACCGGACCGATGACGTGCTTCATGGGAAGCTCCTTCTTCTAAGGGGTTTGGGCTTCTAGGGTTTGAGATCGAGGAAGACGGCGCGCTCGGCCTCGCGGCGGGCGACCAGGCCCGGCAACTCGCGGCCGCCCGCGAACCGCCACATCCGGAAGGCGTCAGCCGCCCCCTGGACGTGGCCGGCGATCAGCCGCCGGCGCACGCTGCTGTCGGCGAAACCGCCGACGCCGATATTGTAGGCCAGCGAAACCATCGCTCCGAGCCGGGCGTCGGTCAGGCTGGTCCTGGGGAACAGCGCCACGACCTGGTCGCAGACGGCCTGCGCATCGGCCTTCAGCAGCGCCTCGGCGTCGGCCCGGACCATTCCGGTCGGCCAGCGCGAGCGCCAGAGCCGGTAGGCCGTCTCGCGATCCTTGACCGGCTTGCCGCCGACAAACAGGGCATGGCCCCAGCCGACGGTGTAGATGCCGACGGGATCGGCCTGCGGCTCGAGCACGGCGGTCTTGCGGTCGCCGTCGTGCAGACCCTCGAAGCGCTGGATGAGAGCCAGGGCGCACCCGGGTACGTCCCGCATGGTCATGGTGGTGTCCTTAATGTTTAAGATCAGGCTTTCGGCTCGACCGTCGCCGTCAGCGTCGCGCCAGGTGGCGCGTTGACGGTCGTCTGCGTGTCGCTCTCGCCGGCCGGCTTCTTGTTGCCCCAGCGCGCGCCGACATAGGCGCCCAAGGCGCCGCCGACCACGCCCGAAGCCAGGCCCGCCAGAATCGGCAGGTTCTCTTGCGGGATGCGGACGAAGACCAGGGCCGCGCCGACCAGGGTCAAGTCCAGCAGGCAGACGATGACGACGATGGCGTCCAGGGTATGATAGTCGCGGGTCATGTGACCTGCTTTCGCTTGCGCCGGCGCGCCGGCAACTTGGCGGGCGAGTCCAGGGTCATGACGGTGGCCTTGCCGTCTTCCAGTACGGTCAGGCCGCGCGGGCGAGCGCCCCTGGGGATGTCGATGCCGTGCCGGCGAAGATGCTCCTGAAGGCTCTCGATGTGCTGGCGCATCTGGGCGGTCTCGCCGCGACACTGGAGGTTCTCGTTCTCGAGTTCCTCCACACGATGGCGCAGTTGCGCGACCTCGGTGGTCAGCGCGTTTCGATCGGCCTGCAATGCGGTGATGAAGCCGGCGGCCTGCTGGCTGAGCGCCGTCTGAAATGCCGCTTGGGCGGTCGTGAGATCCGCCGGCGCCTTGGCCCGCGCGGCGAGAAAGGCCCAGAGCCCACCGCTTCCCATGACAAGGCCCGCCCCCGCGACGACCTGTGAGGCGAGGTCCACTGTAAGCTCCTGACCTTTCAGTTCATTGGCTTGGCGTTTTGTTTGATTGAAGAGTTTCAACGCGGTGATGAGGGTCAGCGACCTTCATCACCGCGTCGCCTAGAGCTGGATGGTTAGAGCTCGTTGCCCTGGAGGAAGAAGGCGCTCGTGCTGATCTTGGACACCACGGTTCCAGCGGGCCAGGTCACGGGCAGCGGCATAAAGCCAACGCCGCTGGTGACCACGACGGGCAGGACCTGTTGAGTTCCGTTGACCTTGTAGATTGAGCTGGAGTTCTGATTTCCCGATTGGACAAACCCGACGAACGTCTTGCCGTCGGAGACGGTGTAGACCACGGCGTCCGAAGCGAACGCATTGGCGTCGATGACGATGAGCCGGCCGCCGCCGGCCGGATCCTGCATAGCCATGGTGGCTCTCCTTTATTTGGTTTTGATGCCGGTGATCTTGCAGCGGACCGTTCCGAACTCCGCAACCAGCTGGCCCGGCGAGCTGAGGGCGATCAGGGCGCCGCCGCCGTTTGGAACAGTTGGCAACGTGAATTTGCAGGCGATCGTGTCGGTTAGCCTGTTGAAGAGCCAAACGGCCTTGTTGGCGCCCGAATCGGTGTCGAGCCCCAGCACCAAATCCAGGCTAGAGCTATTGCTGTAGGGGAGCTCGGACCACATCTGGGAATACGGATAGTAGGCTTGACTGTAGAGCGGATCGCCTGTCCGATTTATCCGCGTCGGCGACCAAGTCGTGAGCGGCGTCGTCCCGCAATTGATACATGCGAGACCCATTTCGAAATTTCCACCATCATTGTAGTAGCCAAAGTAGGCCTTGTAGACACCGGTTGAGGTCTTCGTGATGAATGGGCTGCCGGTGACCGATTGTGGCGCCGACGTATTGTCCGAGTCGTACCGAATAGCGCCGACGAGCGCGCCGGTCGTCGCATTGTTGAAGTAGACGAGTGGCTGGCCGCTAATCACCGACATCATCAGACCGCCGCGGACGGCGAAAGCGGCATACGTACTCACGAGCGGCGTCGACGCGAGGGTTACGTCCGCGAGCTGGGTCGATGTCGTGGTGTTGTAGCGCTTCAGGTTCGTCGCCGAGGTCGCCGCGTAGAGGATCCCACTCTCGGCGTCGAAAGCCATGAACCAGATAGTCGCCCCTCCGAAGAGCGCGGCCTCCGCGCCCGTTAGGCCTCCAGCCCGTCGGTACGCAGGGGTCTTCGAAGTGTTGCCTTGCGTATAGTAAAAGTTGCCGCTGGAATCGAAGAAGGCGCAACGAGGATTACTGGTCGAAAGCGCCGGCGAGATCGTTTGATTGGTCACCGTTCCACCAAAAGGCGCTACCCCCTGGGGCAAACCCGTCACCTGATCCGAGAACACGGTCGGTTGACTGAACAGGGTGTAGCTGTTCGCGGCGCTGTGGAAGCGCATGAGGCTGCCGAAGAGGGGCAGCACAGAGGTGGAAAGGGTGGCGACGGCGTCGGCTTGAACGATTTCGACGCCAGACAACCTGCAACTATAGTCGCTGGGAGTGAACGCTCTCCATGAGGCCCCGTTGAGCCGAAAGTTCAAGGCCTTTCGGTTTGGATTGCTCAGGTTGAAATCGCGGATGACCAAACTCTCGTTGGTCGCGAGATCGAAGAGCGTCTGCCCTGCAGCCAACTGGTTGTAGTCGTAGGTGACGTCGCAAATGACTTCGGCGGTATCGGCCATGGTCTAGAGAACTCCATGTTTCATCAGGAAGGCGACCGGGACCCCGTTGGCTTCGGGGAGCCATTCGAAGTCGAAGTCGGAATTGGATTTCTTGATCAGCACGCTGCCTTTGGCGCCGCCCGCCGGGGTGCCGACGCCGGGCGCGCCTTGCAGCCCCTGCACGCCCGGGACGCCGCCAATGCTGATGTTCCAGTTGCTGACGGAGCCGCTGCCGACGGCCTGGGTGACGGCGACCGTCAGCGTCGTGCCGGCATAGGCCGTGCAGACGCCGACCATGAACTTGGTCGGATCGCCCTGCGCCACGGCGTAGATCGGCATGCCTTCGACGAAGCTTTCGCCAGCGTCGACGGTCCAGGTCTTGGTCCCCGCGCCCAGCGTGTTGGACGTCAGCGACTTGGTCGAGAACGACACGCCCGAGGCGACGTTCTGGACCTGGACGAGGATCGCCGCGGCGTCGCTGGCCTTGGTGGTCGCGATGCCGGCCTGGGTGGTGGCCAGACTCACCTGCGCGGTCGCAAGCGTGACCTGATTGGCCGCCAGCCCGACTTGATCGGTCGCCTGCGAGGCCTTGGACGTGGCGGTGGCCGCCGAGGCGGCCGCCGCCCCCTTGTCGGCCGTGACCTGGACGGCGAGGCCGTTCACTTCCGTCGACAGCGCATTCGCCTCGGTGACGAAGGTCGGCATCTGCCCCAGAAAGGCGTCGGCGCGGGTGTTGAAGTTGGCCGGGTCGTTCGTGGAGGGCGGCGTTGGAAACGCCGTGATTGTTGCGGTCACGGGGATCAAACCTCTTCGAGTTCGAGGGAAATCAGGGCGTCTTCCGGCTGGTCCATGTTGATCGTGAACCGCTTGTAGACACCGACGATGAGCAGGGCCGAGAAGTAGCCGCTGTCCTGGTCGTCCAGGCCCGACCACAGCGCCGGCACGGCGTTGAGGTCGTCGCGCAGCTGCAGGATCCGGTCGACGTCGGTCTTGCGGCAGCGCAGGGTCTGGACAGTGCGCGGCACCGAGCGGCGCGGCACCAGGGTGGCGGTCCCGAAGTCGTCGCGGTCGATCTTCGAGAAGTTCAGCGCGTCGCTTTCGGCCTGATGTTGGGTCGCGCCCAGATAGACCGACGAACCCAGCACCACGCCGCCGCAGGTCACGGGACCGTTGGCCCTGCTCAGGGTGATGGTGATGACGGCGTTGGTGTAGGGCGGCAGGTCGAAGCGCGCGAACTCCTGCCGGTAACGGAAGGCGCCGAAGAAGTAGTCGTACCAGCCGCTGGTCGGCCGGATCAGCAGGTTGGCCGAGACGGTGTAGACGGTCGCGCCGGCCACGGTGACTGTCACGCTCACCGTATCGGCGACCATGCCGACGACGCCGATCGAGTCCACGCGCTGTCCGGGCGTCAGTGACACCGTCAGCGGCGCGGCCGTCGTCGTGCCCGTGTTGCGCAACAGGTCGAACATGGCCCAGCGGTTGGTGGGGCCGATATCGATCCACCAGTTGTCGCCGGCCGTGGCCGGGTTCTGGCCCAGGTTCGCGGTCGTCGCCACGGTGTGCACGCCGCTTTGCGAGCCGCCGCCCGAGATCGCCGCGCCGCCGGCGCTCGCGGCGACCTTGAAGGTGTTCGCCGTGTCCGCGAGCACGTAGTAGGTCGTCCCGGCGGTGATCGCCGTAGGCAACGCGCCCGTCGTCGAGAAGACCACCGGGGTGTCCGGCGCGAGACCGTGGTTCGCCCAGGTGACGACGCCGCTGGTGGCGATCGTCACCGTGGCGCCCTTCCGGGCGATGGCCTCATACAGGCGATGGGAGGTGGCGCTGACGACGCGGTCGCCGTTCTTGTAGGCGGTCGTGGCGCTCCAGGCCGTCTCGCCGGCCGAAGGTTCGGCGCAGGTCGTGCTGGTCAGGATGGCCGGCGTGATGGTGATCGGTGGAAGCGCGCGCATCAGGCGGCCGCCTGGGTCTGCATGGCGCGGCCACCCTCGGTGACGTTGGTCAAGGTACGCTCCATCTTGTCGTTGCTGGTGGCGATGCGGGCGTTGCTGGCTCGCAAGTCGGCGAGCTCGGCGCGCAGGTTTCGCAGTTCGTTGATCAGGTCTTCGTTGTTCGGCGAGCCGCCGGAAGCCCTGACGCCAAGGGCGCCGGACACGGTTCGGGCCAAAGGCAGGATCGCCTCGGGTCCCGCCTCGCCCATCTGCCCCAGGCTGAAGGCCGTCGGCCGGGTGACGATCCCCCTGGCGAAAGCGCCGCCGTTGGCGAACACCAGCGGCTGGCCCGTCACGGCGCGGTAGTCGTTCTCGGTCCAGCTCTCACGCGGATCTTCGACGACCCCGGCGGCGGCGTTGATGCGAGCCATCGCCTCGCGATAGGCGCCGGGATAACCACCCCAAACGCTATCCAGCCACGCCTCGCCTTTGGCCTCCTCAGCGAGCTTCTGCTCCTTCCACTTGTCGTAGCCCAGGGCCCGGTTATCCTCCATCTGGGTATCCAGGCGGCGTCGCATTTCGACGTGGAAATCGTAGTCGTAGAGATCGCCTTCGATGAACTGGCCGTCAGACGACGAAGCATCCGAGCTGTGGTCGGTGAGGAGGCCGCCATACTTGCCCACGCCACTGGGCGAACCGATCGGCGTCCCCCCCGCCGATCCGACGCCGGCCGCCGCGGCGGCCTGGTTGGCCGCCTGAAGGCTGGCGATCGCGTCGCGCACCGAGATCACGCTGGCATTGATGTCGATGAGCCCCTTCACCGACCTGTCGAGGGCCTCCAGCTGCTGCTCGGCGATCGACACCTGGCGGTCGGCGGTGTCGGCCGCCTCATCGACGGCCGAGCGGACCAGACCGACGTCGCGCAGGTAATCCAGACTCGTCGAAACATAGTCGCGCGAGGCCGCCGTGAAGGCTTCCCCTTCGCTTTGCAACCGCCCCATGGCGTCGGGATCGCCCAGGCGAGCCATGGCCGCCGTCGCCATGAACGTTTCCCGCGTCCGGCGGTAGCGCGCGCCCGGATCGGTCCCGGCGATCGCGTCGGTCAGGCTGGCGCTGAACGCCCGCAGCGAGTTGGACAGCTCCTTGAACTTGTCCTTGGTCGCCTGGATGGCCTCCTGTTCTCGTTGATAGGCCTGGGTCAGCACGTCCCGTGCGGCCGACACCTTCTCGGCGGCGTCCTGAGCAGCCCAGGTGCGCCGCATATAGTCCTGCTGCAGCGGATCCTTGACGTCCGCGAGGGCCAGGTCGCGCCGGATCTTCTTGGCCTGTTCGGCGTAGCCCTGAGCGTCCAGGAGATCGGCCAGGGCGCCCGATTGGCTCGCCGCCAGGGCCTTGTCCTTGGCCTCCTTCTCGATGGCGGCGGCGCTGGCCTGGGCCGCATCCTCCGCAGCCCACAGAGACTTGAGCAGCGGCAGCAGCGAGGCGTCCAGCGCCTTGACGGCGTCTTCCTCGGCCATCCGCGACTTGGCCAACTTCTGGGCCGGCGTCATGACCAGGTCGTCGATCCGATCCTGGATCGACTTGCCCTTCTCATCGACCGCGGCCTTCGCCGCCTCGGCCGCCGTGGCGACCTTGTCGAACGCCGGAGCCAGCTTCATCAGGGCGGCGTAGAGTTCCGCGCCATCCTTGGTCGAGACGTCCTGGCCGAGGACCAACTTCTTGAAACCATCCCGCGTCAGATCGGCCGGAAGCTTCAACTTGGTCAGCTCTTTCGAGACCGAGTCCTGCACCGGTTTCAGCCGCTCTTCCTCGGACAGGAAGTGCTCGCCGAAGAAGGTGGTCTGGGCGGTGAAGGCGTCCAGACCGCCGGCCGCCTCGACCAGCGCGTCGCGCGCCGCCAGCGATTGCAGACCGACCGTCTTGAAGGTCATGCCGATCGACGAAAGGCTGGTGTCGACGACCTTGTACTCGCGCGCCAGCCGGGTCAGGGTCTCGAACGCCCCCTCGCCGACGTCGGCCAGCGTCTCCAGGCCCGGCACGCCGGCCTTGGCCAGGTCGTCGCCGACCTTGGAGAAGGTGGCGTTCAGCAGTTTCTCGACCTCTTCCGACGACAGGCCCTTCAGGGACAGCTTGCCGATATCGATCTGGGCGGTTTCCAGGGCTTGCTTGGCCGCGCCGCCGGCTTCCTCGCCGAAGGCGCTCGCGGCCGCCAGCACCCCGTCGCCAAGCCGCTGGATCACGCCGGAGACCTGGCTCAGCAGGTCGCCGTCGATCCCGCCGCTAACGGTCGAGGTCGAGACCTTCACGCCCGTGGTCACGCCCAGGAACTTTTTGGTCTTGGTCGTGACGAGATCGGCATAGGTCGAGCCGGTCAGGCCGCCCTCGTCCAGCGCGCCATAGGTCGTGCGATTGAAGCTCAGGCCCTGGTCCAGAAGCTCGGTGTTCGACGACGAGCCGAACAGGCCGCCGCCTCCCGTCTTGCCGATCCCCAGACTCGCCGTGCTCATCAGCTTCCCGGCGGCGATCGACTGCGAGATGCTGGTGGCCAACGCCCCGATCTGGTTGTCGATCGACCGCAGCGCGATCAGCATCTCGCTCGAATATTCGAGGTCGCCGTTCCAGTTGCGATTGGCCTCCTCCAGGGCGCCGGCGATCGAGTTTGACGACGCCATGTTGGCGGTGCGCAGGTCCTCGACGCCCTTCTTGAGCCCTTCGATCTTCTCCTGGGCTTTCTGAGCCGACGACCCGAACAGGCCCGAGAGACCGCCCAGCGCGGCGCCGATGGCCGCGCCCCAAGGGCCGGCCATCCCCAAGGTCGAGGCCAGCATTGAACCCGCTTGCATGCCATTGGCCGCGCCGCTGATGGACGCGCCAACCTTGCCGCCGACGATGGAGCCGATTCCCTGGCCGAGACCCGAGAGGGCGGCGACCTTCTCACTGCTGGACTTGTTCTCCTGAAACGCCTTTTTCACGCGATCCAGGACGTTGAACAGATTGGCGAAAGCGCCCGTCCAATCGTTGTTCTTGATCGCAGCGCCGATGCCCTCCACCGCGCCGCGCATCTCGGCGGCCTGCTTGACGGCGGTCCCGAAGTCGCTGGCCAGGATCTCCATTTTCGAGGAAAGGCGGATGGTCGACCCAACGGTGTCGTTGATCGTCTTGATCGTCTCGCCCTGCTGGGCCTTGACCGCCTTCTGGACCTCCTCACCCTCTTTCATGACCTGGTTCTGATCGCGGCGAGCTTGCTCCAGGCGGCGAATTTCGTCGGCCTCCTCCTGAGTGGCCGCCAGGGAGATCATCCGCGCGGCAGTGTCGCGACGCTTCTGCTCCTCCGACCGGCCCATGGTCGCGATTTCTTCGGCCAAGCCGGTGCGATAGCTGAGAACACCATCGGCAAGGCTGACCATCTCGACGGCGCTTGCTTGAATGGCCTCGGTGTGGGCCTTCACCGCCGCGGTCGCCTTCTGGGCGCTGTCGGCTTGGGCTAGAAACGCGCCGTTAGGAGCCTTTGCGGCTTTTTCAAACACCGCTTGCGCATGAGCCAGCACTTGATCGGCCCTGGCCTGATCGGCGACGTACTTCTGGTAGGCCTTGCTATTGACGCCGCCAAATAGACCAAAAGGTCCGTCGCCCGGGCCGATGTAGCGTTTTACGCCTCGCGAATTGGTTCCGATATTTTCCGCCCGCAGCTTGTCTGCGTTCGTCTTCGCCTCGACGACCTGCTGATTGAGCAGATCCAGGGTCGCCGCGCGCACATTCTTCCCATAGTCAGCCATGCCCTGGCTTTTTCTGCGCAGCCATGCCGAGAAGTTGGCGGAACCTTGCGAAGCAAGATCCGTCTGGTTGGTCAGTGCATTGAGCGAAGGATAGGCCTGGGCCAGCTTTCCCCCCATGTCACCGATGGACCTGTTGAGATCTTCGATCCTCTTCTTGTGGTCTTCGTGTCTCTTGTTCAGGAGGTAGACGGCCCCTCCGACGGCGGCGAGACCCGCGATCCACGGCGCGAATGTCGCCAGGAGAGGCAAGGCCTGAGCGGTCAGGCCGGCCAGCCCGGCCTGCAGGCTGCCGGCGCTGATCGCCGCCGCGCCGACGACCTCGACGACGGACGACAATCCCCCGATAAGCGCCTCTATCGCGTCCTCGCCTACCGCTGCGGAAAGGACCACGCCTGTCAGCGCTCCGCCGAGCTTTGCCAGCTCTCCGCTCGAGAACTGCGCGGCTTGCCCGATCGCAGCATGGGACTGAGCGGTAGCCCCTAAGGCGGCCTGAGCATTCTTATTCACGGCGACGAAGTCGCCGTAGGTAACCGTTGTCGACCGAAGGGTGCTTTCGGTGAGGCGGGCGCTGGCGCTAATCTGCGCGTAGTGCGCAGGCACGGCTTGCGCCGCCTTTGTCGTCGAGGTCAGGCTTGCAGCCATATCGACGATGTTGCGCGTCGTTACGCTCAATCGGACGCCAAGGTTCTGAACCGCGTCCGTGGCCTTCACGAGCGCCGCCTCGGCTCTGGCCGCGTCTTTGATGAGACTCTCGAGATCGACGTTCTTGTCAGCCACAACGGCTCTCCCCAAAAAGTTCGGGCCGC
Source organism: Caulobacter sp. GW456-12-1-14-TSB4 (assembly GCF_059424195.1). NCBI lineage: Bacteria > Pseudomonadati > Pseudomonadota > Alphaproteobacteria > Caulobacterales > Caulobacteraceae > Caulobacter > Caulobacter sp. GW456-12-1-14-TSB4. The sequence continues at coordinate 188,132 of NZ_JBWKZF010000005.1, forward strand.
GCCTCCTTGCGAAGGCGCAGCCCGGGTGGTGGTCAGCCCTTCGTGGGGGCCGTCATCGTCAGAAGGTGTTCGGCGTCGAGGGCCAAGAGCGCGCGGCGTTCCCAGGGGTCCAGCCGCACGCCCTCGTCGCGTTCCCAGGCCTGGATCTCCAGGCGCGAGAGGCGCGAGGGGCCAAAGCCGCCGGATTGGCGGGTCTGGCAGAGGTCGGCGTACCAAGCCCACAGGTGGGCCACGTGCGGCGACAGCGGCGGCGGGTTGGCGAGCCGCCAGGACGCCTCGGCCTCGCCCTGGCGGGCCAGGCTCTCGAGGTGGGTCCGCAGCGGCTCGCCGTCGTCCTGGCGCGTCGCGAGCTCGAACTGCTCGCGGGCGTGGGCGATCAGGCCGCGGACTTGCCCGGCATAAAATTTCCGAGGGTGTTCGAGGCCGTGGTGACCTGTTCGGCGATCTCGGAATTGCGGCTGACCAGGCGGAAGGCGTTGTCGGCCGACCACTCCTGCTTGATGCCGCGCCAGCCGACCAGGCGGACGGCGGTCAGGCGGTGACCGAAGGCGATGTCGTCCTCGATCGGCGTGAAGTCGGCCTTGTCGGGATTGGATCGGCCGGTCATGGCGGCGGCCACCGCCTGCTTCTTGCGGCGGTCGTTGACGAGGCGGTTGACCTCGCCCTGCACCTTCTCGGACTGGCCGCCCAGCACCAGCAGGAAGACGCCGGAGCCCGAGCCGTCGGCGCGGACATATTCGACCTCGAACGGCGTGTCGCCAGCGGCGACGGCGTCCAGGTCATTGAGGTCGAACAGGGTGTCGATCGAGGTCTTGGTCATGTCTTTCAGGTCCTTGGGAAAAGGACGGCCGGGCGCGACCCGGCCGCTAAGTTGAGGGAGGGACTTCGGGAGAGAGAGGGACGCGCGCCGGTTAGGCCGCGCTGTCCTGGATCGCGACGATGGTCTGGTCGGTGGCCAGACCCACGCCGCCGGCGCCGTTGATCTGGGCCGTGAACGGATAGGTGCGGATAATGGCCTTCTCGCCGTCGTCCGGGCTGTCGCCGGTCAGCTTGATCATCGGCAGGTTGATGACCACGAAGTCGGCGTTGGCCGTGGCGTCCTCGGTCACCGCCAGCACCAGCGAGGTGGTCGAGCGGCCGTCGAAGATGCTCTGCAGGGTCACGCTGTCGAACTTGGCGGTGAACGAGCCCGACACGGCGATGCGGCCGCGCTGGATGTCATCGACCACGTTCGAGCCCACCACGGCGTCGCTGTGGGCGGCGTTGCCGTTGATGGTCACCTGGGCGCCGGTGACATTGGCCACGGCCGCGCCGTTGACCAGGATCACGCCGTTGACCGCCGTCAGGATGTCGGTGGTCGTCTCGGCGGCCGGCGAGGTCAGCACCTGGGCCGCGCCCAGGACGCGGGTGCGGCCGACGGTGTCCAGGCTGATCGTGGCGTTGCCGGTGGCCGGCAGGTTCAGCGCCGCCTGGCCCACCTGCTGGTCGGCATAGGCTTCGGAGCGGCCCAGGTCCGGATACCACTCCTCGAAGGTGTAGTAGTCGTTGGTGTGGGCGCTCAGCGGGACCAGCGACTTCTTGCCGGTGACGGCGAGCGTGGCGGTGGGGATGCTGGCCTCGGCGAACATCGGCGAGCCGTTGATCACGCGCACCGTGGCGATCGTGCCCGTCAGGGTGACGATCAGCAGGTTCTTCTGGGTGTTCAGGGCGTTGAACGCGCCGGCGGTCAGGCGCACGACGTCGCCGATCTTGAAGCCGTCGGTCAGGTACGAGCCGGCGGCGCGGGTCAGGGTCCAGTTCTGGCCCGAAGCGGCGACGCTGATCGTGGCGCCCGTGGCCGAGACGCCGGCCGTCATGTCCTTGCGCAGCAGCGAGCCCAGCAGCGCGCCATAGCTGCCCGGCGACAGCAGGCCGTCGATCTTGCCGGCCGGCTTGACCACGCCCAGGCCCACGCCCGTCGATTGCTGGTGGCTGACGATCTCGTTGCTCTCGAAGGTGTCCGGCGGAGCCTGGAACACCGAGCTGGTGCGGCGGACGACCTGGCCGCCCGAGCCGGCGGCCGGCGCGCCCAGGCCGGTCTGCTTCTTGTAGACGGTCTTCTTGTTGATGCCCTGGGCGACTGCCATGGGATCTTCTCCGTGAAGTTATCGGGATGGGTGGAGGTTGGACGAAACCCAGAGGTCGTCCCTTCGGGCGGAGGCCGCCGTCAGCTGGTGATCGTGGCCAGGAACGGGACCTGGACGGGCACGACGTAGCGGTCGCCCTCCAGGACCGGGGCCAGGATGAGAGGGGTGCGGGCGACCGTGGTGGTCAGGCCGTCGGCCGTGAAGGCCGCGCCACGACGGAAGGTCGCCCGGAGCAGTTCGATGCGGGCGCCGATGTCGGCCATGCCCGCGCCCTGCGGCCAGCACAGGCCGACGACGAACATCCCGCCCTGCTGGCCGCTGGCGCCGTACTCGGCGTTGACCGGCTCGGCGAACAGCATCGAGACGCGCTGGTAGGGCGTCCCCGCCGTCGGCGTGTAGGCGGTGTTCTCCCAGGCCGTGGCCAGGGCGGGGCTCATGGCGGCCAGCGCCGTCTCCAGCGCCGCGCGGATCTTCAGGACGCTCATCGGCGCGCCGCCGGGGTCGAGGCGCGCGGAGGCGATCCGGAAGCCCGCAGGCTTCCGGGGACGGGGGCGAGGATCATGTCGGGTGTCCCTGTGGAGGCGAGACGAAGACCCCGCCCTCCGAAGGGAGAGCGGGATCGTGGAGCGAAGGCCCGCGAAGTGGATCGCGCGGCGCCTTTGAGTACTGGAAGGTCTGGGGTTCAGTCTTCGGAGATCAAGGTCGCCGCTGAAGGCGCATCTCCGAGAATGATCTGATTAAACCTTTTACCTTCCCGCCGGTCAATCCATTTGTTCGCTAAATGTTCTTGTTTTTGCGATCGCGCGAAATCTGCTTGGCCAAGGCCACGATCAGGTCCAACGCCTCGACCAACACTTCGCGGTTACGGGTGAAGGCGCGACCGGCGCCCCAGACCGACAGACTGGTCCCCTCGCCCGCCACGGCGCGCAGCAAGCGCAGAGCCATCGGCTTGTCGGCCAGGCTCATGGCCACGGCGCGGTCGGCGCGGGCCACGAAGTCCAGCATCCGGGCGCGGCGCAGGCGGGCGGCCACGAAGCGGTCGTTGTCGTGGCCGCCGCCGATTCCGGGCTCCAGGCTGGCGGCGCGCAGGTCGCGACCGCGCGCCTCGAAACCGGCGCGGTACAGCAGGCCGACGGCGTAGTGGGCGTCGGTGATGTGGCCGGACTGGCGCAGGCTGCGCAGGCCATCGCGGCTGGAAATCCGCAAGGTCCCCTCGCCTGCCTCGACGGTCTCGCCGCGCGACCGAGCCAGGGCCATGGTCTCGACCAGACCGGCGGCGATGTCGCCCTGCTCGGTTCGCACCAGTTGGGCGCCGGCGATGCGCAGCACGGTCTCGCGCGCGGCCTGGCGGGCGGCCGGACTGATCGCCAGGGCGGCGGCGCGATCGGCGCGGGCCAGGTCGGCGAGCTCGGTCGAGGTCAGGCCTTCGGGCCGGATGACTTGGACGGAAATGACAGGTCCCCTTCTCTATTCGGAATGTTCAGCGTCCGGAGCGGACGCCGCGTCGGTTCTGCGCCAGGGCGTGACGGCGGGCCTCGCCGGCGCAGACCTGGGCGACAAAGTCGTGGCCGTCGCTCTCGGCCAGCATCCGGCCGGCGGCGCGGATGATCGCGCACAGCATCGGCTTGCGCGGCCCGCAGGCGCGAACGGCCTGGTCGACGGCGCCCTCGGCGACCTCGTCCTGCAGCGAGCTCACCCGCCCTGGTCCGCCAGAACGGCCTGGCCGGCGGCCGTAAGGCTGATCCGGCACGGGCGGCCGCCGAGGCGCTCGACGAGGCCCAGCAGCTGTCCGGCCTGGGCGCGGTCGCTGCCGGCCGACAGGCTGACGGCCATCTCGTCGGCGAGGTCCGCCAAAGTCAGCGGGCCGTCGGCCAGAGCCTCCAGCACGGCCAGCACCTTGGCCGGCACGACGGGCTCGTCGGGCAGGACGCCGAACAGGCGGGTGCGGATCTTCTCGGACAGGGCGTAGCGGTCGGGGCGCGGGTCGCCCATCAGCAGGCCGGTGAGGATGGCGCGCGGCGGCCGGCGATCGGCCTCGGTGCGGCGCGCGGTATAGGCGTGGAACGGCGCATGACCGGCCGGACCGGTCGCGTGGATCGGAATCATCTGAAGCTTCCTGCGGCTGGAGCCGATGGATTGGGGGATTTGGTGCGGAAGCCGCTTGGCTCGCGTCGCCGAGGCGCAACTTCCGGAATATCCAATTTGTACCAAATACAAATTTGCATGGCAAGCAAATTTTGTGTTTAATGGCTGGACATTCTCCCTTTCGCTCCTCCGTGGGATTTGCATGACACCCGACCGGCAGGCCAAGGCGCAGCGGCGCGCGAAGACCTTCATCCGCGCCTGGCGCAAGCACCGCGACATGAACCTGGAACAGGCGGTCGAACGCCTGGAGCTCGAGGTCAGCTATCCGTATTCGCTGGCCCAGCTGTCGCGCGTCGAGCGCGGCGAGACCGGCTATTCGCAGGACCTGCTGGAAGCCCTGGCCACCATCTATCGCTGCGAGCCGGCCGACCTGATCATGCGCGATCCGGCGGCGTCCGAAGCGATCTGGTCGATCTGGGACCAGCTCCAGCCCGTTCAGCGGCTGCAACTGGTCGAAATCGGCCAAACCCTTAAGAAGGTGGGGTAATCCTGCTTCAATCCAGCGCCAGAATCTCGCCCCGGCGCGCGATCAGCAGCGGCCTGCCCCAAAGGCCCGACAGCGGCTCGCCGCGCACGCGGTACAGCGCTACGCCCGACGATCGCCGGGCCAGGACCTCCATCTCACGCCGCGCGTCCTCCTCGAAATAGCACTCCCTGACCTCGGTCGGCGCAAGCGTTCCGCTTCGCCTCCCGAAGGCCTGTACGCAGAAACGCGTCACCGAGAACACGACAACCTCCGCCTTCAACGCCCCTACTCTGCACGCCTCCACGGCGTGAGTCGATCGGCCGCGGCGGCGCATACGACCGAGTCTGACGTGTGTTAATTTTTGCATTGAAAGCAAATTTCGGCGAAACGATTGTATTTGCACAACAAGCAAATCAGCGACGCGATCGCCGCCGCACGCTTTACGCATGAACGCCGAAGATATACAACCATAACAAGTTATTTGGATCGATACACGAATAGAGAGCCTATCCGCACCCCATCCCGTTGGAGGACAGACGATGAGCAAATGGCATCCCGTCGTCGCGAAGCTGCAGAAGCTGATCAAGGACAACGGCTGGGAGGCGCGGTTCGAGAAGGCCGTCGCCCAGGCCCGCGCGTGGAACATCCCGCAGCTGGCCGACCTGAATGACCTCGAGAGCTACTACGTCTACATCAACGACTTCCTGCGCTGGGTCCCCAGCGAGAACGAGCCGGGCCGCGAGGTCTACAACAAGCTCTGCAAGTTCTACTTCGTGCTGGACCAGGAGGCGGTGATCGACCTGCAGAACAAGGTCATCCCGCGCGACAAGGCCCCGCCGCTGACGCCGCTGTCGGCGTGGCTGGTCGAATACGCCGACAGCCTGGGCGCCTTCCTCGATACGCCGGAGTCCCTGACGCCGCAGTCGCTGGAGACCTTCCGCAAGTCCCCGAACTACAATCTGAGCGACTACATCGAGCCGCACGGCGGCTGGAAGACCTTCAACCAGTTCTTCGCCCGGAACTTCAAGCCGGGCTACCGGCCCATCGCGGCGATCGCCGACCAGCGGGTGATCGTCTCGCCGGCCGACTCCACCTTCGCCGGCCAGTGGGAGATCCGCACCGACAGCCACGTGACGGTCAAGAACCTGCACTGGAAGATCGAGGAGCTGATGGAGGGCAGCCCCTACAAGGACCGCTTCAAGAACGGCATGTTCATGCACGCCTTCCTGGGTCCCAACGACTACCACCGCCAGCACGCCCCGGTCGGCGGCACGGTGCTGGAGGCCCGCACCATTCCCGGCCAGGTCTATCTGGAGGTCGTGGCCGAGCCCGTCGATGGCGAGAACGGCGTCCACAAGCTGAAACCCCTGCGCGCCTTCGACGCCCCGGACGCGGCCGGCTACCAGTTCGCTCAGGCCCGCGGTCTGATCGTGCTGGAGACCCCGATCGGCCTGGTCGCCGTGCTGCCGATCGGCATGTGCCAGGTCTCGTCGGTCATCGTCACCGCCGAGGTCGGCGTCACCGTCCGCAAGGGCGAGGAGCTGTCCTACTTCCAGTTCGGCGGCTCGGACATCATCGTGCTGTTCGAGGCCAAGACCAATGTCAGCTTCGTGGCGCAGCCGAACGTCCACTACAAGACGGGCGTGAAGATCGCGGACGCCTATCCGGCGGTGTGAGGAGCGCGATCAATGCTACCGCAACGCCGCTGCTACCGAGACGACCTGTTGACCGGGAAGCAGGAAGAGCGGATCCTGAAATCTTCCACGCCCCCCCTTAACATCAGACCTTTCAGCGCACATTGAGTTGGCGCGTCCAGTTCAGTCGTCGTGCTTCTTGCGCTTACCGCCCAGTGGGCGGGAAATAATGCGCTCTACGATGCGCTGGTACCATTTGGGTGGCTTGCGCTCCCAACGCCGGTGCAGCCACTCAAGGTGCTCATAGAGGGCGACTCTGCGGCGATTTGTCCGCAGCTTGAAAATACCCTCCTGGCACGTCTCGAATAAGTTCAAGATTGTGCCACGCAGGCTGTCAGATACCATCTGCTCGTCAAAATCGCCGTTCCGAATCCCGGAGGCGAGAAACTCATAATAGTTTAGAACAGTTTTGAAGTTATCTCGGTTTGGACACGCCGGATCGGATATATCGCTGGCACCGTTTCGCTCATTGGGCGCAACGGCTTTCTCTGCCGCTTTAAAATCGGCATTGAACCTAGCTTGCACCATCACGTTTAATGTGTGCTGCTTTCGTGATATAGTTCTTGCGCGGCCGGCGGTGTACAGCCAACCGCACGTTGCGAGAGTTGCCCCGATTAAAGTTGCGTTAGCGGGTTTGATATCAACTAGCCAAGCTACCATATCGGGCATATGAGTTTGAAACCGTACCAAGGGAGACGTTGAATATGGCTCGGGAAATCGACACTGGTTGGTAACCAACCTAACACGGCTGACAACCGAGCCCCGGCGTACAACCGCCGGGGTTTTTTATTGTCGCGAACTCAGCCGTTGCGCGCAAGCTCTGCTTTGAGCCCCTTCTGCCCCTTACCCTTTCGGGTATCCCAACACCCCTTTTACCCGAAACTGAAATGGAAGTTTGGTAGGCCTGGAGGGACTCGAACCCCCAACCAGACCGTTATGAGCGGTCGGCTCTAACCATTGAGCTACAGGCCCGCGCGAAGACGTGTGAGCGTACGCGAGAGGCGGCGAATAACATGAGCCGAACGCGGCTTAAAGCTCCGGTTCAGGTTGGGGCTGTCATCAGGGAACCCATAGCTGTCCGGCGGCGCTTCCCCTGCCCCGGACGGTCCTGGAGAAAGAACGATGACCAACACCGCTCGCCGCCTGCCCGCCTTCGCCATCCCCGCCCTGATCGGCGGCGCGCTGCTGATGGGCGCCGCCGCCCCGGCCCTGGCTCAGACCAGCGCCGACTCGGCGTTCAAGGCCACGACCTTCAGCCTGTCGGCCTATGGGGAGACCCGCGTGGCGCCGGACATGGCCACCATCACCCTGGGCGTGCAGACCGAGGCCGCCACGGCCGGCGAGGCCCTGAAGGCCAACGGGACGCGCATGAACCAGGTGATGGCCGCGCTGAAGAAGGCCGGGATCGCCGAGCGCGACGTCCAGACCTCGAACCTGAACCTCAACGCCCAATATGCCTATGAGCAGAACCAGCCGCCAAAGCTGACCGGCTACCAGGCCTCGAACCAGGTGACGATCACGGTCCGCGACCTGGCCAAGCTGGGCGCGACTGTGGACGCCACGGTCGGCGCCGGCGCCAACACCGTCAACGGCATCAGCTTCGGCCTGACCAACCCGCAAGCCGCTGAGGACGCCGCCCGCCTGGAGGCCGTGAAGGCCCTGCAGGCTAAGGCCGAGCTCTACGGCCGCGCCACCGGCTACAAGGCCGTGCGCCTGGTCAATCTGAGCGAAGGCGGCGGCTACCAGCCTCCGGTCGCGCCGATGCCGATGTACGCCATGGCCAAGCGTGAGATGGCCGACTCGACCAGCATCGCGGCCGGCGAGCTGAAGGTCCGCATCGACGTCAGCGCGACGTACGAAGCCGCCAAGTAGGCGCGCCGCGTTAGCGCGCATGAAAAAGCCGCCGCCGGGATCCCGGCGGCGGCTTTGATGTCTCTAGAAGCCGGCTTTCTTGAAGGCCCGCTCGACCCGGTCCTGGATTTCCAGGCCCGGCAGCGCCTTGTCGCCTTCCATCACGGCGACATAGGTCAGGCCGCGCGGCGGCTTGCCCTGGCCCGTCGGCACCGGGCCGCTGGCCCAGCCGACCGTGGCGCCGTCAGGCCCGCCGCTGGGGCAGCTGATGAAGCGCGCAGGCTTGCCCAGATTGGCCTTCAGCAGCGTCTCGGCCGTGGTCTGCGCCCCGTCGCAGGACGGCAGGTTGCGCGAGCAGGTGATGTAGCCGCCACCGCGCCATACGAGCTTGCCGCTGGCGTCGGCGATCACCACGCAGGTCGAGGGCGAGCCGATCGACTTGCCGACCGAAGCGGTCAGCACCGTTTCATCCACGCCTTGTGGCAGCTTAGGCGAACAGGCCGACAGGCCGGCGGCGGCGAGAACGATCAGCGCCAGGCGCTTCATGCTCAGGCCGCCTTCTTGATCAGGTTGCCTTCGTCCAGCAGCACGACGGTCGGGGCGTAGTTGCGCGCCTCTTCCGCGGCCATCTGGCAGTAGGTGACGACGATCACCAGGTCGTTCTTCTGCACCAGGCGAGCGGCGGCGCCGTTGACGCCGATCACCTTCGAGCCGCGCGGAGCCTCGATGGCGTAGGTGGTGAAGCGGGCGCCGTTGGTGATGTTCAGCACGTCGACCTGCTCGTTCGGCAGGATGCCCGAGGCGTCCAGCAGGTCGCGGTCGATGGCGATCGAGCCTTCGTAGTCGAGGTCGGCCTGGGTCACCGTGGCGCGGTGCAGCTTGGCCTTGAGCATGGTGAGCAGCATGGCGGGGACACTATCCCTTTGAACTATTGATGTTTTCAAGGCCGCCACACACAAGGCCCGGAAAGAGGTCAAGCCATATAGACACGAACCCGTGCGCGTTCAATCGCAGCGCAGCATGGGACTAATGGTTAACAGCGTGGCCTTTCCGCGCTAAGACTTCGAAGAACGCGGTTCTGTGGGAGAAGCCATGCGTCATGCACGAGGGTGGGCGATGGCGGGGGCCGTCGCTGTGGCCGTGGTCGCGGGGGCGACCTGGATCTCGACCGGCAGGGCCCAGACGCGGGATGCGACCGGCGCGCCGATTCCTGGCGCGGCGGCCATCCGCCCCGGGATCGCGGCGCTGGTGCGACCTCGGCCTAGGGTGGACTGGCAAGGTGCCGTCGGCGGCCTGCGCCAATCGGCCAATGTCGGTGAGAGCTTGGCGACCAACCTCAATCGCGAACAGGTCGACCAGACCGCCGTGCCGATCCTGCTGCCGCAGGACGCCAAGCTGACGGCCGGGGCGCGCATCTACAGCTTCGGCGACTACTACACGATCACCAGCAACACCGCCGGCGGCCGGGTCTCGCTGAGCGGCACGACCGCGACCGTGCCGATGCCGGCGTCCAAGCCGCTGAAGATCGAGACGGGGCCGGAGATGCTGACGGTCCAGCGCACGGTCGACGGCCAGTTGGCCAGCTTCGTACGCTACGGGGTGCTCTACACGGTGGAGATCCGCTGCGACGCGGCGAGCGATCCGCGCTGCGCCGACGACAACTATGTGCTGGGCCTGGTCGGCAAGACCACGGCCGTGGTCATGGGCAAGGCCGCCCGTGAGGCCGCCGGACTAGGAGGGTGACCATGCGCCTCTCCCCGCTCCTGCTGATCGCCCTGCTGGCCGTCGCGCCGCTAACCGCCTGCGACGACACCACCAAGCCCAAGCCTCAAGGCGAGGCGCCCAAGCCGCCCTCGCCCGAGCCGGGTCCGCCTCAGCCCGACGACACGCCGGCCGACGGCGGGGCCGAGCAGCCGTCCAGCGAGCCCGTGCCGCCCAGCCCCGATCCCGCGCCGCAGCCCGCTGAGCCGCCCGCGCCCTCGCCGGCCACGTTCGACCATGCGCCCGCCGGCGCGATCCCCGCCGGCCAGGGTCCGGGCTATCTGGACCGCACGGTCTGGTCGCCGAACATGTGCTGGCCGCTGGCCGAGGCCGGCTTCCCGAACTCGCAGGTCTATGGCCCAGGCGGCGGCATGGGCCCAGCCGGCAAGCCCAGTCAGTGCGATACGCTGAACTACAGCCTGCCCTGGCGTGACACCTTCTGCGAGGCCCGCTCGCGCGCCAACCCGCTGTGCGCGGGGGCCGGCACGGGTCACCAGGGCCAGGACATACGCCCGGCCACCTGCAAGAAGAACGAGCACTGGGCCGTGGCCGCCGAGGCCGGCGTGATCTCCGATATCGGGACCTACACCGTCACGCTCATCGCCAAGGCCCAGCCGCACTACACCTACCGCTACCTGCACATGCAGATGTCGACCCTGGCGGTGAAGGAAGGCGACCAGGTCGCCAAGGGCCAGAAGCTGGGCAAGGTTTCGAACGACTTCGGCGGCACGCCCACGACGATCCACCTGCACTTCGAGCTGCGAGCCGGCGTGGCGGGCACGACGACCGACGGCAAGCCGATCGCCCTGCAGACCTTCCTGCCGCCGTATCTGAGCCTGGCCGAGGCCTATCAGCGCAAGCTGAACGGCCAGGCCTGCGGGAGCTAGTTCACGGCGCTCTTCAGGAACGCGACCATGTCGGCGAACAGGGTCGACTTGCCTCGGAACGGCCGCGACAGCGCCAGAACCGTGCCGGCGTGATCGAGGCCCTCATAGTGCCGCTCCTCGACCTTGGCGCCCTTGTCGCGCAGGGCGGCGGCCAGCTTGCGGGTGTTGCGCGGGCGTACCGTGGTGTCCTTGTCGCCGGTGGCCAGGAAGGCGGCCGGCGCGTCGGCGCGGGCGTAGCGGGTCGGCTGGGTCGCCTCCAGGTCGCTTGCCTCGCCGAAGGTCTGGCGGGTGATCGGGCCGTCCAGCGGCAGGAAGGCGTAGGGGCCCGAGAGACCGGCGAACGCCTTGATCACGCCGGGCTTCACACCGGCGGCCGTCAGATAGCGCGGGTCCAGGGCCAGCATGGCGGCGTTGTAGGCGCCGGCCGAGTGGCCGATCAGGACGATCCGGCTGGGGTCGCCGCCCAGCGCGGCGGCGTGCTCGACGGCCCACCGCACCGCCTGGGCGCCGTCGTCGATGAAGCTGGGATAGCGGACCTCCGGATAGAGCCGGTAGTCCGGGACCAGGGTCAGGAAGCCTTGCGCGGCGATGGCCCGCGCGGCCCAGCCATAGTCCTGCCGCCGCCCGCTGTCCCACGAGCCGCCATAGAAGAAGATCGCCACCGGCGCGGGGCCGTGGGCGACCGGCGGGGCGTAGACGTCGACGCCGCCGCGCGGTCCGGCGGCGTAATGCGCGCCCTTGTCCTCGACCTTGGCCGCGTCCTTGGGCGTGAAGGTCGCGAACAGCGACAGCGGCGAGCAGGCCGACGTCATCGCCGCCATCAGGGCGGCCAGGCCCACACGTCTCGTCACCGTTGTTCCCGCCACGTCGCGCCTCCGCCTTCGTTGTCCGCCAGAGCTACGAACGCGCCAGGGCCTTGGACGCTCACGGGCGGCCCTCGACCAGCTTGGCGATGGCGTCGAGATAGTCGGCGAAGGCCGCGCGGCCGCCGTCGCTGAGCGCCACGCGGGTCAGGGGCTTGCGGCCGACGAAGCTCTTGTCGATGGCCACGTAGCCGGCCTCCTCAAGCTTGCGCAGGTGGACCGACAGGTTGCCGTCGGTCAGCGACAGCTTGGCCTTCAGGGTGTTGAAGTCGGCGCTGCCGGCGCTGGTCAGGAAGGCCATGATCCCCAGCCGCACGCGGCCGTGGATCACCTCGTCCAGGCGATCGATCTCGAACTCGTCCACGTCAGCCGGCCGACCGCCGCGACAGGAGAAGGCCCGGGACGAAGGCCAGCAGGAACAGCGCGGCGGCATAGGCCAGCCACACCGTCGTCGAGCCGATCAGCAGGCCCATGGCGATGGCCGCCGCGAACGAGGCGATGGCCACCAGCCGGATCCAGGCCAGCTTCGACACGCTGGCCGCCACCCACCAGGCCGCACCGTACAGCACCAGGATGATCGAGGGCGCGAAGCCGATCAGCAGCCCGGTCTGGGCCTTCCAGCTCGCTATGCCCAGAGCGGCGAACAGCACGAAGCAACCGATGCCGACACCGGTCCAGACCTGATGATAGGTGCGGTTGGCCGCCGACTCCGCGCCGGGCCGCTTGGCGACCTTGCCGATCAGCACGCCCTGGATCGTCACGTGCACCGCGACGGTGAGCGCCCACAGCCCGAACAGCCAGACCTTCGGGACATCGATGACGTCGGTCAGGACCAGCCACTGCACCAGGCTGGCCGTCCCGTAGCAGCCACCGGCCGCCGCCAGAAGCGAGCCGCCCAGCAACGGCGTGCGGGCGCCGTCCTCGGCCAGGGCGCGCAGGAAGGCGAGATCGTCGCGGATGGCCTTCACGTCGTCGGTCATGGCGAATCCTCGGGTGGAGAATTCCGCCACTTTGCGGCTTAAAGCGCCTCTAGCCTAGAGCTTGAAAGCCCCGCTCTCGATCTTGGCGTGGAGGGCCTTGGTGATCTTCACATAGCCCTTGGCCGGATCGCGGAAGTACAGCGGATCCTTGGTCTTGCTCGGGTCGAAGCCATCATTGACCAGGTCGATCTTGCGGTACTTGAAGGTGCCGGTCGTCTCGATCTGCTGCTGCAGGCGCACGAACAGTGGACGGGCGTAGCTGGGCAGTTGCTCGTCGACATGCTTGCCGAAGGCCTCGACGTCGAAGCCGTCTTCCACGACCAGCGCGGCCATGCCGGCCTTGCCGTCCAGGTCGCCGACCTTCACGCCGTAGACATTGACTTCCTGCACGCCCTCGAAGCTGGCGATGCGTTCGGAGACCTCGCTGGTGGCGACGTTCTCGCCCTTCCAGCGGAAGGTGTCGCCGATGCGGTCGATGAAATAGATGTAGCCGTCGCTGTCCACCTTCATCAGGTCGCCGGTGCGGAACCAGGCGTCGCCCTTCTGGAAGACGTCGTGCAGGATTTTCTTCTCGGTCGCGGCCTTGTCGGCATAGCCGGTGTAGTTCGAGCGGGCGTCGGCGCCGATATGGCCGATGCACTCGCCGACCTCGCCGGGCGCGACCTCGATGCAGCAGCCGTTGGCGCTGCGGATCGGCGTCTCGGTCTCGACGTCGAACTTGACGATCCGGATGTTGAACTTCTTCTTCAGATAGCCGGGGATCCGGCCGATCGCGCCGCGCTTGCCGTCGAAATTGAACAGCGAGACGTTGCCCTCGGTGGCGCCGTAGAACTCCAGCACGTCGCCGACCTTAAAGCGGTCCAGCATGTCGTTCCAGACGTCCGGACGCAGGCCGTTGCCGAAGATCATGCGGATCTTGTGGGCGCGCTCCAGCTCGTGCTCGGGCTGGTTGGCGAGGTAGCGGCACAACTCGCCGATATAGACGAACATCGTGCAGTTCTCGGCGACGATTTCGGGCCAGAAGTGGGTGGCCGAGAACTTCTTGCGCAACACGATCGCGCCGCCGTTCAACAGGCCCGCGCCCATCGCGCAGAGGCCGCCGGTGGCGTGGTACAGCGGCAGGGTCACATAGATGCGGTCGTTCTGGTTCGAACCCGTCGAGCCCGCGAAGCCGCGCATGTAGAGCTGCGCCCGCATGTGGGTGATGCGCGCGGCCTTGGGCAGGCCCGTGGTGCCGCTGGTGAAGATGTAGAGCGCGGTGTCCTTGGCGACGATGCCGTCGCGAGCCGTCTCGCGATCCGGACGCAGCTGACTGCAGCTCTTCAGCGCCTTGATCAGGTCGCGCTGCTCGCCGTGAACGGGCCCCAGCACCCACTGGTGCATGTGGCGGGTCAGCTGGCCCTTCACGTCCTCGAAGCAGGGAGAGGTCTCGGGATCGACGATGCAGTGCATCGCTTGCGAGATGTTCAGGCAGTGCGCCAGGGCCGCGCCGGTCAGCTGGTTGTTGATCAGAGCCGTGGCCACCCCGATCTTGGTCAGGCCGTACCAGATGGCCATGTACTCAAGCCGATTGGGCATGAACAGCGCCACGGTCTGGCCCCGCGTGATCCCCTGCCCCTTGGCCCAGTGGGCGTAGCGGTTGGCGATGGCGTCCAGCTCGGCATAGGTGACCGACTTGCCCTCGAAGGTGATCGCCTGGCGGTCGCGCCACTTGTCCACCGCCGCTTCGAGGTCGTCACAGATCAGGTTGGGACTGTCGGGAGCGATCGACTTCACGCGCTTCAGCGTCCGGGACAAGCCCTTCAAGAAACGGATTTCCCGCTTGATCTTCTGACGCAAACGCATTCGGCTCTCCCTTCAAACAACCATTGGAGAGCGCCGCGCGACGGGTCAAGCCGCCGCGCGCTGCATCGCAAACCTTTCAATGTTCGCTCAACCTGAACAGCGATCACCAAGGATCGCCGCGTCAGCCGTTGATCGTCAGCCCGCTGCTAGTCGACGCTGGTCGTCGCGCGCCGATTTCAGCTTTTCGGCGACCAGGAACGCCAGTTCCAACGCCTGCTCACCGTTGAGGCGTGGGTCGCAGTGCGTGTGGTAGCGGTCGGCGAGGTCCGTCTCCGACACGGCGCGGGCGCCGCCCAGGCATTCGGTGACGTTCTGACCGGTCATCTCCAAGTGAACGCCGCCCGGATGGACGCCTTCGGCCTGGGCGATCTCCACGAAGCTCTTCACTTCGCTGAGGATGCGATCGAACGGGCGGGTCTTGTAGCCGGTCGAGGCCTTCAGCGTGTTGCCGTGCATCGGATCGGTGGCCCAGACCACCGAGCGGCCGGCCGACTTGGTGGCCTTCATCAGGCGCGGCAGGCGGTCGGCGATCTTGTCCGAGCCGAAGCGGCCATAGAGCGTCAGGCGGCCCGGTTCGTTGTTCGGGTTCAGCACGTCGATCAGGCGCAGGAGGTCGTCGCCCTCCATGGTCGGACCGCACTTCAGGCCGATCGGGTTCTTCACGCCCTTCATGAACTCGATGTGCGCCCCGTCCAGCTGGCGGGTGCGCTCGCCGATCCACAGCAGGTGGGCGCTGGTGTCGTACCAGTCGCCCGAGGTGCTATCGACGCGGGTCATGGCCTCCTCGAAGCCCAGCAGCAGGGCTTCGTGGCTGGTGAAGAACTCCACCTGATGCATGCCCGGATGGCTCTGCGGCGTGACGCCGATCGCGGCCATGAAGGCCAGGCTCTCGGTGATCTTGTCCGACAGCTCGCGATAGCGCGCCCCCTGCGGGCTGTCGCCGACGAAGCCCAGGGTCCAGCGGTGGATGTTGTGCAGGTCGGCATAGCCGCCGTTGGCGAAGGCCCGCAGCAGGTTCAGGGTCGAGGCCGACTGGCCATAGGCCTTCAGCAGGCGATCGGGGTCCGGCACGCGCTCTTCAGCGGTGAAGTCCATGCCGTTGATGATGTCGCCGCGATAGGACGGCAGGGTTTCGTCGCCGATCGTCTCGATGGGCTCGGAGCGCGGCTTGGCGAACTGGCCGGCGATGCGGCCCACCTTCACCACCGGCTTGCCGCCGGCGAAGGTCAGCACCACCGCCATCTGCAGGATCAGACGGAAGGTGTCGCGGATGTTGTCCGCGTGGAATTCCTTGAAGCTCTCGGCGCAGTCGCCGCCTTGCAGCAGGAAGGCGCGGCCTTCGGCCACGTCGCCCAGCAGGCTCTTCAGACGGCGCGCCTCGCCGGCGAACACCAGCGGCGGCATCTGGCGCAGCGTCTGCTCGACCCGCTCCACCGCGCCCATGTCCGGATAATCCGTGGGCATGTGCTTGGCGGGCTTGGCTCTCCAGGCGGCGGGGGTCCAGCGGGCGGTCATGACGAGGCTCGATTACTGCGAAGGGCGGCGTAGATACCGCGAAAGGAACTAAAAGGCAAAATCGTGCGGCTGAACACCGCCGATCCACCCAGCTGAGAAAAGTCGTAGTCGCGCTAACGCGGTGCGGCGCTCGATTTTTGCGCGATCGAGCAGCCAATGGCGGCAATGACGCCCAGCGCCAACCACCACTCCTGCCAGACGCCGAAGCTCAAGCCGCCGATCATCACGTAGGCGGTCAGGGTCGCGGCCGCCATGGCGCCGTCGCGGCGGTTCTCGCCGGTCCAGGCCACGATCCGGTACAGCACCCAGGCGAAGAACGCCGCCGCCAGCGCCGCGCCCAGCGCGCCCAGCTCCAGCCACAGCTGCAGCGCCGCGTTGTGGGTGTGCAGCGGGATGGCGTTGCCGAAGGTCCGGCTGGCGTCGATGCCCCAGCCGCGCAGCGCGTGCTGGACAATCTGGTTGGCGGCGAAGGCCCAGATGTTCAGGCGCGCGTCCCAGGATGGCGGCGCCAGCTGGTGCAGCCAGGCGAACAGGCCCGAACGCACGCCCCACAGCACCACCATCGGCGCGAAGATGAACAGGGTCGAGACCGCCGGGATCATGCCGCGCACAAAGGGTTTGCCGATCAGCCGCGTCCCCAGCCAGACCAGCCCGGCCAGCAGGAAGGCCGCGCCCGAGGCGTCGGCGCTGGTGAAATGCGACGCCGCCAGGATCATCAGCGCCATGGTCGCGATCAGCACGTTGCGGCCCCGGAAGCCCCAGGCGTCCAGCAGCCGCGCGCAAGGCCAGAACAACAGCACCAGCGGATAGACCGGCAGCGACACCTTCACCACCGCCAGGTCCCACCGGATGGGATCGTGGGTCGCGGCGCGGATCGCCTGGTAGATCTTCGCCGTCGACGCCGCGTCGACGAAGGTGAGCGCGGCCAGGGCGATCATGCCAAACAGCATCACCCGCCCCGCCAGCCGCGCCGAGCGCTGCGACAGGGTCCCGAGCGTGGCCACGGCCGTGCCGTAGAGTCCCAGCTGCAACACCAGCTTCAAGGCGGTGAAGGCGCCGACGTCCTTGTCGCGCTTCAGCGCCGACAGGGCCGGCGCCGCCGGGCTCCAGTTCAGACTGACCAGCGCCCACAGCACCATCAGCATCAGGGCGTACATCGGCAGCAGCGGCGGGCGCGAACGCGCCAGCCCCGGCGTGGCCAGCAGACCGACCACGGCCAGCAGCGGCGCGAAGCCGAGCGGCGCCAGGTAGCCGATCAGCGGCGTCATCACCATCAGGAAGACGGCGAGCGCGCCCAGCCACCGGGTCCGACGCTCGGGAGCGTCGAGAAGGGTCATCCAACCCCGCCGACTTCGACCGGCACGTACTTCTCACGCATCGTGACCAGCTCTTCGGCCAGGGTCGGGTGGACGGCGCAGGTGGAGTCCCACTGCGGCTTGGTCACGCCCATCTTCACGGCGATGGCGGCCATCTGGATGATCTCGGGCGAGTCCGGGCCCACCACGTGGACGCCGACCACCTTCTGGTCGTCCTGCTTGACCACCAACTTGATCAGGCAACGCTCCTGGCCGCCGTAGAAAGTGATCTTCATCGGACGGAACACCGAGCGGTAGATATCGACGGTCCCGAACGCATGGCGGGCCTCGGCCTCGGTCATGCCGACCGAACCGACCGGCGGCTGGCTGAACACCGCCGAGGCGACCATGTCGTGATCGAAGGTGGTCGGGTTGTCGTAGAACTCGGTCTGGGCGAAGGCGGCGCCCTCGCGGATGGCCACCGGCGTCAGGTTGATGCGGTCGGTGACGTCGCCGACGGCCCAGATGCTGGGGACATTGGTCTTGGAGTGCTCGTCGACGGCGATCGCGCCCTTGTCGTTCAGCTTCACGCCGGCCTTTTCCAGGCCCAGGCCCTGGACGTAGGGCTCGCGGCCGGTGGCGAACATCACCGCCTCGGTCTCGAAGGTCAGGTCGCTGGTCAGGGTGCTGAGCAGCGTGCCGTCCTCCTGTTTCTCGATCGAGGTGTGCGAGCAGCCCAGCACCACCTTGATGCCCTTCTTGCCCAGCTCGTCGGCCAAGTGCGAGCGAACGTCGTCATCGAAGCCGCGCAGGATGTTGGCCCCGCGATAGAGCAGCGTCGTCTGCACGCCCAGCCCTGCGAAGATGCCGGCGAACTCGACGGCGATATAGCCGCCGCCGACGACCATGATGCTCTTCGGCAGCTTCGGGATATGGAAGGCTTCATCCGAGGTGATGCCGAACTCGGCGCCCGGGAAGTCCGGCTTCAACGGCCGGCCGCCCGTGGCGACCAGGATTTTCTTGGCGGTGTAGGTCCCGGCGTCATCGCTGCCGTCCTTGGGCAGCACCTCGACGGTGTGGGCGTCGATGATCTGGGCCCGGCCATGCAGCAGGTTAGCGCCGGCCTTCTGCAGGTTGGTGACGTAGATGCCCGAGAGGCGGGCGATCTCGACGTCCTTGTCGTGGATGAAGCCCTTCCAGTCGAACTTGGCGCCTTCGATGGTCCAGCCATAACCCTTGGCGGTCTTCAGCTGGCTGGTGACCTCGCTGGCGTAGACCATGAACTTCTTGGGCACGCAGCCGCGGATCACGCAGGTGCCGCCGACCCGATATTCCTCGGCCACGGCGACCTTGGCGCCGCTCATGGCGGCCAGGCGCGCCGCCCGCACGCCGCCCGAACCGGCGCCGATGACGAAGAGATCGAAGTCGTAGTCAGCCACGATGGCCTCCAGGTAGCTCAAAGCTTGGGCGGCTTATGTAGGACGTCAGGGAACGAGGCGCACCACACCCGTATCCGTACCGATCAGCGCTTCATCGGCCAGATCGAGGAACAGGCCGTGGTCGACCACGCCGGTGACGCTCTTTAGCGCCGCGGCCAGGGCCGTCGGATCGGTGATCGCGCCGGAGGCCATGTCGTAGATCAGGTTGCCGCCGTCGGTGACCACCATGCCCCGGTCGGCCTGGCGCAGGCGCGGCGGCGGCAGGTCGAACTCGGCGGCGATGTCGGCCAGGCGCCAGCTGGTGTGGACGTGGCCGAAACGGACCACCTCGATCGGCAGCGGGAACTTGCCCAGCACGTCGACCTTCTTGGCGGCGTCGGCAATGACGACGCAGCGGTTGGACGCCTCCCAGACCAGCTTCTCGCGCAGCAGGGCCGCGCCGCCGCCCTTGATCAGCGAAAGGCCTGGGCCGACCTCGTCCGCGCCGTCCACGGTCAGGTCGATGCTCTTGACGTCGTCCAGCGCCGCCAGCGGGATGCCCAGCTCGCGCGCCAGGGTGGCGGTGGCCTCGGACGTCGGCACACCCCGGATGTCCTTCAGGCCGCGGGCGGCCAGCGCCTTGACGAACCAGGCGGCCGTCGAGCCGGTGCCCAGGCCCACCACCATGCCGCTCTCGACGAGCTCGGCGGCGGCTTGCCCCGAGATACGCTTCTGGTCGTCGGCGCTCATGGATTGCCCTTCTTCTTGTCCTTGGCGGCCTGCTTGAGGGCGCGGAACTTCGTCGCCCAGCCAGCCTTGATCTTCTGTTCCGGACGCGTCAGGGCCAGGGCCCCGTCCTCGACGTCCTGGGTGATCACCGAGCCCGAGCCAGTCATCGCGCCGTCGCCGATCCGCACCGGCGCGACCAGCGCGCTGTTGGAGCCGATGAAGGCGCCCTTGCCCACATGGGTCTCGAACTTCTCGAAGCCGTCGTAGTTGCAGAAGATCGTGCCGGCCCCGATGTTGGCCTTCTCGCCGACCGAGCCGTCGCCCAGATAGCTGAGGTGATTGGCCTTGGCGCCCGCGCCGACCTTGACCTTCTTCACTTCCACGAAGTTGCCGATGTGGGCCTCGGGGCCGATCTCGGCGCCCGGACGCAGACGGGCGTAGGGACCTATCAGGGCGCCCTCGCCCACGGTCGCGCCTTCCAGGTGGCTGAAGGCCTTGATCACCGCGCCCGCCGCGACGTCGACTCCAGGGCCGAAGACCACGAACTGCTCGACGACAGCGCCGCCCGCGATCTGGGTGTCCCAGGACAGATGGACAGTCTCGGGCGCGGACATGGTCACGCCCTCGGTCAGCAGGACGTTGCGACGGCCGCGCTGCCAGACGGCCTCGGCGGCGGCCAGCTCGGCCTGGGAGTTGACCCCCTGCACCGCCGGCTCGGGCGCGAAGGCCGCGCGGGTCGAGAGCTTGCGGTCGTGGGCCAAACCCACAACGTCGGTGAGGTAGTACTCGCCCTTGCTGTTGTCGTTGCGGACGTCGGCCAGCAGGCTGAACAGCGTGGCGCGATCGGCGGCCAGCACGCCGGAATTGCAGTGCTTGACCTGCTTGGTGGCGCTGTCGGCGTCCTTCTCCTCGACGATGCGCAGCAGCACATGGCCCGGCGCCAGGATCAGGCGGCCATAGCCGGTGGGGTTGGCGGCCTCGAAGCCCAGCACCGCGACGTCCGTGCCATTGGCCATCAGGTCGAACAGCGGCGCGATCACGCCGGCGGTGGTCAGCGGGCAGTCGGCATAGGTGACCACCACGTCGCCGTCGAAATCGGCCAGGGCCTCGCGAGCGGCCAGCACGGCGTGGCCGGTGCCCAGCGGCGGGTCCTGGATGACGGTGGCGTTCGGGCCCAGGCGCTTGCGGGCGGCCTCGCCGACCTGCGGGCTGTGCGCGCCGACCACGACCACGATCCGCTCGCAGTTCAGGCCCTCGGCCGCGTCGATGGCCAGATCCATCAGCGTCCGGTTGGCCACCTTGTGCAGCACCTTGGGCGTCGGCGACTTCATCCGCGTCCCCTGGCCGGCGGCCAGGATCACGGCGGCGCGCGGACGTGATGGGCTCGAAACGGAATCAGTCATGGACTGGCGACTCCCTGGGACGCTTCCAGCGTTGCATTAGCCGCCCAATTGGCGGAAAGGCCAGACCCATGAGCGAGCTTCATGACCTCAAAGGGGCGACCATCGCCTTCGATCTCGATGGAACGCTGGTCGATACCGCGCCCGACCTGGTCGGCGCGCTGAACACCATCCTGGCGCAGGAGGCCCTGCCGCCCCTGCCCTTCGACGAGGTGCGACTAATGGTCGGGCGCGGGGCCCGGGCCCTGCTGGAGCGCGGCTTCGCCGCCGCCGGCGCGCCCATGGACGCCGAGCACGCCCCGTCGCTGGTCCAGCGCTTCATCGCCGTCTATCTGGAGCGCATCGCCGACGAGAGCGCGCCCTTCCCCGGCGTGGTCGAGGTGCTGACGCAGCTGAAGGCCGCCGGCGCCAAGCTCGTCGTCTGCACCAACAAGCTGACCAACCTGTCGGTCGCCCTGCTGGACGCCGTGGGCCTGACGCCGTTCTTCGACGCGGTGATCGGCGCGGACATGGCCCCCGCGCCCAAGCCCGACGGCCGCCACGTGGCCGCCGCCATCGCCGCCGTCGGTGGCGATCCAGCCCGCGCCGTCATGGTCGGCGACAGCATCAACGACGCCCTTGGGGCCAAGAACGCCGGGGTCCCTGCCCTGCTGGTTTCGTTCGGCTACACCGAGGATCCGGTCGAGACCCTGGGGGCCGATCTGGTCATCCACAGCTTTTTGGATGTGCCTGAAGCCTGCAAGACGCTTTTGGCCTCTTGCCCCGCGCCGAACACCAGATTATAGACCCCCTCCTCTCGCGGATCGGTCCTCTTCGGCGGACCTCTCCACACCGGCGGATGCGTAGCTCAGCGGGAGAGCACCTCGTTCACACCGAGGGGGTCACAGGTTCAATCCCTGTCGCATCCACCATTCCTTCCCCTTCAGCGTTAAATGTACAAACCGGACCGGGCGTCTTCCGGTATCCTGCCCTCGCCGCGCCCATGTGCGCGCTTCATCGGCAGGGAAGCGACATGTCCAAGGAAAACATCGCCGCGAAGTCCGGCGTCTTCAGGATCGGCGGCGAAATCGAGGTCCATCGCCTGGCCTTTGGCGCCATGCGCGTCACGGGTTCGGGTATCTGGGGGCCGCCGACCGACCATGCCGAGGCGATCGCCGTCCTGCGCCGGTTGCCCGAGCTGGGGATCAACTTCATCGACACGGCCGATTCCTATGGCCCGTTCGTCAGCGAAGACCTGATCGCCGAGGCCCTGGCGCCCTATGACGGCCTGCTGATCGCGACCAAGGGCGGCCTGACGCGCCCCGGTCCGGGCGTCTGGGAGCCCGTTGGCCGTCCGGAATATCTGCGCCAGTGCGTGATGATGAGCCTGCGCCGGCTCAAGCAGGACCAGATCGGCCTCTGGCAGTTGCACCGCATCGACCCCAAGGTTCCCCGCGACGAGCAGTTCGGCGTCATCGCCGAGATGATCGGTGAAGGCCTGATCCGTCATGCCGGGCTCAGCCAGGTCAGCGTCGAGGAGATCGAAGCCGCGCAGCGCCACTTCCCGGTCGCCACGGTGCAGAACCTCTACAATCTGACGGACCGCTCCAGCGAGGCCGTGCTGGACTATTGCACGACCAAGAACATCGGCTTCATCCCCTGGTACCCGCTGGCGTCGGGCAGCCTGGCCCGACCGGGCACGGCGCTGGACCACATCGTGCACGCGACCGGCGCCACGCCCAGCCAGGTCGCCCTGGCCTGGGTGCTGAAGCGCAGTCCGGTCATGCTGCCCATCCCCGGCACCGGCAAGGTCGCGCACCTGGACGACAACGCCCAGGCAGCCGCGCTCACGCTATCGGACGAGGACTTCGCCGCCCTCGACCAGCAGGCTCGCGCCGAGGCCTAACGCGTCTTCTGCAGCGCCTCCGGGGCCAAAGCCCTGGGGGTGAAGCGCGCCTCGCGGAGCGCGCCCTTGAAGTAGTCGACCTTGTTCATGCGCGCGCCGATCGAGCTGCGGCCCTGGCCTTGCGGGGTGTAGGCGATGTCGGCCTCGCCCTGCAGCTGGCCGTTGACGAAGGCCCGATAGGTCTTGCCGTCATAGCTCTGGGCCACCCAGTACCAGGGGCCGATCGGGAAGGTCTTGTCGAGGAACAGCAGGGTCTGCTTGTAGCCCTCGCCCGTGGCGAAGGCGTCCAGGCTCCAGGCGCCGTCCTTGACCCGGATCTCGAACAGGATGCGGGTCACCGAGGGCGGCGCGCCGGGGGTGGGGTCCTCCTCGTTGAGGTGGAACCAGCGCTGGGCGAAAGCGCCGCCGTCCGGACGGAACAGGGCCTCGAAGGTGAACTGCTTCATGCCGGCCAGCGGGTGCTTGGCGATGACCAGGCGGTCGTCGACGCCGTCGAACTGCACGGCCTTGCCATAGGGGCTGTCGACCAGCTTCGGATCGCCCTCGACCGTGGTCTGCTCGCCGCCGATGTTGGACAGGCGGTCGAAGACCCAGCGGGTCTGGCCCGGCATCCGGGTCATCGCCTCCGCGCCACCGGCCATCAGCCCTCCCGCGAGGGCGGCGCCGCCGACCAGGACTTCACGTCGTCCGAAACCGCCCATCACTCTACTCCTCAAACCGGATTCCAGCCCGACATCAGCTTCGGGATCGTATAGTTCCGCGCCTCCGCGGGCGAAAGCTGGCGGCGACGCTTGGAAGGCTTGCCCGCGCCCGGGCCCTTGCTGGCGTATTCGAACAGGCGCGCATCCTCGGGCTGGTACATGGCCCGGCCGCCGCCCTTCAGATTGTAGTGCATCGGATACCAGGCTTCCGGGACGATGTGGTCGTCCATCCAGCAGCGCACGAAGGCGGTGTGGCCCACGGCGTCCGGATTGCCATAGCGGCCGTCCGGGAAGCTCATGGTGTGCCGCCAGGGTCGGCCCAGCGCCATGGTGTGCCTGGGCATGTCGGCGTCGCGGGTCAGGCGACAGTCCAGGAAGATCAGGCCATAGGGCTGGCGGCGGTCGGTGTCGGGCGCGGCGATGAAGCCGTGGAAGTCCTTGCCCGGCCGAGTGCGCGAGCGGATCTCGCAGTGGTCGAACACCGCGATCCCCATGCCGTAGATGAAGTCGACGCAGCCGCTGACATAGCAGTTGCGGAACACGCTGCGGCCGGCGTCGGTGAACAGGGTGTCCTGCCAGCCGGTCAGGGCGACGTCCTCGAAATAGGCCTTGTCCGAACCCTTGCCCAGCTTCAGCGCGGTGGCCTGGGCCCCGCTGGCGCCGGTGCGGTCGTAGTCGACCTCGGGCGGCATGTGATGGGGATAGTCGAAGTCGTTGGCGATGGTCATCCGTTCGGCCCGGAAACCCGGCGCGGTGACGACCATGGTGGCGATCTCGGCGGGGCCGCCCGGACGACGGCTGCCGGCATAGTCGTCATAGGTGATGGTGGTGGCCTTGCGCCCCTCGCCGACCAGCCAGACGTTCGGCTTGGTCACCGTCACCTTCTCGCGCCAGGTCCCGGCGGTGACGAGGATACGGAACGGCCGGTCGCCAGAGGCCGGCGCGGCGTCCAGGGCTTCTGCCAGGGTGGCGTAAGCTTTGGCCCCACGGGCCTTGCCGTCGGTCGAGACCACGGCGTCGTAGGCGGCGCGCTTGGGCGCGGCCAGGACCGGGCTAGCGACGAACAGGGTCGCCGCGCCAGTCAGCAGCAGCGACCGGCGATCAAGAGACTCTATCATGTGAGAACCCTCGCAAAGCGAAACGGCGCGGCCCCCAGATTTGGTGGAGGGGGGCCGCGCCGCGCATGAGGCTTAGAAGGTGTAGCGGAAGCCGGCGAAGAACTCGCGGCCCGTCTCGTGGTAGAACGACACCAGCTGGCTGCTGTCGTAGTACTGGTCCTGCACCTCGTTGGTCAGGTTCACCGCCTCCAGCGTGAAGGCCAGGTGCTTGTTCCAGGTGTAGGTCAGCGACGCGTCGACGTTCAGCGTCGCCTTGGTGCCTTCCACGTCCGAACCGTTACGGCCCGGGATTTGCGTCAGGTACTTCGAGCGATAGGCGGCCGAGACGCGGCTGCTGATCTTCTTGTTCTCGAAGTAGAGCGTGGCGTTGTAGCTGTCCTTCGACAGGTTGGTCAGCGGGCCGATGGCCGCCACCGCGCCGGTCGAGGACAGGTACGTCACGTTCGACGTCACGTGGGTGTAGTTGGCCAGCAGGCCGAACTTGTCGAACGGCGCCGGCAGGAAGGTGAACGGCTGCTGGTAGTTGATCTCGAAGCCCTTGAGCGGACCACCAGGCGTGTTGACCGAGGTCGAGAATTGCCAGACCGGCAGGCCCGGCGAGCAGCCCGGGGTGGTGCCGCAGGCCGCGACCGCGGCGCTGTCAGGCAGGCCGAAGGGGTTCTTGTCGAAGGTCGACAGCGGCGAGGTGAAGGTCTGAACGAAGGTCGAGATGTCCTTGTAGAAGTAGGCGAAGGACAGCAGACCGCCCGGCTGGAAGTACCACTCGACCGCGGCGTCGGCGGTCTTGGCGCGATACGGATTCAGGAACGGGTTGCCCGAGGTCACCGACTTGGTCGAGCCGGTGCCGATGTTCACGCCCGGGGTCAGCGAGCCGAGGTTCGGGCGCGCCATGACCTTGGCGGCGGCGAAGCGCAGCAGGAGGGTCTCGGTCGGCTCGACGACCACGTTCGCGGCCGGCAGGAAGTCGTTGTAGGACCGGGTCGCCGTCGTGGCCGAGATCGTCTGGTAGTTCACCCCGTTCACCGTCGACGGCACGACGCCATAGCCCAGCGCCTTCTGGCGGGTCTGGACGTAGCGGGCGCCGACGTCGCCGCGCACCGGCACGCCGCCGATGTTCAGGTTGAAATCGCCCTGGACGTAGCCGGTCGTGTCCCACTCATCGATCGTGTAGTTGCTGCCTAGGCTGGCCTCGCGGCCCAGGTTGTAGATGCCGCAGCCCGTGGTGAAGCAGCTGGAGCCGAACGGGCTGACCCACACCGTGCCGGGCGTCGTGGTGACCGCCTTGCCGTAGTTGGGATCGTTCATGTGCAGGATGCTGTAGGCCTGCTGCACGTCCGGCGTGATCCACGAGGTGACGTTGCCGGCCGGCAGCTTCAGGTCGCCGAAATCGATGGTCTCGGCGTAGCTCGAGCGCGGGATGCCCCGCAGCTCCGCCGACGAGATCGGGTTGATGTTCGTGGTCGTGCCGTTGGTCCGCGAGAAGGCCGCGCTCTCGACGCCATAGGCCTTGTAGGCCAGGCCGCCCTTCAGCTTGAACGCATCGCTGAAGTCATAGGCCGCCTCGAACTGGCCGGTCTTGTAGCTGTTGTCGACAAAACCCTGGACCATGCGGATCTCGGCCAGGGTCCAGGCGTCGGCGCTGGTGGTGTTGCCCGTGCCGTACTTGACGGTCGGATACGTATCGCCGCCGCTGTAGTCGAAGCTGTAGCCCTGGACGTTGTACTGGTCCCACTGGACCGTGTTCTGGACCGGGTTGGAGAAGGTCGACTTCGAGAAGCCCAGAACGCCAGAGACCTTCAGCTTGTCGCCGAAGGTGTGCTCGCCCGTCAGGGTGAACTGCCGGAATTCGGTTTCCAGCTCGTCGTAGCGCTGCTCGGTCTTCAGATCGACATTGTTCCAGACGCCCTTGGTCATGACCGGCAGGCCCGAGCGCGGCGAGGACACCGTGTAATTGACCACGTCGACTTCATTGATGCCGCAGGTGACCGGCGAGGCCGCCGTACAGGCGCCGGCCGTCTGCGGGGTGAAGGTCTCGAGGAAGTCCTCGTTCCGCTTGCCCTTGAAGTCGGCGTACAGCGCGTCCAGCGAGAACAGGGTCTTGTCGTCCGGCTGCCATTGCAGCGAGCCGGTCATGCCCAGGCGCTTCTGCTGGTCATGATACCAGTCGAAGCGCGGGATGCGGGGGTGGACCGCGCCATTGGCTTCGGCGCAGGCCGCCGCGTTGGTGGCGCAGGTCACGCCGTTCACGCTGCGGAAGCCCGGAGCCGTGGCCGTGCCGCTCTGCCAGCGCACGGTGCTGGTGCCTTCGTCCAGCAGGTCACGCTCGGAATAGGCGACCGAGAACAGGGCCCCGATCGTGTCGTCGCGCCAGGTGTTGGAGATCAGCGCGGCCACGCGCGGCGAGGCTTTGCCGGCCTGATCGTTGTAGCCCATCTTGCCCGAGGCGGCGAAGTTGAAGCCGCGCTTGTCGAACGGATGGGCGGTGTTCAGATCGACCGTCGCGCCCAGCGAACCTTCTTCGGTCTGGGCCGAGGCGGTCTTCTGCACCGTGATGCGGTTGAAGAGGTCCGAGGCGAAGACGTTGAAGTCGAAGCCGCGGCTGCGGTTGGTGCCGCCCGAGGCGTCGGTGCCGCCCGAGGTGGTCAGGGCTTCCATGCCGTTGATGCGCACGCGGGTGAACTGGGGCCCGAGGCCGCGCACCGAGATCTGACGGCCTTCGCCGGCGTCGCGGGCCAGGGCCACGCCCGGGATGCGCTGGATGGACTCGGACAGGTTCAGGTCCGGGAACTTGGCCATGTCCTCGGCGTAGATGGCGTCGACCGCCGCCGCCGACTGGCGCTTGACGTTCAGGGCTTGTGCAAGGCTGTTGCGGAAGCCCGTGACGACCACCGCCTCGACGGTGTCATCGCCCGCCGGGGCCGGAGCGGCCTCCTGGGCTTGCGCCACGCCGGCCATGAGGGCCAGGACGAGACCGGCGGCGCCCGTCAGCAGGCGACCGCGCAGGGGAAAACTATTGGATGAAGCCATTTTCGTACCCTCCCAGGTTGGTGTTCTTGATGACACCGGTATCATTATCTTCACATGCTGCGATCGCTTTCCATTTTTTGCAAGCCCGCCAACGCTGAAAATGGGCTGATCCAGGTGTGGTATGTCGTCTCAGTGGCGCATCTGCGCCACAGGGGCGCCACCGGTGGACAAGTTTTCAAAATCTGACATTCTATTCCAAATAATGAACAATACCGACGCCGCTGGCGTCGTCGCGTCGAGGAATCGCCCGTGCCAGTAACCCCGCGTTCCAAGGCCTTCATGGCCGCCCTGCTCTGCGCTAGCGCCCTGAGCGCGTTCGCCGCGCCCGTCGTGGCCGCGCCCGCCAAGCCCGCCGCCGCCAGCGCCCAGCTCCCTGCCCCGGCCGATGTGCTGGCGGTGCTGAACCGCGCCAACAAGGCCCAGATCGAGGCCATGCGGGCCGAGCCGATCCCCGTCACCACCGGCGGCGCGGTGCGCGAGATGTCTTCGAACTGGGTGTCGGCCACCTACTATGTCGGCGCCGCGCGGCTGGCCCGCGCCACGGGCGACGCCGAGACGCTGAAGTTCCTGACCGACGCGGCCGAGCACTACAATTACGCCCTGCGCGGCGCCAAGAACGGCAAGGCCATGCTGAACGCCGACGAGATGGCGATCGGCGACCTCTATGAAGAGCTCTACGCCCGTCGCGGCCAGGAGGGGACGATCATGCCCCTGCGCCAGCGCCTGGACTGGGCCCTGCCGCACCTGGCCCGCCAGCCGATCCCCGAGCACCTGGTCTGGTGGTGGAGCGACGCCCTGTTCATGGCCCCGCCCGTGCTGGCGCGGATGAGCGCCCAGACCGGCGACCCCAAGTACCTAAAGGCCATGGACACCCAGTGGTGGCGCACCTTCTCGCGCCTCTACAGCCCGGACGACAGCCTCTATTTCCGCGACGAGCGCTTCATCGAGCGCCGCGACGAGCAGGGCCGCAAGCTGTTCTGGTCGCGCGGCAACGGCTGGGTGATGGCGGGCACGGCCCGCGTGCTGGAAGCCATGCCGGCCGACTACATCCAGCGCCCGCGCTACATCGCCGTCTTCCAGGCCATGGCCAAGAAGGTCGCCAGCCTGCAGCGCGCCGACGGCCTGTGGGCGTCCAGCCTGATGCAGCCGGAGAAGTTCCCGGAGGCCGAGACCTCGGGCTCGTCATTCTTCGTCTACGCCCTGGCGTGGGGGATCAACCACGGGATCCTCGACCGCGCGACCTACCAGCCGGTGGTCGTGAAGGGTTGGAACGGCCTGCAGAAACAAGTACTGCCCAGCGGCATGATCGGCGCGGTGCAGAAGACCGGCGACCAGCCGGTGCCAACGGCCGCCGACGACATCGGCCCCTACGGCACGGGCGCCTTCCTGCTGGCCGGGCTGGAGGTGATGAACCTCGGCAAGCCGACGACCGCCCTGCCCCTGGCCGAGCCGTCGCGCGACGCGCCCGACGTCGTGGCCGCCACCACGCCCGTCCCACCCGTCCCGCGCACCGTACGCGGTCCGGAAGAGGAAGCTCGTCACGCCACCGAGATGAAGGCCGTGGCCGCCCTGGCCTACGATCCGACCATCGAGGGACCGGGCCTGGCTCCCGCCCAGGTCCCGCCCGCCGCGCCGGGTCAGCCGACGCCGCCGAAGATGATCTACCGCATGGCTCCGCCGCCGGCCGGCCAGGACAAGCCGCGCGCCACGGTCCGCTACGCGCCCGAGCGCTATGACGACATCCTGTGGGAGAACGACCGCACGGCCCACCGCATCTATGGCCCGGCGCTGGAGCAATACGAGCCGCCCTCGACCTCGGGCATCGACGCCTGGGGCAAGAGCGTCCGCTACCCGTTCATGACCCGCCAGCTGCGCACCGGCGACCAGCACGCCTATCACGGCGAAGGCATCGACTATTACAACGTCGGGACCTTCCGCGGCGCCGGCGGCCTGGGCGTCTGGGACGGCGGCAAGCTGTGGGTGTCGCGCAACTGGGAGGACTACAAGATCCTGAAGGACGGCCCCGACGCGGCCTCGTTCAAGGTCAGCTACGCGCCCTGGAAGGTGGCTGAGAAGCGAGAGGTCTGGGAAAGCCGGACCTTCACCCTGCCGATGGGCACGAACTTCACGCGGATGGTCTCGACTTTCGGCTCCAACGCCAAGGGCCCGATCACGGTGGCCTTAGGCATCACCAAGAAGCCGACCGCCAAGCAGGCCGGCGAGCTGCGCGCCGACAAGGCCAAGGGCGTGTTCTCGTTCTGGGATGTCACCGACGCCGACAAGGGCACGATGGGCGTGGCGCTGCTGGTGAACCCGGCGCAGATCGTCGGCGTGACCGAGACCGACACGGACTGGCTGGTGCTGGTCAAGGTCGAGCCGGGCAAGCCGTTCGTCTACTACATGGGCGCGGGCTGGGACAAAGGCCTGGACTTCCACAGCCGCGCCGACTGGGAGACCTATGCCTTCGCGCAGAAGCCCGACTTCAACCCGGCGCACTAGGCCATGGATCGCCGTCAGTTCCTGACCGTGGCCGGCGCCGGCGCGAGCCTGGGCGCCGGCTCGGCCAAGGCCGCCGCTCGCGCGCCGGCCCGCATCGCCGCGCCGCGCGTCGATCAGATTGAAAGCCCGCTGGGCCTGGACAACGCGAGGCCGCGCTTCTCGTGGACCATCGAGGCGTCCGGCGCGAAGGACGTGAAGCAGAGCGCCTATCGCATCCGCGTCACCTCGGACCGTCAGGACGGCCCGCTGCTGTGGGACAGCGGCAAGGTCACCTCGAACGCCACCTTCGACATCGCCTATGCCGGCCCGGCGCTGACCTCGCGCCAGCGCTGCTGGTGGCGGGTCGAAGCGTGGGACGGCGCGGGCAAACCGATCCGCAGCCCCGCGCCCGCCGTCTTCGAGATCGGCCTGCTGGAGCCCTGGTCCGCTGGCTGGCTGGAGGCCGAGACCCCGGCCATGCGCGAAGAGCGCCTGGAGGGGATGCACTGGCTGTGGGGCGCGACCGACGACGCCAAGCCTCGCAAGTTCCGCTGGCGCTTCGACATGCCCGCCGACGCGGTATCAGCGGTGGTCAGCGTCTGCGCCAAGGACAGCCTGAACGGCCTGTGGCTGAACGGCGCTAGCCTGATCAAGCCCGGCGACCGCACCGCCTGGGGCCAGGGACCGAGCTTCGCCCTCTCCGTCTCCCCCGGCCCGCACGTGCTGGCGGTCGAGGCGGGCCTGCGCCTGGACGAACCGCGCCCCGTGCTGGGCGGCGCCCTGGCCGTGCGGCTGACGATCACCAAGGCCAACGGCTCGGTCGTCCGCATCCACGCCAAGGACGGCTGGCGCACGACGCTCGACACGCCCGACGGCTGGCGCGAAGCCGGCTTCGATGACGCGACCTGGCCGGCGGCGGTTCCTGCGCGAACCATCCCGCCCTGTCATCCTTGGATCACCGGCCCGGCCGTGCGCCTGCGCAAGGCCTTTCGGCTGGACAAGCCTGTCGCCAGCGCCCGCCTCTACGCCACGGCGCTGGGCGGTTACGAAGCCCTGCTCAACGGCAAGAAGGTCGGCGACCGACTGCTGACGCCGGAGAGCACAGACTTCCGCAGCCGCGCCCTCAGCCAGACCTACGATGTCACCGACCTAGTCAAGACTGGCGACAACGTGCTGGGCGCACTGGTCGCCGACGGCTGGTTCGGCAGCCCGTTCGGATTCCTGGACCTGCGCTACGCCTTCGGCCCACCGCCGCGCCGGTTCTCGGGCTTTATGGTGATCACCCACACCGACGGCACGATCGTCCGCGTCTCCACCTCCCATGATGGCTGGAAGCTGGCCCCCTCGGCGGCGCTGAAGGCCGAGATCTATGACGGCGAGACCTATGACGCCCGCCTGGACGAGACCGGCTGGGACGCCCCCGGCTTCGACGACCACGCCTGGACGCCGGCCCGCCCCGGCGAGAAGCCGCCAGTGCATGTGTCGGCGCAACCCGGCCCCGGCATCCGCGCCATCCAAGTCCTGAAGCCGACTGCGACCACCACGCCCAAGCCCGGCGTGCGTATCGTCGACTTCGGCCAGAACTTCTCCGGCTGGTGCCGCATCCGCATAAAGGGCGCGGCCGGCGATACGGTCGTACTGCGCCACGCCGAGGCGCTGAAGCCGGATGGCACGTTGAACATCACGTCCAACCGCCGGGCGCTGCAAGCCAGCACCTACGTCCTCAAGGGCGATCCGGCCGGCGAGACCTGGGAGCCGCGCTTCACCTTTCACGGCTTCCGCTATGTCGAGGTCACCGGTCCGCTGACCGACATCGAGGGGGTCGTCCTGCACAGCGACGCGGCCCTGACCGGGGCGGCGCGGCTAGACAACCCGATGGTCCAGGCCATCGTCCGCAACACCCTGTGGAGCCAGCGCGGCAACTTCGTGGGCATCCCCACCGACTGCCCGCAGCGCGACGAGCGGATGGGCTGGACCGGCGACGCCCAGATCTTCTGGGACGCGGCGGCCTTCAACATGGACGTCGACGCCTTCACCCGGCGATTCATGGGCGACGTGCGGGCCGGCCAGGCGCCGACCGGCGAGATGCCCGACGTCGCACCGTACTGGGCCTTGGGGCAGAACACCCCCGGCTGGTCGGACGCGGCGATCATCCTGCCCTGGACCGTCTGGCGGCGGTACGGCGACACCGCCGTCATCGGCGAAAACTGGGACGCCATGGACCGCTGGAACCGGCGGCTCCTGCACCTCAACCCCGACTACGTCTGGCGCAACGCGCGCGGCATGGACTACGGCGACTGGCTGTCGGTCGACGCCAAGAGCCGCTCGGACATCACCACGCCCAAGGAGCTGGTCTCGACCGCCTATTGGGCGCACTCGACCGACCTGCTGGCGCAAATGGCGCACGCGACGGACCGCAAGGACGACGCCGCCCGCCTGACCGCCCTGCGCGCTCAGATCGCCGACGCCTTCGCCCGCGAGTTCGTTCGTCCGGACGGCGGCGTCGGCAACGACAGCCAGACCAGCCACATCCTGGCCTTGCGCTTCGGCCTCGTCCCGACCGCCCTGCGCCAGGCCTCGGCCGACCGCCTGGCCGCCGATATCCGCCGGCGCGGGACCAAGCTGTCGACCGGCTTCATCGGCACGCCCTACATCCTGGACGCCCTGGCCGACCACGGCCACGCCGACGTTGCTTATGGCCTGCTGCTCCAGACCGACCTGCCCTCGTGGGGCTACCAGGTCGGTCAGGGGGCGACGACGGTGTTCGAGCGCTGGGACGGGCTGAAAGACGGCGTCGTCCAAGGCTCGCTGAATCACTACGCGTTCGGGGCGGTCTGCGGCTTCATCTGGCGACGGATCATCGGCATCGACGCGCTTGAGCCCGGCTTTCGCAAGATCGCCATCCGGCCGCTGGTCGACCCGCGCCTGCCTGGCGCCGCCGGCGACTACGAGTCGGTCGTCGGCCGCATCTCCAGCGCCTGGAAGCGCACGGCCGGCGGCATCCGGTACGACATCACCATCCCGCCGAACACCACGGCCCGGATCGAACTGCCGGGACGTCCGGCGCTCGAGGTCGGCTCCGGTTCGCACACCTTCACCGTCAGCGCCTGAGGCCTCCCATGCAGCGACGCACGCTTCTCCAGCTCGGCCTCGTGGCCGCCTCCACGCCCACCCTGGCCTTGGCCGCCGGCAAGGCGATCTTCGTCGCCGGCGCGGTCGGCGACGGCAAGACGCTGAACACCAAGGCCATCCAGGCCGCCATCGACGAGGCCGCCAAGACCGGCGCGACCGTCGCGCTGAAACCCGGCGTCTATCGCACAGGCTCGATCTTCCTGAAGTCCGGCGTCACCCTGCGGCTGGACAAGGGCGTCACCCTGCTCGGCTCGCAGAACCTGGCCGACTATCCGGAAATCCCCACCCGCGTGGCCGGCATCGAGCTGACCTGGCCGGCGGCGCTGATCAATGTGTACAAGCAGAAGAACGTCCGCATCGTCGGCGACGGGACCATCGACGGCGACGGCAAGGTCTATTGGGACAGCTACTGGGCCCTGCGCCGGAAGTACGACCCCAAGGGCCTGCGCTGGGCCGCCGACTACGACTGCAAGCGCCCGCGCCTAATCCAGGTCTTCGACAGCGAGCAGATCGAACTGGCCGGTCCGCGCCTGCGCCGCGCCGGCTTCTGGACGGTGCATGTCTGCTACTCGCACGACATCCACATCGCCGACCTGGAAATCCGCAACAACGAAGGCGGCCGCGGTCCCTCGACCGACGGCGTGGACATCGACAGCTCGCACGACGTGCTGGTCGAGCGGGTGGACGTGGCCTGCAACGACGACGCGCTTTGCATCAAGGCCGGCCGCGACGCCGACGGCCTGCGGGTGGCACGCCCGACCCGCGATATCATCATCAAGGACTGCACGATCCGCGACGCCTCGGCCGGGATCACCTTTGGCAGCGAGACCTCGGGCGGCTTTCATAACATCAAGGTCTCGGGTCTGAAGGTGCATCACCCCACGCCCGTCGGCATCCTGTTCAAGTCGGCCCACACGCGCGGTGGGGCGATCTCGAACATCGACATCAGCGACATGCATCTGCAGGACGTGCCGACGGTGTTCCGCGTGAACCTGAACTGGAACCCGTCCTACAGCTACGCCGAGATTCCGGCGGGCATGACGGACGTGCCGCCCTACTGGAAGGTCATGACCCAGACCGTGCCGCGCGAGCAAGGCCTGTGCCGACTGAGCGACGTACGGGTCAGCAAGGTCCAGTCGGTCGGGGCCAAGGCCGCCTTCGAGGTCGCCGCCTTCGCCGAGGCCCCGCTGGAGCGCTTCACGTTCGAGGACCTGGACCTGGACGTCCAGGCCGCCGGCAAGATCGCCGACGCCAAGGACTGGCGCTTCACCCGCTGCCGCATCGACACCCTGGACGGCAAGAAGCCCGAGGTCGTCGAAAGCTCGGGCGTGGTGGGGCTGTAAAAGAGAAAGGCCCCGGCGCTTGAGCGCCGGGGCCTTGGTTCTCAGTGCTTGGCCACCTCGACCGCGTACACGTGGTTGGCCCCGTGCATGTTCGAGGTGAACACGATCCACTTCTGATCGGGCGTGAAGGTCAGGTTCGGCTCCAGACGGTAGTCGTGGGCCGACATGTCGACGAGGCGCTCGGACGCCATCTTCTCGGGCGTGATCAGGTCGTCGGTATAGTACTGGGTCGCCGCGTCGCGCGGCGTCTCGGGCTTGAAGACGTAGATCCACTTGCCGTCCGGCGCGTGGGCGACCATGTCGGCGTCGCCACCGTCGCCGGCGAACAGCGTCCCGTCGAGCGAGACGTTGTAGTGCACCGACCACTCGTTCTGCTCGACCCGGCGCCACAGGCGCTTGCCGGTCGCGACCTCGTAGCCGCCGATCCAGAACACCTGGCCGCGCGGGGTCTGCAGATCGTACCAGATCCACTTGCCGTCAGCCGAGAAGAACTCGTGGCCGGCGATCTCG
This sequence comes from Caulobacter sp. GW456-12-1-14-TSB4, assembly GCF_059424195.1. Lineage (NCBI taxonomy): Bacteria > Pseudomonadati > Pseudomonadota > Alphaproteobacteria > Caulobacterales > Caulobacteraceae > Caulobacter > Caulobacter sp. GW456-12-1-14-TSB4. The sequence goes on from NZ_JBWKZF010000005.1 coordinate 223,301, forward strand.
AAATTGATGGTCCGGGTGTGGACCTTGGTCAGGGCCGAGCCGTCGGTGCGGATGGTCCAGATGCGGTCCACGCGGTGCCAGGGGCCCTCGTGGCAGAACATCACCAAAGTCGGATCGGTCGGCGAGAACTGGGCGTGGCCCAGCCACTTATCCGAGGCGTGGACGACCTTGCGCTCGCCCGTCTTCAGGTCGAGCGTGAAGATCTCCATCGGCGTCGGCGTCTCGAAGCGCTCGGTCATCCGCACGCCCTTGGCCTTGGCGAAGGACAGCGGCTTGCCGTCCGGGCCGTTGGCCGCGTACTCGGCCTGGCCGAAGCGCTTGCGGTCGTCGACGGTGTTGGGCTGCAGCGGCTTGCCGCCATAGGTGACGATGCCCAAGAGCTGGGTCTCGTCGGCGTTGACCGAGACGATCTGGCCCTGGGCCAGCTTGCCGACGACCTTGGCCTTACCGCTGTCGATGTCGAGGGCGTAGATGGTCTTGGCGCGGTCCACTGGCTGGCCTTCGCCGGGCACGGTGATCGCGTAGTACAGCCGCCGCGACTTGCGGGCGAAGAACAGCAGGTCGGCGTCCTTGCTCTTGGCCAGCGGCGTCAGCTTGAAGGTCTTCAGATCCACCAGGGCGATGCCGGCCGGCGTGGTGATCGCCAGCTTGTCGCCTTCCGGCGTGTAGCCGTTCTGGTGGAAATAGAGGTTCTTGCTGCCCCCCTCCTCCGACAGCCGCACGATGCGGTGACCGGTCTTGGGGTCGATCCAGTCCTTGGGCGGATTGGCCATCGGCGCCGGCGGCGCGTCGGCTGCCTGATCCGCCAAGGCGGGCGTGGCCAGGGCGGCCGCCGCCAGGCCCAGGATGCTTCTGCGATCGATCACGTCGAGTGCTCCAAAAAAAGACGGGCCTGGGGCGGGGAAAAGGACCGCCCCAGGCCCTCAGGGAGGAGGCCTAGAAAGAGAGGAAGCGGCTAGTAGGTCCAGCGGACGCCGAGCAGGATCTCGCGGCCGGTGTGACGGTAGTCGCTCACGCGGTTGTTGGTGTCGACATAGGCGTCGGTGAACGCGTCGCCCAGGTTGATGCCTTCCAGGGTGATGACGAAGTTGTCGCGCAGCTTGTAGCTCGACGAGAAGTCGTAATACGTGCTGCCGTGGGTGCCGGCCATGTTGTTGCCGTTCGAACCCGGATAGCCCGTCAGGAACTTCGAGCGCTTGGCCAGCGAGGTGCGGGCCGTGAACTTGCCGCGCTCGAAGTAGAGCGTGGCGTTGGCGGTGGTCTTCGACTGGCCGGTCAGCGTGTTGTAGTTCGGCGCGGCGTCGGTGCCGTAGTTCACCTCGGAATCGACATAGGTGAAGTTGCCGATGAAGCCGAAGCCCCGCAGCGCGTCAGGCAGGAAGTTGAACGGCTGCTGGTACTGGAACTCGACGCCCTTCAGCCAGCCGCCCGCGCCGTTATAGGGGTTGGTGACGTCGAAGATGTCGGTGCCCACGGCGCCGGCGCTGGTGATGATGTTCTCGGGCAGGCCCAGCGTGTTGTAGACGGCGCGGCTGGTCTTGCTGGCGATGAAGCTGTCGATCTTCTTGTAGAACACCGCCACCGACAGCAGCGACTCCGGCGCGAAGTACCATTCGGCCGCCAGGTCGAAGTTGGTGGCGCGGAACGGCTCCAGGCTCGGATTGCCGAAGGTGACCGTGCGGGTCGTGGCGCTGACCGAGCCGCCGGGCGTCAGGCTGGCCAGGGTCGGACGGGCCATGACCTTGGCGACGCCGCCGCGCAGGATGAAGTTGTCGCGCGGCTCCAGCGTGATGTTCATCGACGGCAGGACGTCGGTGTAGTCGTTCTTGGCCGTGATGTAATTGTTGGCGGCGATGAAGCCCTGCGAGGTGACCTTGGTGTGGGCCACGCGGAAGCCGAAGTCCGAACGCAGCGGCATGCCGCCGAAGACGGTGGCGTCGACCACCGCCTGGCCGAAGCCCGACAGGTCGTCTTCCGACACATCGCGGGTGTCGCCCAGCTGGGTGACCAGCGGGAAGCTCAGCAGCTTGGTGGCGGCCAGCGCCTTGTCGATATCGGCCACCACATAGGACTGGTCGCCGCCCGGGAACGGGAAGTCGCGGCCGAACTTGACCACCTTGGAGAAGGCGCCAACGCCGACGATCTGATTGGCCGCGCTCAGCACCTGGTTGCGGTTCGCGCCGCGGTACTTGACCACGTACTGCTGGGCGTCGATGCCGCCGCGCAGCTTCAGGTGCTCGTCGACGTCGAACTCGACGTTGCCGCTGGCGGTGCGGTTGATGTTCAGCGAGGTCTGCACCGCCGAACGCATTTCGGTCAGCGTGTAGAGCGCCGGGTTGGTGACGTCGAAGCCGTAGGTGATGATCGGCGTACGGTCGTTCTGGCGGCCGTCATAGGTGTAGCCGTTGACGTCGTTGCGATCGAGCTGGAACGAGATCTGCTCGGGCATGCGATAGTCCGAGTTGGCCACGCCGATGCGGGCCTGGGCGCGCAGACGGTCGGTGAACTCGTACTTGCCGGCCAGAGTCACCTGGCTGAAGGTCGTGTGGTCGCGCTGGGTGCCGTTCTCCGAACGGACGTCGACCTTGTCGAACACGCCGTAGGTGAAGGTGTTGCGGTCGTTCAGCGCGTAGTCGCGGACGATCGTCGCGTTCACGCCGGCCGCGTTCGAGCGGCTGAACGAGATGGCTTCCAGGTTCGGGCTCTCGGTGAACTGGTTCAGGTCCGAATAGAGGACGTCCAGCGTCAGCTCGGCCTTCGAGCTCGGGCGCCACTGGGTCGAGAAGGTCAGGCCCAGGCGCTCGGAGTCGATCTTCGAGGCGGTGTAGCGCGGGATGCGCGGATAGAAGGCGTTCTGGACCTTGGCCAGCTCTTCGGGCGTCGTGCACTTGGAGCAGCTGGCGAAGTTGTCGGTCGTGTCGCCGCCCTGCCAACGGGTGGTGTTGAAGCCCTCGGCCACCGGCTGGCGCTTCGAATAGGCCACCGAGGCCAGGACGCCGAAGGTCTGGTCGGGGTTGGACCAGCTGACCAGACCGGCGACGCGCGGCAGGACGCGGTCGGTGATGCTGTTCAGGCTGCCTTCCGCCGAGGCGGCGGCCTTGAAGCCCTTGTAGTCGAACGGACGACCGCTCTGCAGGTCGACCGTGGCGCCCAGCGAGCCTTCCGAGATGTCGGCCGACTGGGTCTTGCGCACGGTGATGCTGTTGAACAGCTCCGAGGCGAAGACGTTGAAGTCGAAGCCGCGGCTGCGGTTGCCGCCGCCCGTGGCGATGGCTTCCACGCCGTTGATGCGGACGCGGGTGAAGTCGGCGTTCAGGCCGCGGACGGTGATCTGGTGGCCCTCGCCGCCGACGCGGTCGATGGTCACGCCCGGCAGGCGCTGGATGGCCTCGGCCAGGTTCTGGTCCGGGAAGGCAGCGATGTCTTCGGCCAGGATCGCGTCGACCGCGCCGATGTTCTGACGCTTCACGCCCAGGGCCTTGCTCAGGCTCGAGCGATAGCCCGTGACGACGATCTGCTCGACTTGCGAGGAGTCCTCGGCGGCCGGAGCGCTCTGCTGCGGCGCGGTGGCGACGGCCTCCTGGGCGTGCGCGGCGGCGACGGCGAGCAGCGAAACGGCGAGGGCGCCGCTGGTGGCCATCAGGCGTTTACGGAATGTGGTCGAGGTCATGGTTTCTCCCCTCAACCGGTTTGACACCGGTGTCGTTGAAGTTCCACGAAATCTCAAATAGTGGAACCGTTGTTCACACCTTGCAACAGATCGCGAAAACCTGCAACTCTGGTATTACCAATCTGATGTTTTTCCGGGCATACCGGCTAACTAGGTGAAACGAGGAAACGACCATGAACTGGCAAAAGGCGTTTGTTTTTGCTGGCATTCTTGCTGGATTTACCAATTCGGCCATGGCGGCTGAAACGAGCGGCAAGCCCTTGGCGTTTCCCGGCGCGGAAGGCTTCGGTCGCTTCGCCGAGGGCGGCCGTGGCGGTCGGGTGATCAAGGTCACCAACCTCAATGACTCGGGTCCGGGATCCCTGCGCGCCGCCGTCGAGGCCGACGGTCCGCGCATCGTGGTCTTCGACGTCGGCGGCGTGATCGCACTGAAGAGCGACCTGCACATCAAGAACGACCGGATCACCATCGCCGGCCAGACGGCGCCGGGCTACGGCGTCACCCTGCGCGACGCCCAGTTCCTGATCCACGCCAACCACGTGGTCGTCCGCTACCTGCACGTCCGCGTCGGCGACGTGGCCGGCAAGGAAGACGACTCGATCTCGCTGGGCGGCGGCTCGGACATCATCCTCGACCACATCTCGTCGGGCTGGTCGATCGACGAGAGCCTGTCGGTGACCCAGAAGGTCACGCCCGAGGTCAAGCACCTGACCAACGTCACGATCCAGTGGTCGCTGATCGCCGAGAGCCTGAACCACTCGATCCACGAGAAGGGCGAGCACGGCTATGGCAGCCTGATCCAGGGCTCGTTCGGGGCCAAGTACAGCTTCCACCACAACCTGTGGGCCCACCACGAGGCGCGCATGCCCCGCATCGGCAACTATGCCGGCGTGAAGGACGACACCGTCGGCATCACCTTGGATTTCCGCAACAACGTCTTCTACAACTGGGGCCAGGGCGCCACGACGGACTTCTACAACTGGGAGCCGGGGGTGAGCCGCGGCTACTCGATGGACCCGTTCTACGGCCGTCCCGACAACGCCTCGAAGTTCGCGGCGGGCGAGGACCTGAACACCAACTCGACCACCCACTCCAACTTCGTCGCCAACTACTACATCCAGGGCGCCAACACCGGCGGCCCGCTGGCGCTCTACATCCGCAACAAGAGCGGCCTGACCCACTTCGCCGGCAACTACATGGACGACAAGCTGGTCGCCGATCAGAAGAGCCTGGTGCTGGCCTCGTCCAACGCCCCCGGCGAGCACGTGGTCGACACCCCCTTCCCGTTCGGCGACGTCGTCACCCAGAGCGCTCCCGACGCCTACAAGGCCGTGCTGGCCAAGGCCGGCGCCTCGGTGAAGCGCGACCCGATCGATGCGCGCGTGGTCAAGAGCGTGGTCGACCGCACCGGCAAGATCATCAACAGCCAGAAAGAGGTCGGCGGCTGGTTCGAAGGCGCCTCGACCGCCGCGCCGAAGGACACCGACGGCGACGGCATGCCCGATGCCTGGGAGACGGCTCACAAGCTGAACCCGAAGGACCCGTCGGACGCGGCGAAGGATCGCGACGGCGACGGCTACACGAACATCGAAGAGTACGTGAACAGCCTGGCCAAATAGGTCCTTCTTCCGTCTCCCCGGGGAAAGCCGGGGCCCAGATCGTATGGCTGTGAGGCGCATGCAAAAACGCCCGCGATCCCATCCGGATCGCGGGCGCTCTTGCATCTGGGCCCCGGGGTTGGCTTTCCCCGGGGAAACGGAGGTGGTGGTTGAGGCTACGGGATCGGCTTGAAGCCTTCGGCCTTCACCGACCACTTGCCGTCCTTCGGGAAGCCCGGCGCCGAGCCCTTGGAGCCGTCCCAGCCGCCCGCCATCATCGCCACGGCCGCCAGCAGCGAACCGTTCGACGGGAAGTAGGTCTCGGCCGCACGGCGATAGCCGGGGCCATCCGGACCGACCGGTTCGTTGTCCGGCACGATCTGGCCGCCCGACACCACGGTCTTGGGCACGAAGGCCTGGGCGTGCTCGTCCAGGTGTACGCGCGGCGTCATGCCCGAGGTCCCGAACTTGTTGTTCTTGGCCTCGTAGAATAGCCAGTCGACGGCCTTGTCCGGCTCGCCCAGGCGGGCGGCGGTCATGGCGATCATCGGATAGTCCCAGCCCCAGGTCTGGCGCAGGTCCCAGTCGCTCTCCACGGCCCGCAGCGTGCGCCGCATGGTCTCCGGATCGGCCTTCCCCGGTATCAGGCCATAGGCCATCAGGAACGAGGGGTGGTCGCGGTTCATGCACTTGGGATCGATGGCGTGCTTGGAGCAGTCCTTGCTCTGGGCGGTGGTCCAGAAGTCGGGAACCGACTCGGCCGGAAGATAGAGGCCGTCCTTCACCGCCAGCGGGGCCAGGCCCTTGATCACCGCGTCCCACTCGGGCTTGCGGGCCAGACCCGCGCGGACCCGCCACTGCTGCGCCGTCTCCAGGCCCCAGCGGTAGTATTCCAGCTCGAAGGCCGGGTTGAAGGTAGTCAGCGGGTCGTAGTTCTCCTGCACCGGGATGATCGGCGGACCCAGGATGAACCGGCCCTTGTCGTCGCGGTGCGGGAAGCTGGCCAGCAGGTCGGCGGTCTCGGAGACCAGCTGGCCGTACTTGGCCAGGGTCGCCTTGGTCGGCTTGTCGCGCCAGATCAGCTCGGACATCCAGATCGGATGCGGCTGCTGCCACATGATGAAGGGCGAGACCTTCGAGGGACTGTCGACGCCGTCGGGGCCGGCCATCTTGGGCCACCACGCGCCCTTCAGGCCGTGGCTGGCGGCGCGAGCCTTGGCGTCCTTCAGGTGGCCCATGTACCAGGGCAGGCTGCGCTCCAGATATTCGGGCTTGTTCCACAGGGCGAACTGGCCCGAATGCCAGGCGTGCATCTCGAGGTGGAACTTGCCGTTCCAGCTGTTGGAGAACAGCCCCTCCTCCTGCGGCGGGACCTCGCCGGCGCCGTTCAGGGCCATCAGGTACTGCGACAGCACCACGCGGCGCTCCAGTTCGGCGGCGCGCGGGTCGGTGCTGCCCGAGAAGTCCACGGCCGCGCCCTGCGTCCAATAGCTCTTCCAGTGCGCCCGCGTGGCCTGGTCGGCGACGGTCACGCTCGGGAGCTGCTTGGGCAGAGGCGCCCGCGAGAAAGCGACCTCCAAGCCCAGCGTGCGGCCCTTGGCCTTGGGCGCGACGACGAAGGCGTGCGGGCCGGCGGCCGTGAAGTCGGCCGCGCGATCGGCCTGCAGGGCGGCGACATAGCGGGTCTCGTCCAGCTGGCGCGAGACGTCGAGGCGGGTCGCCGCCTCCCCGGTCACCTTGGTGGTGTGCAGTTCCGGATGGGTCCAGTCGGACGGGTCGGGGTTCAGGTTCGACGAGACGCCCGGGAACTTCACCGACAGCTTCAGGCGGCCTTGCTCGACTAGGACGGAGTCGATGTCGACCACGATCATGTCCAGTGTCGGGTGCACCCGGGTGCGGACGGTCACAGCCTCGCCGTCATAGGTGAAGCGGCTGGTCAGCACGCCGCTCCACAGGTCCAGGGTCTGTTCGGTCTGCTTCACGTCCTCGAACTTCGCCGGCTGGCCGGCCTTGTCGCGCAGGTCCAGGGCCACGCGACCCAGCGAGAAGCGGTGCGGGTTCTCGCGCAGCCAGACCAGGGCCGGCCGCGTCACGCCGTCGTTCCAGTCCATATAGGCGTAGGGCTGCTTGGTCCCGCGCACGTCGATCGGCGTGGTGCCATCCGCGTAGGTGTAGTGATTGGGGTTCGGGAAGGCGTGCCAGGCCCACTGGGCCTCGGTGAGCAGCGGCGCGATCTTGCTGTAGGCCTCGGGGAAGGTCTGCAGGCCGGTGATGTCGGCGGTGAAGCCGATCTGGCCGTTGCCGACCATCAGCGGCGACGATGGATCGACCGCCGTCAGCTTGACGTCGTGCCGGCTGACCAGCGCATGGCGGTCGATCGGCTGGCCGAAGGCAGAGGTAGCCAGGCAGGCGGCCGCGAGGCCGGCCATCAGAACGCGCTTCATCGTCTACTCCCGAACTTGTCGTTATCGGCGTGGCGTCAGGCCAGGATCGAACGGTCGATCTCGGCCACGCTGTTGACCCCGGTCAGGGCCATGGCCACGCGCATTTCCTTTTCGAAGAGGTCGAGCAGCTGTGTCACCCCGGCCTCGCCTCGGGCGGCCAGGGCGTAGACCCAGGCCCGGCCCAGCAGCACGCCATGCGCGCCCAGGGCCAGCATCCGCACCACGTCCAGACCCGAGCGCACGCCGCTGTCGGCCAGGATGGTCAGCCGGTCGGAGACCGCGTCGGCGATGGCCGGCAAGGCTCGTGCGGAAGACAGCACGCCATCCAGCTGCCGACCGCCGTGGTTGGAGACCACGATGCCGTCCGCGCCGATGTCGGCGGCGGCCTTGGCGTCCTCGGGATCCAGCACGCCCTTGATGACCAGCGGGCCCTTCCAGACCTCGCGGATCCACTCCAGGTCCTTCCACTGGATGGACGGGTCGAAGTTCGCCCCCAGCCAGCCCATGAAGTCCTCGAGCCCGGAATTGTCGCCCAGCACCGGGGCGACATTGCCCAGGGTGTGCGGACGGCCCATGACCCCGACGTCCCAGGCCCAGTCGGGCTTGAACATCGCCTGGATAATCCGGCGCGTGGCGGCGTTGGGACCGCTCATGCCCGAGTGGGCGTCGCGATAGCGGGCCCCAGGCACGGGCATGTCGACGGTGAACACCAGGGTCGTCGCGCCGGCGTTGGCCGCGCGGGCCAGCAGGTCGCGCATGAAGGCCCGGTCGCGCAGCACGTAGAGCTGGAACCAGATCGGCGCGCTGGACGCCTTGGCCACCTCGTCGACGTCGCAGACGCCGACGGTGGACAGGCAGAACGGCACGCCCTTCTTGGCCGCCGCGCGGGCGGCCTGGCACTCGCCGCGGCGGGCGTACATGCCTGTCAGGCCGACCGGGGCCAGGGCCACCGGCATGGCCTGCTCGACACCGAACAGGGTGGCCTTGGTCGAGACGCGCGAGACGTCCTTCAGCACCCGCTGGCGCAGGGACAGGTCGGCGAGGTCCGAGACGTTGCGGGCCAGGGTCCGCTCGGCATAGGCGCCGCCGTCGATATAGTCGAACAGGAACCTCGGAAGACGACGGTGCGCCGCCTCCCGAAAGTCCGTCGTCGAGGAGACGATGGTCATCCTACTGCAGGTTCACGAAGGCGCCGCCATCGACCAGCAGGGCCGCGCCGGTCACGTACTTGGCCAGGTCCGAGGCCAGGAACACGATCGGGCCAGCCAGGTCGTCAGGCTCGCCCAGGCGGCCCAGCGGGATGCGGCCGGCCATGTAGTCGCGCTTCTTCTGGTCGGCGAGGTCTTCCTTGTTGATCGCCGTCTCGATCGTGCCCGGCAGCACCGCATTGCAGCGGATGCCGTGGGGACCCAGCGCGATGGCGGTCGACTGCATCAGCGAGTTCACGCCGGCCTTGGTGGGCGTGTAGTGCGTCTGCATGCCGCCGCCGACCAGGGCGCTGATCGAGCTGACGGCGATGATCGCCCCGCCGTGACCTTGCTTGACCATCCGATTGGCCGCCGCCTGGACCATGTAATAGGCGCCGTGCAGGTTGACCCGCATGGTGCGCTCCATGACCTCGGCCGGCATGTCGAGGAAGGTGTGGAAGGGGCAGATGCCGGCGTTGTTGACGAACACGTCGACCTTGCCGAACGCCTCGACCGCCGCCTGGACGAAGGCCGGAGCGGAAGCCGCCTCGGCCACATCGCCCTTCACGGCGATCGCGCGACGACCCAGCGCCTCGATCTGGGCGACGGCGTCAGCAGCCCCCGCCTCGTCCGAGTGGTAGTTGATCGCGACGTCCGCGCCGTGCTGGGCGCAGCCGATGGCCGCGGCCTTGCCGATGCCCCCAGAGGCGCCGGTGACCAGCACGACCTTATCCTTCAACAGCATTGGCTTCCTTCCCGGGACGAGCCCGTCACTCGTTACTTCTTGCGCGGGGACCGCTCGCTCCAGCCCAGCTCGCGGCTGATGGCGTCGGCGGTGTTGCGGACGTCGTCCGACAGCGCCTCCATGCGGGCGTCGTCCATGTACTGGGCGGCGCTGGAGAGGCTGATGGCGCCCACCGTCTGGCCGTCGACGCCCCGGATAGGCGCGGCGACGCAGCGGATCTGGTCTTCGTTCTCTTCCAGGTCGAAGGCGCGGCCGACGGCGGCGTAGCCCCGCATCCGCTCTAGCCAGACCGGCAGGCCGATGGCCTTGGGACCCGTCTCGGCGGTGAACAGCTGCTTCCAGCGCTCTTCGCCCAGGTCCAGGATCAGCGCCTTGCCCAGGCCCGTCGACGACAGCGGCTGGCGCTCGCCGATGCGCGAGCCGATCTCGACCCGCCGACGGCCCGGCACCTTGTCGAGATAGAGGGCGAGGTCGCCTTCCAGCACGCCCAGATGGACGGTGTCGCTGGTGGCGATGGACAATTGTTCCAGGTGCGGACGCGCTACCTGCGGCAGGTGCATCTGTTCGCGGGCGGCGTAGCCCAGCTCCAGCAGCTTCGGCCCCAGGCCGTACCCTTCGCGGGGACGGAAGGTCAGCATCCGGCGATCGACCAGGGCCGCCGCCAGGCGGTGGGTGGTGCTGCGGGTCAGGCCCAGCGTCTCGGCCAGTTCCGTCAGGGCGATCGGGCCATTGGCGACAGCTTCGATCACGTCCAGGCCGCGCAGAAGCGTCTGGCTGCCCGACGGTTTTCCGTCCCCATCGCCGTCACCGGCGGCGCCGCGCTTGATTGACGCTTCTTGTTCCATTCTTTAGACATACCTCTCATATTATGAAAGTCCATCACTTCGGGCCTTCATTTTGGACGTGAGTTTGCAGATCACGGCCGCGAATAGCCAGAGTGTTCCCGAAATATGGGACTAGCCTGCATTCGCGCCGTGCAGAACGTGCCCTGGGGAGTCGACGCCAATGAGTTTTCCGAAGATCAAGGCCGTACGGGCCTATGTCGTCCGGGGCGGTGGGGCCGACTATCACGACCAGGGTGACGGCCACTGGATCGACGACCACATCGCCACGCCGATGTCGCGCTATCCGGAATATCGCCAGAGCCGCCAGTCGTTCGGTATCAACGTGCTGGGCACGCTGGTCGTCGAGATCGAGGCCGCCGACGGCACGATCGGCTTCGCGGTGACCACCGGAGGCGAACCCGCCGCCTACATCGTCGAGAAGCACCTGGCCCGCTTCCTGGAAGGCCGCGACCCGACCGAGGTCGAGAAAATCTGGGACCAGATGTACTTCTCCACCCAGTACTATGGCCGCAAGGGCCTGGTCGTGAACGCCATATCGGGCGTCGACCTGGCGCTGTACGACCTGCTGGGCAAGCTGCGCCAGGAGCCGGTCTACGCGCTGCTGGGCGGCAAGGTCCGTGACGAGCTGACCTTCTACGCCACGGGCGCGCGCCCGGACCTGGCCAAGCAGATGGGCTTCATCGGCGGCAAGATGCCCCTGCACCACGGCCCGGCCGAGGGCGAGGAAGGCCTGCGCAAGAACATCGAGGAACTGGCCACCATGCGCGAGCGCTGTGGCGAGGACTTCTGGCTGATGTTCGACTGCTGGATGTCGCTGGACCTCAACTACGCCACCAAGCTGGCCCACAAGGCCCACGAGTACGGCCTGAAGTGGATCGAGGAGGCGCTGAGCCCCGACGACTACTGGGGCTATCGCGACCTGAAGAAAAACGCGCCCAAAGGCATGCTGGTCACCACCGGCGAGCACGAGGCCACCCGCTGGGGCTTCCGCATGCTGCTGGAGATGGAGTGCTGCGACATCATCCAGCCCGACGTGGGCTGGTGCGGCGGCGTCACCGAGCTGATCAAGATCGCCAACCTGGCCGACAGCAAGGGCGTGATGATGATCCCGCACGGCTCGTCCGTGTACAGCTACCACTTCGTCATCACGCGCCATAACAGCCCGTTCGCCGAGTTCCTGATGATGGCCCCGAAGGCCGACGAGGTGGTGCCGATGTTCCACCCGCAGCTGATCGGCGAGCCCGTTCCGGTGAACGGCAAGCTCAAGCTCTCCGACGCGCCGGGCTTCGGCGTCGAACTCAATCGCGAGGTCGGCTTGCACCGTCCTTACGCCCGCTGATCTTCTTGAAAGCGTAGACCCATGAAACTGCTTCGCTACGGCCCCAAGGGCGCCGAAAAGCCCGGTCTCCTCGACGCCGAGGGCAACATCCGCGACTTGTCGGGCCACGTGGCCGACATCACGGGCGCCCAGCTGTCGCCGGCCAGCCTCAAGGCCCTGGCCGCCATCGACCCGGCCACCCTGCCGCTCGTCGAGGGCTCGCCTCGCTACGGCGTGCCAGTCAATGGCGTCTCCAAGTTCATCGCCGTGGGCCTGAACTTCGCCGATCACGCCGCCGAGTCGAACCTGCCGATCCCCGAGGAGCCGGTGCTGTTCACCAAGGCCGTCAGCTGCCTGACCGGCCCGAACGACAACGTCATGATCCCCAAGGGCTCGCTGAAGACCGACTGGGAAGTCGAGCTGGGCGTGGTGATCGGTTCGCGCGCCTCGTACGTCACCGAAGCCGAGGCTCTCGACCACGTGGCCGGCTACGTGCTGATCAACGACGTCTCGGAACGCGCCTTCCAGATCGAGCGCGGCGGCACCTGGGACAAGGGCAAGGGTTGCGACACCTTTGGCCCCGTGGGTCCCTGGATGGTCACCTCGGACGAGGTCGGCGACCCGCAGGCCCTGGGCATGTGGCTGGACATCAACGGCCAGCGCAAGCAGGACGGCTCGTCCAAGACCATGATCTTCCCGATCAGCAAGCTGGTCTCGTACATCAGCGAATTCATGACGCTGGAACCGGGCGACCTGATCACCACCGGCACCCCACCCGGCGTCGGCATGGGCCAGAAGCCCGAGCCCGTCTATCTGAAGGCCGGCGACGAAATCCGTCTCGGCATCGAGAAGCTGGGCGAACAGCGCCAGATCGTCGTCGCTTGGTCCAAGGACGGCGCCCAGTGAGCCTCTACGCCAATCGCTTCGCCGGCCGCTGCGCCGTCGTGACCGGCGGGGCCTCGGGCCTGGGCAAGGCCGTCGCCGCGCGCATCGTCGCCGAGGGCGGCAAGGTCGCCCTGTGGGACCTGGACGCCGCCAACCTTGAGGCCGTCGCCCTCGAGATCGGCGCCAGCCACACCGTGGCCCTGGACGTCTCCGACCAGGCCGCTGTCGCCGCCGCCGCCGAAGCCTCCAACAAGGCTTTGGGCAAGATCGACATCCTGGTCGCCTCGGCCGGCATCACCGGCGCCACCGTGCCGGTGCACGAGTTCCCGGTCGACAGCTGGAAGCGCGTGATCGACATCAACCTAAACGGCATCTTCTACTGCTGCCGCGAGACGGTGCCGTTCATGCTGGCCAACGGCTATGGCCGCATCGTCAACGTGGCCTCGGTGGCCGGCAAGGAAGGCAATCCCAACGCCAGCGCCTATTCGGCGTCGAAGGCCGGGGTGATCGGCCTGACCAAGTCGTTGGGCAAGGAGCTGGCCACCAAGGGCGTCATCGCCAACAGCCTGACCCCGGCCACCTTCGAGAGCCCGATCCTGGAGCAGTTGCCCCAGAGCCAGGTCGACTACATGCGGGGCAAGATCCCGATGGGTCGCCTGGGCGAGGTCCACGAAAGCGCGGCCATGGTCTGCTTCATGGCGTCCGAGGAGTGCAGCTTCACCACCGCCGCCACCTTCGACACCTCGGGCGGCCGGACCACCTTCTGATCGCGTAGCGACCCGGAACACCGGGCGCGCTCTAGAGCGTGGCAGCCGAAAGTGGATGCCGGTTTCGGCGCCCGCCACGCTCCAGGGAAAGAAGTGAGGAAAGCCCATGGGCGCCCTGCCCTTCGTCGATGCGCACATCCACCTGTGGGACCTGTCGCGCATCCGCTATCCCTGGCTGACGCCGCCGTTCGACGACAATGGTCCGAACGGCAGCGTCGAGGCGATCGCGCACACCTATCTGCTGGATGACTACCTGGCCGATGCGAAGGCCTGGAATGTCGTGGGAGCGGTGCATGTGGACGCGGGGGCCGAAGGCGGCTCAGCGCTGGACGAGACCCGCTGGCTGCAGACGCTCTCGGACGAGCGCGGCCTGCCCAGCGGCCTCGTCGCCTTCGCCGCCCTCGATGCGCCCGACGTTGAAGCGCTGCTGGAGGCCCACGCCGCCCATCGCAGCGTTCGCGGCATCCGCCACATCGTCAACTGGCACGCCGATCCCCAGCGCACCTACACCCCGCGCGACGTGACCGGCGATCCGGCCTGGCGCGCGGGCTTCGGCCTGCTGGCCAAGTACGGCCTGTCGTTCGACCTGCAATGCTATCCCGGCCAGATGCTGGGCCTGATCGATCTGTTCGCGGCCCATCCCGACACCCCGGTGATGATCAACCACGCCGGCATGCCCGTGGACGCCGACAAGAGCGAGTGGCGCGACGGCATGAAGGCGCTGGCCGCCCTGCCCCACGTCTCGACCAAGCTGTCGGGCTTCGGCTTCGTCCACCGTCAGTGGACGGAGGAGCAGCTTCGCCCGCTCATCCTCGACGCCATCGACATCTTCGGGACCGACCGCTGCATGTTCGCCAGCGACGTGCCGACCGACAAGCTGTTCGGCAGCCTGGACAAGCACCTCTCCGCCTACACCGCCATCACCGCCGGCTTCAGCGAGGACGAGCGCCGCGACCTGTTCGGCCGCAACGCCAACCGCCTCTACCGCCTGGGCCTGGATATCTGATGCGCAAGATCGCCACCCGCATGCGGCTCAAGCCCGGCCGGCTGGACGAGTACCGCCGCCGCCACGACGCGCTCTGGCCCGAGCTGGCCGAGCTGCTGAAGAGCGTCGGCATCTCCGACTATTCCATCCACCACGATCCCGAGACGAACGCCCTGTTCGCCGTGATGTGGTGCGCCACGCCCGAGCGGCTCAACGACCTGCCCGCCCATCCGGTGATGCGGCGCTGGTGGGACGCCATGGCGCCGCTGATGGAAGTCAATTCCGACAAATCGCCGGTCAGCGTCCCGCTGGACACCGTGTTCCACCTCGCCTGATCCGGCCATAAGCAAGACAAGTAAGGGAAGAGACCATGACGCCCAATCCGCTACTCGGGGTGCTGTTCCACTGGCTGGGCGGCCTGGCCTCGGCCAGCTTCTACGTGCCCTATCGCGGCGTGAAGCGCTGGTCGTGGGAGGTGTTCTGGCTGACCGGGGGCATCTTCTCCTGGCTGCTGGCCCCGTGGTTCTTCGCCGCCATCCAGACCAAGGACCTGATGGGCGTCATGCACCAGGTGCCGGGCAATATCGCCGGCCTCTGCATTCTCTTCGGGGCCCTGTGGGGCTTTGGCGGCCTGACCTACGGCCTGACCATGCGCTACCTCGGCCTGTCGCTAGGCATGGCGGTGGTGCTGGGCCTCTGCACGGTGTTCGGCACCCTGATCCCGCCGATCGTCCAGGGCGACTTCGCCGAGAAGCTGCTGAACAACGCCTCGGGCCGGATCATCCTGCTGGGCCTGGGCATCACGCTCGCCGGCATCGTCGTCGTGGCCCTGGCTGGCGCGCGCAAGGACGCCGCCCTTTCCGAGGACGCCAAGAAGGCCGTCATCGCCGAGTTCGACTTCAAGAAGGGGGTCGCCGTGGCGATCTTCTCGGGGATCATGTCGGCCTGCTTCGCCTTCGGTCTCGCCGCTGGCGAGCCGATCAAGGCCCTGTCGGCCGCGGCCGGCACCGGCCCGCTGTGGACCGGCCTGCCGGTGCTGTGCCTCGTCATGTTCGGCGGCCTGCTGACCAACGGCGTCTGGTGCGGCTTCCTGATCGTGCGCAACAAGAGCGCGGGCCAATGGCTGGGCAAGAGCGCCGAGGCCGGCGAAGCCAAGCCGCCGATGCTGGCCAACTACCTGCTGTGCGCCCTGGCCGGCACCGCCTGGTACTTCCAGTTCTTCTTCTACACGATGGGCGAGAGCCAGATGGGCAAGTTCGGCTTCTCCAGCTGGACCCTGCACATGGCCAGCATCATCATCTTCGGCACCGTCTGGGGCTTTGCCCTGCGCGAGTGGAAGGACGCCCGTCCGGCCGTGAAGGCCACCGTCTGGGGCGGCATCGCCCTGCTGATCCTGGCCACCATCGTCATCGGCTACGGCAACAAGATCGGCACCGCCTAGGGCTGCTGTTTCCCGTCATGATCCTGAGCTAGGGTCGCCCGCAATCGGGCCGCCCTAGCGCCCAGGACATAGCGAGGAGACCACCGTGAAGATCGTCACCAGCCTCAGCTTCAAGGGCGAATGCCGCCAGGCGTTCGATTTCTACGCCCAGGTCCTGGGCGGCAAGGTCACCGCCGCCTACCCGTTCGGCGAAGGCCCGCCGGACATGCCGGTCGACGCCCAGTACAAGGACTGGCTGATGCACGCCTGGCTGGAAGTCGGCGACCAGGCGATCATGGGCGCGGACATGCCGCCCGAATTCGCACCAAACATCGACAAGCCGAAGAACGGCTTCGACGTGACCTATCACACCGACGACCCGGCCGAAGCCAAGCGGGTGTTCGACGCGCTGTCGGAAGGCGGCAAGGTCGGCATGGACTTCGCCGCCACCTTCTGGTCGCCGGGCTACGGCAGCTTCACCGACAAGTTCGGCATTCCGTGGATGATCAACACCACCCCGGCCCAGCCGTAGGACAAACTGACTTCGAGTCGGCGGAGCCGTCCTCGCCCTTCGACAAGCTCAGGGTGAGGACTACTGCCAGGACCGTTCAGTCGAAAACCTCATCCTGAGCTTGTCGAAGGACGAGGTTTTCGGCTTCACAGCCCGGTGACGCGCCCTATTCCGAGATCGAGGCGCGCAGGCGGGCGGCGACGTCGCCCAGGGTGATAGCGTTCAGGGAGTCGTTGACCTCCAGGACGCCCTGGCCGTGCTGCTGCGACAGGTTGCCGGTGAAGTCGGTCAGCGCCGTGATGTGCTGGGCCAGCAGGTCGACCGTGTGCAGCTCCTGCATCACCGACAGGCGATGCTCGTCCGGAACGACTTCCAGAATCTTGCCCAGGGCGACGTCGAGATGCCCGCATGCCACTGCCGCGAGCGACATCTCCGACGAGATCGCCTTCAGCACCGTTTCAACGCTCGCGGGCGCGAGATTATCCGACATCAGTACCCCCTGATTCCCTTAAGGGGGACGTGAACACGCGCCGGCCTGCTGCGGCAAGCCCTTGATTTGTGCGGCGAAATAACGCGGGGAGAACAACGCCTCCCAAGACAACGTCAGATGGTCGTACGGCGCAGCAGTTCGTCGCGGCGTTCGGCCATCTCGCGGCGGGTGCGCTCCAGGGCGTCGCGCTCGGCCATGGCCAGCAGGGCCTCGACCGTGCGGTTCAGGTGATCATGGATCACCCGGCGCGCTTCCTTGGGATCGCGATCACGCAGCGCGGCGACGATGCGGTGGTGATCCTCGGAAAAGCCCGCCGGATCGGCCAGGCGCACGCGGCGCAGCTGGCTGGAGCAGTCGGGGAACTGCCGGCGCAGCGTCCAGATTTCCTCGACGGCGGCGACGATGGCGGCGTTGCGGGTGGCGTGGGCCACGGCCAGGTGGAAGTCGTGCTCCAGCCGCTCGCCGTCCTCGGTGGCGGCCAGGTTGGCGAGATCCCGGGCCATCCGCTCCAGGGCCGAGACCTGCTCGTCGCTGACGGCGGCGGCGGCCAGGGCGCAGGCCTCGCCCTCGAACAGGCGGCGGGCCTCGGTCAATTCCAGCGCGCTGACCTCGGCCTCGGCGGCGTCCTCCTCGGGCTTGCCCCGGGCGGTGACGTAGACGCCCGAGCCCTGACGGGCCTCGACCAGGCCCTGGAACTCCAGGGCGATCATCGCGTCGCGGATCGTCGGCCGACTGACGCCGAACGAGTCGGCCAGACCCCGCTCGGACGGCAGGCGGTCGCCGGGGACATAGCGCCCCTCGGCGATCGAGGCCGCGATCGAGCGGGCCACCTGCTGGTAGAGCTTCTGGGGGTCGGGCGCCGTGCGCATCGAGCCTCGCTTGGGATTGGACGAATCCATCCTAGCGCGTTTCGGCGAGCTTACGCACCTCGCTGGCCGACAGCAGGAACGCGCCGACGCCATACAGTTGGGTGTCGTCGCGGCCCACCTGGTCGGGCGCGACACCGACGCGCTGCACCCAGCCCAGACGGCCGTCGGGCTCGATCGCTGCGTCCAGCGCCTTCCAGCCCTTGTCGATCGCAGGACCGTACTTGGCGCGCGGCAGCAGGCCGTGGTTCACGCCCCAGGCCAGGCCGTAGACGAAGAAGCCCGTGCCGCTGGTCTCCGGCGTCTTCTGCGGCTCCAGCAGCGAGACCGGCCAGTAGCCGTCCGCGCCTTGCAGGGTGACGATCTTGGCCGACATCTGCTTGAAGATCGCCTCGTACTTCGGGCGGCTCGGATGATTGGCCGGCAGGTCCTGCAGGATCCGCGCGATGCCGGCATAGGCCCAGCCGTTGCCCCGGCCCCAGAAGATCTTCTGACCCGCGTCGCTGCGGCGTTTGATGAAGCGGCTGTCGCGGAAATAGAGGTGGTCGGTCTTGTCGTAGAGATAGTCGGTGGTCGCCCAGAACTCGCTGTCGGCGTGGTCCAGATAGCGCTTGTCGCCGCTGACCTTGCTGAGGCTCACCCAGGCCGGCGGAGCCATGAAGATGGCGTCGCTCCAGCACCAGCGGACCTGGCAGTAGGGGTCGCCCTTGGCCGGCTTGGGCTCGAAGTCCAGCGACACGGTCGACGGATCGGCCAGCACGGCGTCGAAGCGGGCGCGGATGGGCGCCAGCTTGGCCTGGTCCTTGGTGCGGCCGGCGGCCCACACCCAGACCGCGCCGGTGGCGTCGGCGTCGGCGTGGCGCGGACGGTGGTCGAAGCCCCACTGCTCGGCTTCGCCGTGCTTGAGGATCGCGGTCGACAGGTACGGGTCCTGGGTGGCGTCAGCGAAGGTGTAGAGGCCGATATAGAAGGCCGCCTGGATCCAGTCGCGCGGGGCCTCGGTGTCCTTGCGGAACGAGCTCACCGGCACGTAGTCGAAATTGTCCATATGGGCCAGCTGCCAGGCCGCGACCTTGCGGCCGGCGGCGTCCACCGACGAGGCGGCGACATGGACGACAGCCGGCTTGCCGGCCATTTGGGGCGCGGCGGCGGCGGTCGTGGCGCCGCCGGCCAGGATGGCGACGGCCGCAGCCGCCTTGAGGAGCGTCTTGAAGGTCATTTGAGGCGTTTCCTCCTGCGTTGTTCTTGTTCTTTGGTCGGCTTGTTGTCGTCAGGAGCCCGGGCCGAGGTCCGAGACCGCCAGGACATCCATGTCGTCGAATTCCAGGTTCTCTCCGCCCATCGACCACACGAAGGTGTAGTTCGAGGTGCCGACCCCGCTGTGGATCGACCAGCTGGGCGAGAACACCGCCTCGCCCTCGTCCATGAACACCGCGCGCGGCTCGGACGGTTCGCCCATCAGGTGCATGACCCGACCCGGATCG
The DNA here is from genome assembly GCF_059424195.1 of Caulobacter sp. GW456-12-1-14-TSB4. Lineage (NCBI taxonomy): Bacteria > Pseudomonadati > Pseudomonadota > Alphaproteobacteria > Caulobacterales > Caulobacteraceae > Caulobacter > Caulobacter sp. GW456-12-1-14-TSB4. The sequence continues at coordinate 242,516 of NZ_JBWKZF010000005.1, forward strand.
GTGTCGAAGTACATGTAGATCTCGCTGCGCCGGCGGTGGGTGTGCGGCGGCATGGTGTTCCAGACATTGCCGTCGGCCAGCTCGGTGAAACCCATCACCAGCTGGCAGGTCTCGACGATGCCCGGACGGATGGCCTGACGGATCACCCGGCGGTTGGCGGTGGTCGCCTCCCCCGCCTGGATGGTCTTGGCCTCGTCGCGTCGCACCCGCTTGCTGGGGTGGTTGGCGTGGGCCGGATAGCTGACGAAATAGAACTTGGCCGGGTTGGCCGCATCGTCGCTCTCGAAGCTGACGGCCTCGGTTCCACGGCCGATATAGAGGCTGTCGTGGCGGGCCAGGTCGAAGCGCTCGCCGTCCAGGGTCACGAAACCCGGACCGCCGATATTGATCACGCCCACCTCGCGGCGCTCGCAGAAGAACCGCGAGGCCAGCTCCTTGTGGGTCGGCAGGGTCAGGGCCGCGTCCGTCGGCGTCGCCGAACCGACCACCGCCCGCTCGATCTCCAGATAGCTGAGCGACAGCTCGCCCGGCCGGAACAGCTTGTCGATCACGAAGGTGTCGCGCAGTTCGCGCACCGTCATGCGGCTCATGCCGGCGCGGTCGGTGCTCTCACGATAGTCCATCTGAACGCTCATCGGCCGAACTGGCCTCCACTCTGGGGAGGTTGCTGGCCGGTCGCCGTCTTCGCCGGCGATCGCTCCAAAGCGAGCATCCATCCCCCCGTTTTCCGCTGGTTGCTAAACCGACATTACCAATCTGATCGCGACGCCGTAAAGGCCGAACGCACGCCGATTGCATGTCCAACGTTGTCACTAGGCCTTTGTCGGTTAAGCCATTTCTGGATTGAGCAATAAAATCAACCACCCAGACCATGGGCGCTAATCGAACAGCGCTACTTGACAAGTGGCCTGACCATACGTCATCAGTTGGGCATACCAATTAGCCGGCGGACAGTGAGCCAAAGGCAAACGCAGGGAACACCAGGACCATGACCAGCATCCGATTGCTGTTGCTCGCCTCCACGGCCGCCGCCGTGGTCGCCACGCCCTTCGCGGCTTTGGCTCAGCAGACCGACACCGCCCAGCTCGAGGAGATCATCGTCACCTCGACCAAGCGCGCCGAGCGCCTGCAGGACGTGCCGGTCGCGGTGACCGCCGTCACCGCCGACGTGCTGGACCGCAACAACGTCCGCGAAGTGGGTGACCTGGTGAAGCTGTCGCCGGGCCTGTCGATCGACTACGGCAGCCAGCCAGGCAATTTCAGCATCAAGATGCGCGGCATCGGCACCTTCTCGAACGGCATCGCCGTCGAGAGTGACGTCGCGGTGGTCATCGACGACGTGCCGATCGGCTTCCAGGCCGCCGCCTTCAAGGACCTGATCGACGTCGAGCGGGTGGAAGTGCTGCGTGGTCCGCAGAGCACCCTGTTCGGCAAGAGCGCCATCGCCGGCGTGCTGAACATCGTCACCGCCGCCCCGACCAAGGAACTCTCTGGCAAGTTCATGGCGCTGACCACGGACGATGGTGAAAAGCGCGCGGCCTTCACCATCTCGGGCCCGGTCCGCGACAATCTGCTGATCCGCCTGACGGCCGCCAAGAGCGACTACGACGGCAACGTCAAGAACCTGACCACCGGCAAGAACGTCAACGGCAGCTCGGGCTTCACGGCCACCGCCAAGCTGGTCTGGACGCCGACCGAGAACCTGACCCTCAGCCTGGCCCCGCGCTACAACCACAATGTCAGCAGCTGCTGCGCCAGCGTGATCAGCGAGCTGACGCCAGGCCTCAACTACCAGGGCGAGCCCGCCTTCCCGGCCACCCTGACCCTGCGTGGCATCACCTTCGACAAGAACAATCACTTCCTGCGCGCCGACGATCGCATCGGCGGCGGCAATTCGGATGTCTTCGGTACGACCGCCCGCATCGACTACGACTTCGGCGGCGACTCGATCCTGAAGGGTCACACCCTCTCGTCGATCACCTCGCACGATCGCTGGAAGATGGTCGACTTCCAGGACATCGACGGCACCGACCAGCCGTTCCTGCTGGGCTTCCCGGTCGCCAGCCCCTCGGGCATCAACAGCGGCGCGACGATCAACGGCTACTTCCACGCCGACAGCTGGACCCAGGAGTTCCGCCTCACCTCGCCGGGCGATACTCGGTTCCGCTACGTGGCCGGTCTCTGGTACGCCCAGAACGACCTGGACCGTTACCTGAACCGCGGCCCGGTGCTGCAGCTGGCCCGCTACTTGGCCGAAAGCACCAACAAGAACTATTCGGCCTACGCCAACGCCACCTTCGACCTGACCGACAGGCTCAGCGTCACCGGCGGCGCGCGGATCAACCGCCAGAAGATCAGCTACAAGTTCGACAAGACGATCTTCGCCAACACGACCGTGACCTCGCCGACCACGCACCAGTACTTCGGCAAGGCCGACCAGGACGACGCCTTCACCGGCAAGATCGGCCTGCAGTACAAGGTCACGCCGGACATCATGACCTACGCGACCTATTCGACGGGCTACAAGGGTCAGGCCTATGACCTGGTCAGCACGTTCGACGCCCGGATCGCGGCGCAGATGCCCGTGCCGCCCGAGACCGCCAAGAACTATGAGCTGGGCTTCAAGAGCAGCCTCCTGAACCGCCGGGTCTACTTCAACGCCACCGTCTTCCGGGCCGACTACAAGGGCTTCCAGACCTCGGTGACGTCGTTCCTGCCCGATGGCACCTTCCTGACCTTCCTGAACAGCGTCGGTCAGCTGCGGACCCAGGGCGTCGAGCTGGACGCCGTCGCGCGGATCACTTCGAACTTCCGCCTGAACGGCGCCTTCGCCTACACCGACGCGACGGTCATCGACTTCCCCAACGGCCCCTGCAACAACGCCCAGCCGGCCACCAACGACCTGCCCCTGCAGCCGGCCGGCTATATCGGCAAGCCGGGCGAGTGCTACCGCACGGCCACCACCAACGGCCGCGTCCAGAACCTGCACGGCAAGCGCCTGAACAACGTGCCGAAGTTCAAGTTCAACATCGGCGGCCAGTACGACATCGACCTGCCGGGCATGCCCTTCAAGGCGTTCGTCGGCGCCAACATCCGCTGGCAGGACGACATCAACTTCTCGCTCAGCCAGGACCCGCGCACGGTCCAGAAGGCCTATGGCATCACCGACCTGACGCTGGGCATCAACGACGTCCAGGGCCGCTACAAGCTGACGGCCTTCGCCAACAACCTGTTCGACAAGCGCTACGCGCAAGGGTTGGGCAACGGCACCTCGGGCTACAGCAACCCCGCCATCCCGACGGCGGTGGGCAGGACCTGGTTCCCGGGCCGAGACGCCTTCCGCTATTTCGGCGCCCGTCTGGACGTCAACTTCTAGGGCGCCCTGCCCTCATTCTTTCTAGGTCCCCTCCTGCGGCCGGATCCCACCTGCGGATCCGGCCATTTTTTTGCCCGCCGCTTGCGCCGGCCGCGGAACCATCGAAAGCTTCGCCGTTCCCAGCGGAGACTGATCCCCATGCGCGCCTTGGCCTTCACCCTGCTCGCGCTGTGCGTGGCCTCGCCTGTCGCGGCCAACACCTGGGACCTGCCCGCCACGCCCCAGACCGTCGCCTGGGGCCACTACGACGCCACCGACAAACCGGCCCTGACGATCAAGTCGGGCGATACGGTCGTCATGCACACCCTGCTGACCAACAACCCGACCGGCCTGGCCAAGGCCGGGGTCGCTGCGGCCGACATCCAGCCTGAGCTGCGCGCGGTGTACGACAACGTGCCGGCCTCGGCGCGCGGCCCGGGCGGCCACATCCTGACCGGCCCCGTGGCGATCGAGGGCGCGGAGCCCGGCGACACGCTGGAGGTGCGCATCCTCAAGATCGATATCGATATCCCCTACGCCTACAACGCCTTCCGCTACGGCGCGGGGTTCCTGACCGACGACTTCCCCTATGCGCGGATGAAGATCGTGCCGCTGGATCGCGAGAAGATGCTCGGCCGCTTCGGCCCCGGCATCAACGTGCCGCTGCGTCCGTTCTTCGGCAGCATGGGCGTGGCGCCGCCGCCCGCCTTCGGCCGCTACGACAGCGCCCCGCCAACCATCAACGGCGGCAATATGGACGACAAGGCGCTGGTCGCCGGCACGACCCTGTTCCTGCCGGTCCACGCCACGGGGGCCCTGTTCCAGGCCGGCGACGGTCACGCCGCCCAGGGCAATGGCGAGGTCGATATCACCGCGCTGGAGACCTCGCTGACCGGGACCTTCCAGTTCATCCTGCACAAGGGTGAGAAAAGCCCCTACCCCCGCGCCGAGACGCCGGACGCCTATATCGCGATGGGCTTCGACGACGATCTCAGCAACGCCACGCGCAAGGCGTTGCGCAACATGATCGACTTCCTGGTGGCGGCGAAGGGCATGACCCGCGACGACGCCTATATGCTGATCAGCGTCGCCGGCGATGTGGAAATCACCGAGCTGGTCGACCGCAACAAGGGCGTCCACGTGGTGATGCCGAAGAAGATCTTCGACAAGTAGATCCTATTTCGCCGCGCTCGCGGCCCGGAGGGCGATTTCCTCGCGCTTGGCCGCCAGGCTCTCTCGGGTGCGCTCGATGGCCTCCAGCTCGGCGGTCAGCAGCAGGTTCTCGATCAGCCCGCCCAGGTGCGCCTGCATCGCCGCGCGTGCGGCCTTTGGATCGCGGGTGCGCAGAGCCTCGACGATCTCCTGGTGTTCGTCCTTCAGCGGACGTTTGCGGACGTGGCTCGCCTTCTCCAGCATCTGCATGCAGAGCCGCGAGCGGTAGCGCAGGTCCCAGGCGCCTTCGACGATCCGCACCACGGCGTTGTTGCGCGTGGCGGCGGCGATCGAGATGTGGAACTGGCGATCGGCCAGCTCGGACTGTTCCTTGGTCGAGGCGTCGCTGTTCATCTCGGTGACCAGGGTCTCGAGATAGGCCAGCTCCTCGTCGGTGATCAGGGTGGCGGCCAGGGCGGCGGACTCGCCCTCGAACAGGCGACGGGCCTCGGCCTGCTCGAACGCCCCGATGTCGAGATCCTTCACCGGCGGCGGCGGTTGGTCCAGGCGCACATAGACGCCCGAGCCCTGGCGGGCCTCCAGCAGGCCCCGCATCTCCAGGGCGATGACGGCGCGGCGGACGGTGGGACGGGAAACGCCGAACTCGTCGGCCAGGTCGCGCTCGGAAGGCAGGCGCTGGCCAGGCTGATAGGTCCCGTCGGCGATCGCGCCGCTGATCGTCGCGGCCACCTGCTGGTAGAGCCTGGAATCCGGCGAAGGGGTCGACATCACGAGCAGCCACGGACAGACGCCAGGATCGGCGCGTCAAACAGGACTAGCGCGCGTCCCGTCGGCTCACAAGCGCTCGCGAAGCGTTGCAATCCAGAGTGGCCTTACCAGGCAGAGCCCGGCGGGGCGACCGGAGGGAGGACTCCGGCCGCCATCGTCGTCCGCCCCGGGAGGAGGTTGGCGCAAGATACGCAGCGCCTTGGTCGACGAGCATCCGATCAGGCCAAGGATTAAACCTCACCTGTCGTGCTTGGCTAACCTAGCGGAACTGGCCAGCCACGCAACGAAAAATGGCCTGACCAATCAATTGATTATCACCCAAACTCGTACGACCAATTTGGTACCGTTATCTTACCTCACTCATGCCGCCTGGCGCAGGCCCCACGGATGGGCCGGATAGAACTGGGCCATCATCCGGCCGACATAATCGACCAGGCGCGGATAACGCTCGGCCTCGCGGCGCAGCGGCGAGTCGAAGTGCGGCGTCATGATCCCGGCCAGCATGGCGAAGGCGGTGGCGTCGACGCCGACCGGATGGCTGTCGCGCATCAGATAGGCCTTGTCCTCCAGCAGCTCGTCCAGCGAGCGCAGCGACAGGCTGCCCAGCCAAGTGACCTCCTCGCGCAGGTGCCGACCAACGCCGACCGCGCGGACATTGGTCGTGACGGCTTCCTGGAAACCCTTCCGCAAATCCTCACGCAGATGCTCCGGCGCGGGGTCGAACCACCGCGCCGCGCCCTTGGCGAAGTTGGCCGGGTCCAGATGCCGGAAGTAGGCGTTCACCCAGCCCAGCTGGTTCTCGATCATCCGCTCGATCGCCCAGGCCTGGGCGCGCTCCTTGCCCGACAGGCCCATGTCCAGATCGATGTCGTACTTCTGCTCGATATGGGCGCGGATGAAGGTCGAGTCGCCGATCGCCATGGCGGCGTCCTCGATCCACGGCAGTTGGCCCTTGGGCGCGGTCTCGCGGCTGCCCTGAGTCTTCTTGTAGGCGAGGCCGGCCATCATCAGCTGGACCTCGGTCTTGGTCACATAGGGGCTGATCTCGGGCAGCCCGAACCCGGCTCCGGCGGCGAACAGCGTGATCATCGTCCCTCTCCGATCTGGATTGTCGTGGTGACGACTTGCTACCGCCAGGCTACTGCCAGCATGCTGTCAGCAACGATCAGCGATATTCGATCCCATGAGACGCGCCGAACGCCTTTTCCAGATCATCCAGATCCTGCGCCGCAGCCGCGCGCCGGTGACCGCCGACGCCATCGCCGCCGAGCTGGAGACGTCGAAACGCAGCGTCTATCGCGACATCGCCGCGCTGGTCGGCCAGCGCGCGCCGATCCGCGGCGAGGCCGGGATCGGCTACGTGCTGGAGGCGGGTTTCGACATGCCGCCGCTGATGCTGACCCCCGACGAGATCGAGGCGGCGGTGCTGGGCGCGCAGTGGGTGGCGGGACGCGGCGACCCCGTCCTGGCCAAGGCCGCCAACGACCTGATCAGCAAGATCGCCGCCGCCGTGCCCGACCGCCTGCGGCCCTATGTGCTGGAGCCGGCGATCGGCGCATCACCAGCCTGGAAGCCCGAGACCGACCGCATCGACGTCGCTCAGGTCCGCGCCTGGATCCACGCCGGTCGCAAGATTCGCCTGGACTACAGCGACGGGGCGGGCGCGGTCAGCGCGCGGGTGATCTGGCCGGTGACGGTCGGCTATCGCGAGACGATCCGGATGATCATCGCCTGGTGCGAGCTGCGCCAGGCCTTCCGGACCTTCCGCACCGATCGCGTGGTCGGCGCGGAGTTCCTGGAGGAACGCCACGGCAAGCGGCCGGCGGTGCTGCGCGGCGAGTGGATCAAGTTCCGCGACGCCGAGATCGCCGCCTGGAAGCTTCGCGAGAAGGCGGACTGCTAGATCCCGTGCCGCTTGGCGAAGGTCTCGAACAGGCTGGGCCAGGCCGCCACGGGCTTGCCGGGCGTGCCGCGCAGGCCAAAGCCGTGGCCGCCCTCTTCGAAGACGTGCAGCTCGGTCGGCACGGCCTTGGCCTTCAGCGCCGCGAACATCACCAGGCTGTTCTCGACCGGCACGGTCTTGTCGTCGGCGGCGTGCAGCTGGAACACCGGCGACAGGCCGGCTGTCACCAGACGCTCGGGCGAGATCGCGGCGGCCTTCTCGGGCGAGGCGTCGGCGGTCAGCAGCTCCTTGCGCGAGCCGGCGTGGGCGATGGCCGGGTCCATGCTGATCACCGGATAGATCAGGCCCGACAGGTTGGGCTTGGCCGGCAGGTCGTCGGCGGCGTCGATGCGATCATAGGTCTTGTCGGCGAAGCGGGTGGTCAGGCTGGCCGCCAGGTGGCCGCCGGCCGAGAATCCCATGATCGCTACGCGATCGGCGCTGAAGCCCATCTCGGCCGCCTTGCTACGGACCAGGCGGATGCCGCGCTGGGCGTCCTGCAGCGGCGTGTCGGCGCCGGCCGCCCAGCCGTCGCCCGGCATGCGGTAGAACAGGACGAAACAGGTGTAGCCGTGCTGATTCAGCCAGCGGGCCATCTCGTAGCCCTCCTTGTCCAGCACCGCCCGCACATAGGCCCCGCCGGGGATCAGCATCACCGCCGCGCCGTTCGGGGTCTTGGGGCGGAACACCACCAGCACCGGCTTGCGAGTATGGGCCATGGCCCGGTCGCGCACGCCGTTGGGATCGCCGCGCTCGAGGATCACCTCCTCGACGGTGACCTTCTCGCCGCCGGGCGCGCCGGCGGGCCACAGGACGATGGTTTCGGTCGGATCCTGATCCACGGGCGCGGCCTCGACGCTCTTGGCCGCCAGCGAAGCGAGGAAGCCGGTGACAAAGGTCGCCAGGGCGCCGCGACGGTTCAGCATGGATCTAGCCTTCTGACGGGATGTTGTGGGACGCGACCCTAAAGACTGGGAAACCGGTTTCCTAGCCCATGTTTCCTAGCCCATCTTTCCTAGTCCTGAGGCGAACCGAAGATGGTGCAGCACGATCCCGCTGGTGGTGGCGACGTTGAGCGAGTCGAAGCCGCCCGCCATCGGGATGCCGATCGTCCGCGCCTTGGCCATCACTTCGGGAGTCAGGCCGGGCCCTTCGGCGCCCAGCAGAACCGCCGTCCGGGGCGCGGGCTTCAGGCGCGCCAGGATCTCGGTCGCCGAGGGGCTGAGCGCCAGGCCCTCGAAACCGGTCGCGGCCAGCAGGTCGGCGATGTCCTCGCCCCGCTCCAGCTTGGCGGTCGGGATCGACAGCGCCGCGCCGACTGAAACGCGGATAGCCTTGCGATACAGCGGGTCGCAACAGTCGGCGTCGAGTATCACCGCGTCGGCCCCGAAGGCCGCGGCGTTGCGATAGATGCCGCCGATATTGTCGTGGTTGGCGATGCCGCACAGCACCAGCACCACCGCGCGCGCCGGCAGGCTCGCCAGCAAGTCGCGCGCGGGGATCGGATCGGGCTTGCGCCCCACCGCCAGCACCCCGCGATGCAGGTGGAAACCGGCGATGGCGTCGACCACTGCCTGGTCGGCGAAATGGACCGGCGTCTCGTCCGGCAGGCCGTCGAACACGTCGGTCAGCTTGTCCTTGCGCTTCGGGTCGATCAGCAGCGACACGACCCGCTCGGGCGCGTCGCGGACGAAGGCCCGCAGCACCGTCTCGCCCTCGGCGATGAACAGGCCCTCGCGCCCCACCAGGTCGCGCTCCTTGATCGCCCGGAACGGAGCGACGGCGGGATCGTCGGGATCGGTGACGACGCGGAATTGTGGCAAGGCGGCCTCGAAGGGTGACTAACGCACCCCTCGTATCGGCAGGATCGCCAGACCGCCAGCCAGGGCCAGCCCCGCGGCCATCAGGAAGAAGACGTGGAAGTTCTCGTGGCTGGGTCCCAGGCTCCACACCGCCAGCGCCGGCGCCAAGGCTTGCGGCAGGGTGTTGGCCAGGTTGATGACGCCCAGGTCCTTGCCCGCGTCGCGCTGTGACGGCAGCACCTGGGTGACCAGGGCGATGTCGACGGCGCAGAAGCAGCCCGCCCCCATGCCGAACACCACATAGGCGGCCACCAGCACCGGCCAGCTGGGCGACATCGAGAACACCAGCATCGACGAGGCCAGCACGACGGCCGCCCCGAACGCGAACAGCTTCCGCCGCTTCAGCCTGTCAGACAGCATCCCGCCCAGCATGGCCAGGGCGACGTTGGAGACCGTCGAGACCGTGGTCAGGAACGCCAGCCCCTCCTCGGCGCGACGGCCGGGGAACAGCTTGGGATAGTCCATCACGTCCTGAAGGAAGTAGAGCATGTAGCACTGCACCAGGCTCAGGGCGACCAGCACCATGAACCGCCCGGCCCAGGCGAAGGCGAAGTCGGGATGCTTGCGCGGACTGACCCAAAGCCCTCGGATGAACTCCATCAGGTGGAACGGCGGCACGTCGGCCTTGGACAGCGGCGGATCGCGCAGGCGGATGACGAAGGGCGCGAGACCCAGCAGCAGCGCCGCCGAGATGGTCGCGTAGCGCTGCCACTCGACCACCAGCAGGCTGCCGATGACCACCGCCCCGACGGCCGTGCCGATCGGGTTGCCCAGACTGAGGAACGCCGCCACCGATCCCTTCTGATTGTCGGGCACCCGGTCGGGCATCACCGCCACCAGGGCCGAGAAGCATAGATTGAAGGTCAGCTGGAACAGCACCACGCCGGCGACCAGCGCCAGCGGCGTCGCGGCATGCATGATCGAGAGGTAAGCCAGGGAGGCGCCGATCGCCCCGATCACCATCCAAGGCCGCCGGCGGCCAAAACGTGACGTGGTGCGGTCGCTGATCGCCCCGGCCAGCAGGTTTGCGATGCTGGCGGCGATCGCGCCGTAGAAAGCGACTTGGCTCAACACGACGGCCTTGGAGGCATGGTCGATGGCCTCGGCCTTCAGCGGCAGCAGGACTTGCAGCAGGGGTTGGAACGAGACGAAGGCCCCGATCTGGGCCAGGGTATAGGCGGCGATGAAATTCGCGCGCACCGGCTCCTTGGGCCGGGCCCCATCGTCAGGCCGCACTCTACTCACCTCCCCCAGGAACATGGCGACACCATGCTCCAAGATTCTTGAATGGAGCCTGTTTCACGAAACAGGCTCGCCGCGATCTGGCGCCGCGTCGAGGGCACAGTGGCTGGCTACCCCTTATGAGACAAGGGGGTGTTTCCTTATCGGCTGGGGACGCTCTAGGTTGGCTGTGATGAACATGAGTCAAAGCAGCGTCGGGACGGTCTCATGGCTTCGGTGACGATCTACGACGTCGCCGCGCGGGCGGGCGTCTCGATCAAGACCGTTTCGCGGGTGATGAACAAGGAGCCGAACGTCCGGCCCGCCATGCGCGATCGCGTGCTGGAGGCGGCCGGCGAGCTCGGCTACAGCCCGAACCTGTCGGCGCGCAGCTTGGCCGGTTCGCGTTCGTTCGTGATCGCCGTCTTCGTCGACGCGGCCCTGACCATCGATCACTGGCAGAGCGAGCGCGGCGCCGACTACCTGTCCCGCATCCAGCTGGGCGCGACCCTGGTCTGCCGCGACCAGGGCTATCACCTGCTGATCGAGCTGATCGACAATGACGGCCCCAATGTCCGCCAGGACGTCGCCGCATTCCTCGCCGCCCTGAAACCCGATGGCGTGATCCTGACCCCGCCATCCTCCGATAATCCCGGCGTCCTGGAGATTCTGGACAAGACCGGCACGCCCTATGTCCGCGTCGGTCCGGAGAAGGCCGAGGGCCTGGGCCCGCGCGTGCACATGGACGACGTCGCCGCCGCCCGCGAGATGACCGACCATCTGGCCGACCTCGGCCACAAGCGCATTGGCTTCATCGTCGGCGAGCCGCGCTACGGCGCCAGCCAGGCGCGGCGGCAGGGCTATCTGGACGCCATGAAGGCGCGGGGTCTGCCGGTGGCCGACGGCTGGGTGCGCCAGGGCGACTTCACCTTCCAGTCGGGACTGGAGCAGGCCAAGGCGCTGCTGGCCCTGCCCGAGCGGCCGACGGCGATCTTCGCCAGCAATGACGACATGGCCCTGGGCTGCATCGCGGCGATCGCCGAGGCCGGGCTGATGACGCCGGGCGACGTGTCGGTGGCGGGCTTCGACGACAGCCCCAGCTCGCGCTTCAGCCGCCCACAGCTGACGACCGTGCGTCAGCCGGTGGCGGAGATGTCCTCGGTGGCGGCCAAGCTGCTGATCGCCCGGGCCAAGAGCAACGACCCGCCCGAACGGCCGGTCGATGAGCTCCTGCCCTTCGAACTGATCCACCGCGCCTCGACGGCCCCGCCGCCGAGGTAGCCTTTACCGCCCCGGACGGGCGAAGGCGGCGACTCGGGCGCGGGCGGCGTGGACGGGGTTCTCGGCCGGCTGTTCGCGCGGGGTCGGCTGGAAGCTCTGCGGGCGACCGCCCAGGCGGAAGGCGCTGACGCGGTTCGACAGGTCCGCGGCCTCGACGCGCAGGGCGTGGGTGGCTTCGGTCGATTGCGAGACCATGGCGGCGTTTCGCTGGGTCACCTGGTCCAGCTGGTTCACGGCCGAATTGACCTGGCCCAGGGCCGTGGCCTGTTCGCTGGCCGAGGCGGCGATGGCGTTGACCAGTTCGTCGATGCCGCCGACCTTCTCGTGGATGCCGCGCAGGGCCTCGCCCGTCTGGCCGACCAGGTCGACGCCTTCGCTGACCTGGCGGCTCGATTCGGTGATCAGCGACTTGATCTCGCTGGCCGCCTGCGACGAGCGCTGGGCCAGGGCCCGCACTTCCTGCGCCACGACCGCGAAGCCCTTGCCCGAGTCGCCAGCGCGCGCGGCTTCGACGCCGGCGTTCAGGGCCAGCAGGTTCGTCTGGAACGCGATCTCATCGATCATGCCCAGGATCTGGTTCACCTGCGAGGACTGGGCCTCGATCTTGGTCATGGCCTCGGCGGCGCGGGTGACGATGTCGCCCGAGCGTTCGGCCTCGGTCGAGGCTTCGCTGACGCGCGAGGAGACTTCGCGGGCGCTCTTGGCGGTCTTGCCGACGGCGCTGGTCAGCTGTTCGACGGCGGCCGCCGTCTGCTCCAGCGTGGCGGCCTGTTGCTCGGTGCGCTGCGACAGGTCTTCGGCGCTGCGGGCGATGTCGTCCGCGCCCGAACGGATGCCGCCGGCCGACTGCTCGACCGAGCGCATGGCGTCGGCCAGGGCGCCGGCGGCCTTCTCGAAATCGACCCGCAGGCTATGGAATTCAGGAGCCAGGTCGCCTTCGACGCGCGCCGACAGATCGCCACCGGCCAGGCGGTGCAGGGCCTCGCCCACGGCCTTCACGGCCTGGGCCTGGCTCTGCTCGGCGGCTTCGCGCTCGGCTTCCAGGGCTTCGCGCTCTTCTTCCAGCAGCGACAGATAGCTGGAGATGGCCAGTTCCATGTCCAGGAACACGGCCTTGGTCAGAGCCGAGAGGCCGTCGGCCAGATCGGTGTCTGACTTGGCGTTGTTGAACAGGCCCTTGGCGCGCTTGGCGACGACGGCGCGGATCAGCTCCTCGGCCACCAGGGCGTAGCCGCCGATGTACCATTGCGGCTGCAGGTCGGCATCGACGTGGGCGCGACCGATCCGCTCGACGTCTCGAACATAGGTGTCGCCGTAGTCGGCCTGGGCGATCCGGCGCCAGTGAGCGGCCTGGGCGCGCTCGGCGTTGGCCATGTGGGCGTCGTCGCGGAACTTGCCGCGCGTCTCGGGGAAGGTGCGGACCTGGTTGTAGAATTTACCCAGGGCGCCATTGATCTCGGCGTCGATCACCGGCTTCAGCGCACGCAGCGCCGACCGCGACCGCTCGTCGAACCGCATGAAGGCCATCCGCTGATCAAGCTTGGCGTGCGCGCTCATGCGTTAAGGCTCCGGTCCGGAAAAATAAGAATTCGTTGACCATGTTCGTGACGGGAATCCGTTAACCAAGACTGAAGGTCGGACCCCTGCGCGCTCGCGCCGCACCACAATGTCGAGGCCGACGGCGCGACGCCTTTTTCCGAGCGCGGAACGTTAACCAGCAACAAGCTGCGCCTTGGCGCGTTTTGGGCTTGTCAGGTCCACGGCGGGGCTTGGATATAACCAGGAAACGAGCCCCTAGGACTTCATGGCTTTACCGGCGGACTTCACCTTGACCGATCAGGACGGCCGCACGACGGCCGTGCTGACGGGGGACTGGACCGCTCGGGGCCTGTTCGACGCGGGCTTGCGCCTGGACGCCGACCTGTCGGGCAAGCGCGCCATCGATATGGACCTGACGGGCGTCAATCGCTGCGACACCGCCGGCGCCTATGCGATTCTGCGGGCGGGCGGCGAAAACCTCGAACCCAAGGACGTCCAGGCGCGCCGCGAGGTGCTGCGCCTGCTGGAACTGGTCCGCGCCGCTATTCAGGTCGAGCCTGAGCCGACCGTCCGTCCGGGCGGCTTCCACGCTTTGCTGGAGCGGATCGGGCGAGGCGTCTTCGGCCTGTTCCAGGACGGCTACGGCACCATGATCTTCCTGGGCCACCTGCTGGTCGCCCTGGGCCGCTGCATCGCCGATCCGCGCCGCATCCGCTGGGCGCCCGTCGTGGCCCTGTGCGAGCGCGCCGGTCTGGACGCCATGCCGATCGTGGCGACCACGACCTTCTTCATCGGCGCGGTGGTGGCCTTGCTGGGCGCCAACATGCTCACCGAGTTCGGGGCCCAGGTGTATTCGGTCGAGCTGATCGGCATCTCGGTGATGCGCGAGTTCAACATCCTGATCACCGCCATCCTGCTGGCCGGCCGCTCGGCCTCCAGCTTCGCGGCCGAGATCGGCTCGATGAAGATGAACCAGGAGATCGACGCCATGCAGGTCATGGGCGTGGACCCTTACGAGGCGCTGGTGCTGCCGCGCTTCGCCGCCCTGCTCTTCACCATCCCGCTGCTGGTCTTCGTGGCCACCATCGCGGGCCTGGCCGGCGGCATGCTGGTGGTCTGGGTCGTGCTGGACCTGTCGCCGACCTTCTTCCTGCAGCGGGTCATCGACTTCGTCGGCCCCACCCATTTCTGGATCGGCATGTCCAAGGCTCCGGTGATGGCCGCGGTGATCGCCGCCATCGGCTGCCGGCAGGGCATGGAGGTCGGTAACGACATCGAGTCGCTGGGCCGGCGGGTGACGGCGGCCGTGGTGCACGCGATCTTCGCCATCATCCTGATCGATGCGGTCTTCGCCCTCGTCTACATGGAGCTGGACGTTTGACCGGCCCCGCTGAAATCCCGCCGGCCATCGAGACGGCCGAGGCCGAGAAGCATCCGATCGAGGTGCAGGGCTTGGTTTCGATGTTCGGTGACAACACCGTCCACGACGGCCTGGACCTGAAGGTCGAGCGCGGCGAGGTGCTGGGTGTGGTCGGCGGTTCGGGCACCGGCAAGTCGGTGCTGCTGAACACCATCATCGGCCTGAAGGTCCCGGACGGCGGCACGGTCCGCCTGTTCGGCGGCGACATGCGCGTGGCCTCGCGCCGTCGCTGGTCGTCGGTCGAGCGCCGCTGGGGCGTCCTCTTCCAGGCGGGCGCGCTGTTCTCGAACCTGACCGTGCGCGAGAACGTCTCCGCGCCGCTCTACGAACATACCAAGCTGCCCCGTCGCGAGATCGAGGAGATCGCCGACCTGAAGATCGCCATGGTCGGCCTGCCCGCCCGCGCCGCGCTGCTGAAGCCGGCCGAGCTGTCGGGCGGGATGCGCAAGCGCGCTGGCCTCGCCCGCGCTCTGGCCATGGACCCAGAACTGCTGTTCCTGGACGAACCCACCGCCGGCCTCGACCCGATCGCGGCCGAGGCCTTCGACGCCCTGATCAAGGACCTGTCGGACAGCCTGGACCTGACGGTGTTCATGATCACCCACGACCTGGACAGCCTCTACGCCATCACCGACCGCGTCGCCGTCCTGGCCGACAAGAAGGTCGTCGCGGTGGCGCCCGTTCGCGAACTCGAGCGTTCGGATCATCCCTGGATCAAGCAATACTTCCTGGGCCCCCGGGGTCGCGCCGCCGCGACCGCCGAGGATCCGGCCGAGGCGAGGACCGACTTCTGATGGAAAGAAACGCCAACTACGCCTTGGTGGGGGCCATATCGCTGGCTCTGTTCATGGGCCTGGTGATCTTCGTGGTCTGGCTGGCCAAGCTCAGCTTCAGCAAGGACTACGACCTCTACGACATCCTGTTCATCGGTCCGGTGCGCGGTCTGTCGACGGGCGGCGAGGTGCACTTCAACGGCATCAAGGTCGGCGAGGTCAGCCGTATCGAGCTGGACAAGACCGACCCTAACCGCGTCATCGCCCGCGTGCGCATGACCTCGGACGTGCCGGTCAAGGTCGATAGCTACGCCACGCTGGAGCCGCAGGGCATCACCGGCGTCAACTACGTCCAGATCACCGCCGGCTCGCCGAACAAGGAGCTGCTGAAGGACACCGTCAAGAACGGCAAGGTCCCCGTGCTGCGCAGCCAGCGCAGCGCCCTCTCCGACCTGCTGGAAGGCGGCGGCACCGTGCTGACCCGCACCATCGAGGCGCTGGACCGCGTCAACCGCGTGTTGTCCGACCAGAACATCAAGACCTTCAGCGCCTCGCTCAGCGACGTCCAGGCGGTCACCGCCGAGCTGCGCGAGCGCAAGGAAATCATCGCCGACGCCCAGAAGGCGCTGCAGAGCATCGATGCGACCGCACAGTCGATCACCAACCTGACCAACAACGCCAACGGCCTGGTCGAGGGCGACGCCAAACGCACCCTGAAGGAGGCCGGCGACGCCGCCGCCGAACTGAAGGCCGCCGCCAAGGACGCCCGCGCCATGGTCAGCAAGCTGGAAGGTCCGACCAGCGACTTCGCCAGCACCGGCCTGCCGCAGCTGTCGGCGGCCATCGTCACCCTGCAATCGGCCGCCGAGTCCCTGGACCGCCTGGTCGCCGACGTCGAACAGAACCCCCGTGGCGTGGTCGGCAAGGCCCCGGCCAAGGAAGTGGAGGTCAAGCCGTGAGCCCGATGATCCGCAACGCAGCTCGCATCCTGGCCGTCTCGGCCGTGGCGCTCAGCCTCTCGGCCTGCATCAGCGTCTTCCCGAAGACCAAGCCGGCGTCGATGTACCGCTTCGGCGACGCCGACGTCAGCGCGGCCAAGGGTCCGGCGGGCGCGATGTTCGGCGTGCTGAAGGCTCCCTCGGCCTTCACCCGCGCCGCCGCCGGCGACCGCCTGCTGACCGTGACCAATGGCGAGGTGGCCTATATCGCCGGGGCCCGCTGGGTATCGCCGGCCTTCATCCTGTTCGAGGAGGCCACCGCCCGCGCGTTCGAGAACGATCCGGGCCGCGCGCGCCTGATCGGTCGCGGCGAAGTGGCCAAGGCCGACCTGGTGCTACGCCTGGAGGTCCGCACCTTCGAGGCCGACTACATCAATGGTCCGAAAGCGGCTCCCGAGATCGTGGTGCGTGTACGCGCCGTCCTCAACCGCAACAGCGACCGCGCCCTGGTCGGCGACCAGATCTTCGAGGCCAAGGTGAAAGCCGCCGACAACCGCGTCGGCGCCATCGTGCCGGCTTACGACCAGGCTGTCGGGAAGGTTCTGGGCGACGTGGTCGGCTGGGTGAACGCGGCAGGACCGGGCCTGAAGAACTAGAGCGCCTCAAGCGGTTCCGTCACGGGGCCGTAGCCCGCGTCTTCCTGGATCCGCAGGACCTTGCCGTCGACCCAAGGCTCGACCGTGACCAACGCCCGCCCCTCGGCCCGCGCCACGGCGTCGGCGGGGTCGGCGCTCTCGGCCAGCAGCTGCAGGTTCATGCGCGTGGGGAAGATCACCTTGCGCTCGCCCGAGGCCGCCAGGTCCAGCGCCAGGCTGGGCGCGATCCACTCGGCGTCGACCGCCTCGTGGCCGTCGCAGATCGCCTGCTGGGCCAGCGGCGCGTGGGCGACGTAGAACCAGGTGTCGAACCGCTTGGGCATCAGCTTGGGCGTGATCCAGCGAGCGAACACGGTCAGGGCCGAGAGGTCCAGCTTCAGGCCCAGATCCTCGACCACGTCGATGAAAGCCACCCTGTCCTGCGCCACCGCGTCCCGGATATCCTTGGCCGCCTCGCCGGCATAGAAGGCCCCGTCCTTTTCACGGGCCAGCAGCACGCCGGCCTCCTCATAGGCCTCGCGGATGGCCGCGATGCGCAGGGCCACGCCGTCCTGTCCAACTTCATCGAAGCCGATGGCCAGGTCACGCCAGCGCGGGTCGCTGTCGCCGCCGTGGCTCTTGCCGCCCGGGAACACCAGGGCCCCGGCGGCGAAGTCGATCTGGTGGTGGCGCTTGACCATCAGCACCTCGAACGCCGGCGCGTCCCGAAGCAGCAGTATGGTGGCGGCGAGGCGGATCTCGCCCGGCTGTGAGTCAGACATGGCGGGAAGTCTGGCGCCGCTCCGTGCGATTGCCCAGACTTCTTTCGAACATCCGTTTGGTTGAGGCGCTTAGGCCGCGCCCTGATCCTTGTCGCGATCCGAGCGCCGGCGGTTGGCGCTGCGGTCCATGCGCTCCAGCAGGTACTCGCTGTCCTCGCGCGAGACCGTGTGCGACGAGGTCAGGAAGCGCTGGATCATATGCTCCTGGAAGCGCGCACGATCGTTGGCGCCGCCATCGAACTCCAGGCCGTGATAGGCGTCGACGCCCGCGCGAAAGGCCGAGTAGAGGCGCGGCGGCAGGCCGGCACGCTCGCAGATCGCCTTCAGACCCAGGGGGCCGGCGTCGTGGATCATCAGCCAGGTGCGGTGGTGCGGCACGCCCGACAGCTCGGCCACGGCCCACTCGAAGAAGCCCATATGGCCATGGGCCAGGGCCCGCAGGACCAGGGACGGCGACAGGCGGCCCACCTTGGCAAGGTGCGCCACGAAGGCCTTGGGGTCGGCGGCGCGGCCGGCCTGGTCGACCAGGTCGATCGTCGCCCGCTCCTTGGCGCCGAGGATCAGCTCCATCGTGCGCTCGGCCGACAGGGCGTGGCTGGCCAGGATGTGGTCGCGCAGTTGCTCGCCGACCATGTCGATCAGGCGCTCGCTGACCGACAGCGGCAGGGCCGTGCGATAGGCGACGGCCTGCAGCACGCTCTCCGACTTGGCGAAGCGATCCAGGGCCTTTTGCAGCGCCACTTCCGAGAAGCGGGCATTGTCGTTGGCGCAGGCCGTGGCGACCACGTCCTCGTCACCCTGCTCGACCAAAAGGGTGGTGATGCGGCTGGAGAGCTTCGGACGCTTGGCGACGGCCTTCTGGCGCACCGCGCCGCCGACGCGAACGATCTCGGCCAGGTCGGTGTCGGTGAACACCGGCGAGAAGCTGATGATCGGCAGGCTGACGCTGTCGACGTCGCGGGCCAAGCGGTTGGCGACGTCCGGCGGCAGAGCCATGGAATTCTTCAGGGTGACGGCCATGGCCCGGCGGACCAGTTCGGCGGCGTCGGCGGCCATCACCCGCAGGATCTCGTGGGCGACCGTGCGATCCTCGTCGCTCAGCGCGCCGCGATCGATGCTGCGGCACAGCTTGTGCGCGGCCAGCGCCCGCTCGTCGGGCGTCGCGCCCTTCACGAGCATGCGGATGTCGGAGTCGGTGAGTGCGGCGCGGGTGGTGGCCATGGTTCGCCTGCCAAAGACGTAGGGAGTGGGACGTAGGGAATGGGACGTCGGGAATGGGACGGAGGAACTTGGAGTCACATCCTCGACGGTTAGGCTTAATGATTGTTTGAACTTCGTACCTGTGGATTAACGATACCCCGTAACCGGGTACAAACCACGACGCTCTAAGGTGCGCTCTCAATAACGAGGAGTGCGACCTTGCTCGCCGAGCGCCGCCCAAGAGACATTGCCACGGACGGCGCGCACCTCGCCAAGGCCCTGGACGCCCAGGCCGCGCTATTGCCTTACGCGCTTGGGGTTTTCGCGGTCAGCCTGCCGCTTTTCGTGTGGATCGGATCGTTCGCCGCCAACCGCGTTTGGATGACCGCCAGCTTCGCCGTGTTCGCGATCAACTGGGGCCTCTTCTACGCGGTGGTGAACTGGCTGCGCGACGAAGCGTCGCAAGATCTTAACCGTAGAGCCCGCGTGCAGGTCATCGGCGGCGTGCTCTGGGCCCTGGCCGCCGTGCAGGTCTCGATCTTCGCCCTGGGCGCCGGACCGGCCCGCGAGCCGCTGCTGCTGCTGGCCACGGCCGGCGCGGTGCTGTGCGCCTTCTTCGCCGCGCCCTATCTGGTCGGCCTGCTGATCGTCGCGCCGATCGCGGCGGCTGGCCCGCTGATCGTCTCCTTCTCCGGCAATCGCGAGCTGGGCGAGCTGACCTGGGGCGCGACCGCCCTGGCCCTGACCCTGGCCCTGATCCTCAACCGCATGTTCCGCCGCCAGCACGACCTGGCCGTCCGCCACGAGCACATGGTTGATGAGCGCTTGCGGGTGCTGGAGACGGCCGAACGCACCGCCCGGTCGAAGTCCGACATCGTCGCCACCCTCAGCCACGAAATCCGCAACGGCCTGACCGGCGTCACCCACGTGCTGGCCGCCGCCGCCGGCAAGGGCGGCCGCGCCGCGCCGTCGCGCGAGCAGTTGAACGCCGCCCTCGACGCGGCCCAGGACCTGATCGCGGTGCTGAACGCCACGCTGGACAGCGAGACCGCCGAGTCCGGCCGCCTCAGCGTCGAGGCCCAGCCGTTCGATCCGGTCCGCCTGGTCCAGGACCTGGCCCTGCTGGACAAGCCGCACGCCGCGACCAAGGGCCTGGAACTGGCCGTCCATATCGATCCGTTGCTGCGCGGCCGCGACAAGGGCGCTGTGGTCGCCGACGCCCTGCGCACCCGCCAGATCATCGCCAACCTGCTGGGCAACGCGGTCAAGTACACCGTGCGCGGCCGTATCGAGGTCCGCCTGGAACTGCGCGAAGGCCAGATCGCCATCGAGGTCGCCGATACCGGTCCGGGCCTGTCGGTCGAGGAGATCGAGCAGGCGTTTGAACCCTTCCGCCGCGTCGAGCGCACCGGGGCCGGCGTCAACGGCGCGGGCCTGGGCCTGTCGCTGTCGCGCCAGCTGGCTCGCCTGATGGGCGGCACGCTGGAGGCCCGCAGCGCCGTGGGCGTCGGCAGCTGCTTCACGCTGATCCTGCCCTTCGACTCGGCCGCCGAATGCGAACTGGACGAAGGCGAGCTGGAAGCCGTCGCGGCCGAGACCTCGGGCGCGCCGCGCGCCATGCGCATCCTGATCGCCGAGGACGACGCCCTGAACGCGGCCATGCTGCGCGCCATCCTCGAGCAGCTGGGTCACCAGGTGGTCCACGCCCAGAACGGCCGCCGCGCCGCCGACCTGGCCAGGATTGCCGAATTCGACCTCCTGATGCTGGACCACCGCATGCCGGTGATGGACGGCCCGGCCGCCGCCGCCAGCCTGCGCGGGGGCGACGGTCCCAACCGCCACGCCCCGATCGTCGCCATCATCGACGGCGATGGCGAGGAGGCCACCGGCTTCCTGGAAGCGGGCGCCGACATCATGCTGCGCAAGCCGGTCAGCGTGGCGGGCGTGGCCCGAGCCCTGGCCGACGCCGCCGCCCTGGACCGTCGCGACGATCGCGCCGCCGCCTGACGGTCTCTGTCCTAAGGTAAGCCTTCCCCCTTTCCTCGCCCTCCCCCACACTCGTCTCAACGAGAAAAAGGGAGAGAGCGATGCTGGAGGGACTGCGGGTCGTCGAGCTGGCGACCTATATCGCCGCCCCCGGCGCGGCCGGGATCATGGCCGACTGGGGCGCCGAGGTGATCAAGGTCGAGTCGCCCGAGGGCGATCCGATGCGGCGGTTCTTCGACACCATCGGCTCGGACCAGGACGCCAACCCGATCTTCGAGCTCGACAACCGTGGCAAGAAGGCCGTGGTTCTGGACATCCGTTCCGACCTGGGCCGCGACGCCCTGAAAGCCCTGGCGGCCACCGCCGACATCTTCCTGACCAATGTCCGACCCGCAGCTTTGGCGCGCGCGGGCCTCGACTATGAGGCGCTGAAAGCGGTCAATCCGCGCCTGATCTATTGCAGCCTGACGGGCTATGGCTTGACCGGCCCGGACCGCGACAAGCCCGGCATGGACGTAGCGGCCTTCTGGTCCCGCGCCGGGGTCGGGTCGATCACCGCGCCGAAGGGGACCGAGCCCTTCCCGATCCGCACGGGCATGGGCGACCACGTCACCTCGCTGGCGACGGTGTCGGCGATCCTGGCGGCCGTGCACGAGCGCACCAACACCGGCGTTGGCCGACTGGTCGAGACCTCACTGCTGCGCACGGGCGTCTATGCGATCGGCTCGGACATGGCGATCCAGCTGCGCTTCGGGAAGCTGGCCTCGACGCGCGGACGGCGCGAGGCGCTGCAGCCGCTGGCCAACTTCTACAAGACCGCCGACGGCCGCTGGATCTGCCTGCTGCCCCGCCAGGGCTCGGTGGACTGGCCGCGCATCGCCGCCGCCGCCGGCCGGCCTGAACTGGTCGAGGACCCTCGCTTCGCCAACGCCAAAGCCCGCCGCGAGAATGGCCAGGCGCTGGTGGACATCCTGGACGAGGCCTTCGGGGCCATGGCCTATGACGACGCCGCCGAAGCGCTGGACGCCGGCGACATCACCTGGGCGCCCTACCAGACGCCGCGCGAGCTGGCCGTGGACGCGCAGGCCGAGGCGGCGGGCTGCTTCGTCGACACTCCCGACGGCGTGGGCGGCACGTTCAAGGCCCCCGCCGCGCCGGCGCGTTTTCAAGGGTCCGAGGACGGCCCGCGCGGCCCTGCGCCGAAGCTGGGCGCGGACACGGCGGCGGTGTTCAGGGCGTTGGGGTGGTCGGAAGATCAGGTCGCGGAACTGACCAAGGTCAGCGCTGGTTGACCTTGTCGTTGGCGTCGGCCAGCACGCGCAGCATCTCGGCCGAGAACATCGAGCTGGCCAGGCGCTGACCGCCGCCCATGTTGGAGTTGTCCGAGCCGCCGAACGGATTGCCGACGTCCTGCGAGCCGCGCAGGATCAGATCGACCATCGCCTCCTGCTGGCGAATGCGCTCCAGGCGGCGGCCGCCGGCATATTGCATGAAGCCCTGATCGCCCTCGGGCAGCTTGACCGGCGCCTGGTCCGTGACGCGGGTCGCGCCGCCGGTCTTGGTCAGATTGGCGTAGACCTCGCCCACCGTGGCGGCGCGGCCGTCCTTGTAGAAGATCGACTTGTTGGCCTGTGCCGCGTCCGGGAACATGGCGGCGGCGCTGGCGCCCGGCGAGGCGGTGGCGGCCTGGATCAGGCGAGCAGAGCCGGCCGGACCCAGGAAGTGGGCGGCGTAGAGTTCGCCGGAGGTCGGGTCGCGCCCCACCCGGCCCCGCAGATACGAAGCATGATCGGAGGCCAGCTCACCGGCCATCAGCGAGGCGGCGTGCGGATCGGCCTTGAGGCCCAGCACGGCCTTGCGGGCCTCGTCGCCCTCGACCCGATAGCGGCCGTCCGAGCCTTGGGTGATCAGGTCGGCATAGCGGGCGTAACCGTACTTGGAGCCATGCTTCTTCAGCGTGGACAGCCAGGTCTGATCGACGAACTGGAACAGGCCCGAAGCCGACGAGGTCCGCGCCTTGGCGGCCGGGTTGAACCCGCTTTCGCGCTTGGCGGTGCCCATCAGGAACGTGAAGTCGACCCCGGTCGCGCTGGAAGCGCGCTGGATCGCCGACTCGACGACGCTGCGGATGGAACTGACGGCGGGCATGGGCCTCAGGAGTCGGCGATCATGGTTAATTCACGATTAACCACGTTAACGCCCTGTCCCCAGATGACGACATGTCGCACTCATTCTTACAAGCGTAAGACAAATCGTCACGCAGATTACGATTGTCAATTTACAGCCTGGAGCGTTCGTGATGACCTGATCCTACAAACGTAATTTACGCGTAGGAGATCGACATGAACCTGGCTCTCCATCCCAGCGGCTCGGGCATCCCCGGCCTGGACGATGCGCCGCGCAAGCCGTCCAAGGTGCTGGTCATCGGCATCGCCGTCTCGGTCGCCGCGCACCTGGGACTGATCGGCTACCTGGCCTACACCAAGTACGTCACCCCGATGCCGATGGCGCAGGAGGATCCAGGCTTCATCCTCGAGCCAACCTACACCCCGCCGAAGCCGCCGCCGCCTCCTCCGCAGACCAACCAGCCGCCGCCGCAGAACCAGCTACGCCTGCACACGCCGGTTCCGACGCCGATCCCAGCGCCCGATCCGCTGCCGGTCAAGCCGCTGGATATCCCGCCAGGCCCCGCCGTCGATGGCCCGCCGGTGCTGCCGACCGTCCCGGCCGCGCCACAGGCCCCGCCCGCGCCGCCGCAGCCCAAGCTGATCACCCGCGCCAACTGGCTGCGCACGCCCTCCGCCGACGAGGTCTCGCGCTACTATCCGGAAAGCGCTCAGCGGCGTGGTCTGTCCGGCTCGGCGACGCTGAGCTGCATGGTGGCGATCAACGGCACGGTCCGCGACTGCGTGGTGGCCTCCGAAACGCCCGCCGATGAGGGCTTTGGCAATGCGGCGCTGAAGATCTCGCGCTTCTTCAAGATGAAGCCGCAGATGGAGAACGGCCAGGCCGTGGACGGCGCCACCGTCCGCATCCCGATCCGGTTCAGCGCGGGCTAGCCACCCACCCTCCGGCGCTGAAACGGCGGCCGGGTCGCGCCTTCCGCGACCCGGCCATCATTCTAATAGCTCTTGGGCAAGCCCAGCACGCGCTCGGCGATGAAGTTCAGGATCATCTCGCGGCTGACCGGCGCGATGCGGGCGATCATCGCTTCGCGGAAGTAGCGCTCGACGTCGTATTCCTTGGCGTAGCCCATGCCGCCATGGGCCAGGACCGCGTTCTCGCAAGCGTGGAAGCCGGCCTCGGCGCCCAGGTACTTGGCGGCGTTGGCCTCGGCCCCGCAGTCCTTGCCCTGGTCGTAGAGGGCGGCGGCCTTGAAGGCGAGGAGGTTGGCGGCCTCGAGTTCGGCCCACGACTTGGCCAGCGGATGGGCCACGCCTTGGTTCTTGCCGATCGGCCGGCCGAAAACGATCCGCTCATTGGCGTAGGTGGTGGCCTTGGCCAAAGCCGCACGGCCCAGGCCGATGGCCTCGACGGCGAACAGCACCCGCTCGGGGTTCAGACCGTGCAGCAGATAGGCGAAGCCCTTGCCCTCTTCGCCGACCAGGTCCTCGGCCGGGACGAACAGGTCCTCGATGAAGAGCATGTTACATTCGACGGCCTTGCGGCCCATCTTCGGGATCGGCTTGGCCTCGATCTTCTCGGCGTCGGTGTAGAACAGCGACAGGCCCTGGTGCGGCTTGGCGCACTGGTCCTTCGGGGTGGTGCGGGCGATGATCAGGATCTTGTTGGCGCGCTGGGCGCCGGTGGTCCAAATCTTCCGGCCGTTCAGGCGATAGCCGCCGTCCACCTTCTCGGCCCGCGTCTCCAGGCTGGAGGTGTCGAGCCCCGAGTTCGGCTCCGTCACCGCGAAGCACATCTTGTCCTCGCCCGAGATGATCCGGGGCAGCAGGCGGGTGCGCTGTTCGTCGGTGCCGAACTTCACGAGCGGCATCGGGCCGAAGATGTTGAGGTGGATGGCCGAGGCGCCCGAGAAGCCCGCGCCCGACTGGGCCACGGTCTGCATCATCACGGCCGCTTCGGTCAGGCCCAGGCCCGCGCCGCCGACGCTCTCGGGCATGGCCACGCCCAGCCATCCCCCTTGAGCGATGGCGGCGACGAATTCCTCGGGGAAGATTCCGGTCTCGTCCGTGCGGCGCCAGTATTCGTCGTCGAAGGCCGCGCACACCTTGGCGACGCCTTCGCGGATGGCTTCCTGCTCTTCGGTCAACCAGAATCCGGACATCCGGTCCTACTCCCCTGCGTTGCTTTGGCCCTCGGACTTCTCGAAACGGCGCGCGTCCATGACGGCGGCGTCCGGGCCCGGGTTATCGCCATTCAGATACGCCGCGACCATGTCGGCCACAAGCGGCGCAAGCAGCCAGCCGTTGCGGCGCGCGCCGACGGCCAGCATGACGCCGGGCGCCTGGCTCCAGCCGACCAGCGGCAGGCCGTCCGGCGTGGTGACCCGCACCCCGACCTCGACCTTGGCGGCGTCGAGATCCAGCTCCGGCCGCAGGGCCCAGGCCGCCGCACGCAGGCCTTGCGTCGCCGAGGCGTCGGGCAGCAGGTCGTCGCGGCCAGCCTCCATCGTGGCGCCGATCGCCAGGTCCTCGCCCGGCGCCAGATAGACGCCCTCGCCTCGCACCACTGTCTCGCCGGCCTCGGCCGACACCCGCAGGATCTGGCCCTTGATCGGCGCCAGCACCTTGGTCTCAGGCGCCAAGCGGCCGTCGCGGGCTCCGGGACCGGTCGCCAGGACCAGGGCGTCGAAGGCTTCGGTGCGGCCGTCAGCCAGGATCAGAGCCCCCGGCGAAAAGCCCTCGACCGCGCCGGTCTCGAACCGCACCCTGGCCGCCTCGGCCGCGCGGCGCAGGATGTCCAGCGTCGCCCGCGCCTCGACCCGCCAGTCCTCGTCCGTGTCGGCGTCCGGTAGGCCCAGCGCGGTGAGTCGCTCGCCGACCTGGCCACGCCAGGCGTCGGAACCCTCGAACCGCACACCGGTCCGGCCCAAGGGGATGCCTAGGTCTTGGGCAAAGGCCGGCCACAGATCGCGCGCTCGGCGCATGATCGGCAGGTGATCGCGCGAAGCCGGATCGAACAGAGCCTCGCTGACCGGCGCCAGCATGCCGGCGGCCACGCCCGAAGCGTTGTCGCCCGGCGCGGCCGGATCGAAGACGGTGGCCTTGAAGCCCGCCCGCGCCAGACGCAGCGCCACGGCTGATCCCAGGGCCCCGGCCCCGGCCACGGCGACACATGCGCCCGAATGAAGTTTCATGGGGCGCAAACACCTCTCGAGGGCCTGAACGTCAAGCCCCGTACAGAAGCCGGGAGGTTAAAATTCACCATTAACGATAAACCATGCATCGCGACACTTTGGCGCGAAGACCCAGTTCCGTGTACATGCGCACGTGACGTCGCAGCCAAGCTCGGTCTATATCCGTTAACACTTGAGTGAGGCCGCTGTCGCGGCGCTGAATGGATCCAAGGCGGATGAACGATCGAGCCGCAGCCGAACCGGCCCACCCTGTTGATCTCTATGTAGGGGCCCGGCTGAGAATTCGCCGCAAGATGATGGGACTTTCGCAGACCCAAGTCGCCGACGCCCTGGGCATCACCTTCCAGCAGATCCAGAAGTACGAGCGCGGCGCCAACCGCATCAGCGCCAGCAAGCTGTATGACGCGGCCAAGCTGCTGCAAGCCCCTGTCTCCTACTTCTTCGAGGGCCTCGAGGACACCGACGGCGGCATCGACGACGGCTTCGCCCAGCGCATGACCGAGTTCGTCTCGACGCCGGAAGGCCTGGAACTGGCTAGCCTTTTCCCGCGCCTGTCGGATCGTCGCCTGCGCCGCCGGGTCGTCGATCTGGTCCGCGCCATGGTGGACGACGAGGCTCCGTAAGACCCTCCACTCAGTACCGCTTTCGAAAGGCCCGCGACTTCGCATCGCGGGCCTTTTCGCATTCGGAACCGCCCCTCGCGCCCGCCGTTGATCCGGCGACGGAGCGCTGAAAAAGGGGCTGGCGACATGCCACGCGACACGGTCGATTTTCCGCCGGTCTCGCCCGGCCTTCTCTACGTCAATGACGACGATCCCGGCCTGCGCCGGATCAAGAGCGGCGACGGCTTCGACTACCGCGATCCGGACGGCGCGCGAATCGACGACGCCGGCGCGCTGGAGCGGATTCGCGCCCTGGCCATCCCGCCGGCCTGGACGCACGTCTGGATCTGCCCCTCGCCGCGCGGCCACATCCAGGCCACCGGCCGCGACCAGCGGGGCCGCAAGCAGTACCGCTATCACGACGCCTGGCGGCGCGACCGCGACGGCCTGAAGTTCGGCCGCATGATCGCCTTCGGCCGCGCCCTGCCCAAGCTGCGGACCCGGGTCGAGAAGGACCTCGCCCGCCGGGGGCTGCCTCGCGACAAGGTCGTCGCCGCCGTGGTGCGGCTGATGGAGCTGACCCTGATCCGCGTCGGCAACGAGGCCTACGCCAAGGAGAACAAGAGCTTCGGCCTGACCACCCTGCGCGACCGGCACGCCAAGCTGTCCAGCGTCGGCGGCACGTTCCAGTTCAAGGGCAAGAGCGGCGTGGTCCACACCACCGGCTTCCGCGACCGGCGCCTGGCCCGCATCGTCAAGGCCTGCCAGGACGTGCCGGGCCAGCGCCTGTTCCAGTATCTCGACGACGACGGTCAAAGGCGCTCGGTCGAGAGCGCCGACGTCAACGCCTATATCCGCGCGGCGATGGGCGAGGACTTCTCGGCCAAGGACTTCCGCACCTGGGCCGGCACCCTGGCCGCCGCCCGCGCCCTGTGCCTCGTCCCGAAGGCCGGCAGCGCGACCGAGGCCAAGCGCAACGTCAACACCTGCGTGAAGGCGGTCGCGGGCCTGCTGGGCAATACGGCCGCCGTCTGCCGGGGGTCCTATATCCACCCGCTGGTGCTGGAGGCCTATCAGCAGGGCGTGCTGCCGCTGAAGCCCGGCCGCTCGTCCCGCGCCTTCGAACTGGCCGTGATCCGCTTCCTGGAGGCCGCCAAGGCCTCGTGCGCCGAGGCCTGACGGCGGAGAACGGCGAGACCTATTCGCCGTCGAAGACCTCCGGGCGTTCGTCGTCGGAATCGCCGTCCTCGTCCTGCTCCAGGTCGATGATCTCGTCGTCGTCGAGATCCTCGCCGATCAAGGCGTCGTCGTCATCCTCGTCGCCCTCGGCCTGGGTGACGTCCAGCACGTCGGGCAGCTCCTCGAAGGTGCGGAACTCGCCGTCCTTGCCGATGACGTCATCGTCCATGGCCTCGGCGCCGTCCTGCTCATCGTATCCGTTGTCGACATCGGTCATGGCGTCTCTCCTGTGCCTGCAGAAGGAATGGTTGGCGGCGGACGGCGTTCCGGTCTTGATCATTCAGCTCCCTTCCCCTCGATGGGGAAGGGTTGGGGATGGGG